>NZ_JAMYVA010000049.1:0-41691 GCF_040323505.1 Mesorhizobium sp. M0040
CCGTTCTTCATCCTATCGGAGGACAGCCAGCCGGCCAGATGTTCGAACATCGCCGCCACATCTCAGGTGGCCACCGCTTCCGCGATTACTTCATGTTCGTTCTCATCAACGAGAAGCGGCGACAGAAAGTTAGTCTTGCTGTCTTCAACTTCCAGGGAAAGGGGTTCTTCAGTAGAAGAGGCAAGATTCATAAAAATTTCGTGAGGGAATCGTGGTTGCTAAGCTCTTGTCATAGAGAGCTCGCCTACCCGCAGGTTGTCAAGACTAACACCGTGCGTGTCCAATAGGCTGAGCGCAGCACACGGTGACATTCACCTTCGAGAAGAGGTCGGGGTGGGTCGAGCGGCCGTTCTCAAAATCAAGTTGAGGCGGTGATCGACCGCGTCAGGCAGGCGAATGAGGAGCCGCCATTATTGGCGAGATCGACTGCATCATCAAACGGCCCGGCCATCCGGCCGCCGGCATTTGTGTCCGAAATCGGCTAAAACAACAAGCCGCCGCGATATTTTTTTCACGGAGCGGTCGCAAAACGCCCGCGCCATCCGTCCCCCGACCATCAGGAGCCCGCTATACCAAACTCATCGTCACCGAATTCATCAGCGTCGATGGCATCGCCGAGGTCGAGAAGCTGCCGGGCGTGACCTGGAATGATGAAATCAGGACGACGAGCTTGCCGACAGCGGCGCCATGCTTTGGGGCGCACGACCTATGAGATTTTTGCCGGCTCGTGGCCCAAGGAAACCGGAGATTTCGCCGACCGGTTCAACGCGCTGCTGAAATATATCGCCTCGACGAGCTTGACGCCGCGCGGATCCCTCCCGCGATTGATGCGATCAAGTTCGCAGCCACCTGGCGGAAGGCGGAAGGTTCTGATCCGCCCTTTCTTGCTGCTGCGGTAGAAGACGTCTTGATTCAGCCACAAGCCCAAATTGCTGGATTTGGCAGCCCAGGAAGGATAGGCTTGGTTTTTGGTTCAAGCGATGGAACAGAGACTAGCCGCAATTCTGGCTGCCGATATGGCGGGCTACAGTCGGCTAATGGAGGCCGACGAATCCGGCACGCTCGCACGTCTTCGGACCCATCGCATAGAACTGGTCGATCCCGCCATCGCGAAGAACAAGGGCCGGATCATCAAGACCACCGGAGACGGCATGCTCGTTGAGTTCCAGAGCGTGACCGATGCCGTGAAATGCGCCGTGGAAATCCAACAGCGCATGAAACGGCGCAATTCGGATGTGCCGCAAGAACGGCGTATCGAATTCAGGATCGGCATAAATCTCGGCGACATCATTTTCGACGATGAGGATATTTTCGGCGACGGCGTCAATATTGCCTCGCGCATCGAGCAACTCGCCGACGTCGGCGGTATCTGCGTGACCGCAGCGGTGGCGACCCAAATTGCCGACCGTCTCGAAATTGCCATGGAGGACCTGGGCGAGAAGACGTTAAAGAACATCAGCCGCCCGGTTCGCCTCTATCGCGTTGGGTTTGATAGTCCTGCCCTGCCGGAAGTCGAGGCAAAGCGATCCATCTCGAAACCTTCGATAGTGGTGCTGCCATTCACCAACATGAGCGGCGACCCCGAGCAGGAATTTTTCGCGGACGGACTGACCGAGGACATCATCACCGAACTGTCCCGCCACCATGAGCTGTTCGTCATCTCGCGCAATTCCAGCTTCGTCTACAAGAACCGCGCCGTGAATGTGCGCGAGGTGGCCGAGAAACTCACCGTCCAATACCTGGTGGAGGGAAGCGTCCGCAAGATCGGCGACAGGGTGCGCGTGACGGTTCAGCTCATCGACACGGCGAACGACGCTCATATTTGGGCAGACAAGTATGACCGGAAGCTAGACGACATATTCGCGATTCAGGATGAGGTGACCGCGGCGATCGCAGCCACGCTGCCCGGTCGTGTCGAGGCGGCTCAGCGGGACCAGCTCGCGCGGGCGAAACCTGCAAACATGGCCGCGTATGAATGTGTGCTTGCTGCCAAGGTGCTGCATCACCGAAGCACGGTTGCGGATAATGAACGCGCGCAAACCTTGATAGAAAGGGCCGTCACGCTCGACCCCGATTATGCCCATGCCCATGCCTGGCGGGCCTGCATTCTTGGCCAGGCCTGGGTCCATAACTGGTGCGAAGACAGGGATGCGGTCTGGAACAACATCATGGCAGCGCTGGACAGGGCGCTGGCGCTGGACAACAACGATGCCGATGTCCACCGCATTCTCGCGGCAGTGAACGTGAACAACAATGAGCTGACCACTGCGCGCTACCATCAAGAGCGCGCCCTCGCCCTCAATCCCAATTACGACCTCGTGGTGGTGCAGCAAGGCGAATTATTGACGTGGCTCGGGAGGCCGGAAGAGGGAATTGAGTGGATCCGCAAGGCAATGCAATTGAACCCGCACCACCCGGAGAGGTTCTGGAGCCATCTGGGAAAGGCGCATTTCGCCGCGCGCCAGTATGGCGAGGCGATCGAAGCTTTCATGCATCTGTCAACCATGGACTCGGCTCAGCACGCTTTCGCCGCTGGCTGCTACGGCTGGCTCGGCGACGAAATCGCGGCCGCGGCGCATCTAGGCAAGATCAGAACGCTCGATCCCCAATTCGACCTCGATTCATTTATCGCCACCCTGCACTTTGCCCAGGAGTCTGATGTGCAGCACGTCCGCGAAGGACTGCTGAAAGCCGGTATTGCCCACCTGTAGCCAGCCCGTAACTAAACCCAGATCCAATCGGCAAAAAAGACCGGCCCCCGATGCGGACCTTGTGGCATGACCGAACGACGGGCAGGTCGGAGAAGCTTTTCCCACGGTATCGGTCTTTGGAAGCGAACAGGGAAAACCCTCCCCCTGAAAAAGCGCCGCGCTAGTTGACGGCGCATGTCGCATAAGGCCCGCGCCATTCGGCCCTGCCAGAAAGGAACCCGCCATGAGAAAACTCATCATCACCGAATTCATCAGCGTCGATGGCATTGCCGAGGTCGAGAAGCTGCCGAGCGTGGCCTGGAACGATGAGATGCAAAAGTTCAAGGACGACGAGCTTGCCGACAGCGGCGCCATGCTGTTGGGGCGCACGACCTATGAGATCTTTGCCGGCTCGTGGCCCAAGGAGACCGGAGACTTCGCCGACCGGTTCAACGCGCTGCCGAAATATGTCGCCTCGACCAGCTTGCAGGCGCTCGACTGGCAGCCGGCCGAGCTGCTGCAGGGCGCGTTGCCGGACGCGGTCAGAGGGCTGAAGCAAGGCAGCGGCGGCAACATCTATGTGCATGGCAGCCTCAGCGTCGCGCAGGAATTGCTGCGCCACGGCCTGGTCGACCGCATCAGGCTGCTCAGCTACCCCGGTGCCGTCGGCCAGGGCAAGCTGCTGTTCCCGCCCGGCGCGCAATTGCCGCTCGAGCTGATTTCGGCCAGGCAATTCAGCAACGGCGTGGTGGCGCTGGAGTATGCGGCTGGGATGGGCAAGCCGTGATGACAGCCAATCTCCCCCCTTGAGGGGGAGATGCCCGGCTGGGCTGAGGGGGGCGTCTCGCGTAATGCGCCAACCCCTACCGACGCAAGAGGCAGGCCGCGCCCGGTCGAACCGACCCCCTCTGGCCTGCCGGCCATCTCCCCCTCAAGGGGGGAGATCGCAGCTTCGCCCATCAGCGCCCCCGCCCGCCTGCCTCCAGCTTCTGCTCGGCCGCGATCAGCATCTCGACAAACCTCGTCACCTTGGGCGGGCGGAAGCGGGCGGCGGGGTAGACTGTATAGATGCCGCCGGAGGGCAGCCGCCACTCGGGCAGGATCTGCACCAGCCGCCCGGCGGCCAGTTCGTCCCGCACCAAAAAGTCCGGCAGCACCGACAGGCCGGCGCCGGTGCGGACCGCTGCCAGCACTGCCGGCGTTGCGTCGATCGAAATCGTTGCCTGCATGCGCACGGCCTGCTGCTCGTCATCGCCGCGCGAAAATTGCCATAGCAGCGGTTCGCGCAGCGCCATGTTGGCGACGAAGGGCAGCCCGGCGAGGTCTTGCGGTTCGCCGGCGGTGAACCGGCCTGCAAAGCCGGCGCCGCATACCATGAATTGTTGGAAGGTGCCGATGCGCCGGGCCTGCAGGCTGGAATCGGCCAGCCAGCCGACGCGGATGGCCACGTCGATGTGGCCGGAAACCAGGTCGATCGTCTCGTCGCCCAGTGTCAGCTCCACCCGGCAGGCGGGATAGCGCGCGCTGAAGGCGGCGACCACCGGCACCACCGCCGATGTGCCGTAGTCGTTGGACGCGGCGATGCGCAGCGTGCCAGTCGGCTCGGCGGCGGCCTGCGCGAGCTCGTCGAATGCATCCTCGGCCTGCTGCAGGACCTGCAGGCAGCGGGCATGGAACGTTCGGCCGGCCTCGGTCGGATGGACGCGCCGCGTCGTGCGGATCAGCAGCGTCGTTCCGACATCGCGCTCCAGCCGCGCCACCTGCTGGCTGACCACCGCCTTGGTGATGCCCAGCCGCTCGGCGGCCCGCGTGAACGAGCCGGCATCGACCACCGCCGCGAAATAGGCCAGCCGGTTCAGGTTCATGCTTCTCTCATGGCAGAGGCAGTCTCATTGTCAGGCAATGGCATACATTACGTCTATTTTGTCGGCCTTCAATACGCATTCCGCTTTTGCCATCTTGCGGGCATCGAGGCTGCGCGCCGCCGAGTTCCGCATTCCCAGGAGACATCCATGTTCACACGGAGAGCCATCATGAAAACCACCCTCGCCGCCGGCGCTGCCGCGGTCTTTGCTCCCGCCGGGCTTGGCCATGCGGCAGGCGGGCTTTCCTGGAAACATTTCCCCGCCGGGCAAAACGGCTTCTTCCGCGCCCCGGTGCTGGTCTCCGGCGCCGCCGAAGCCGTGCTGATCGATGGCGGTTTCACTTACCCGGACGGCCGGGCCGTGGCCGAGGCGATCAAGGCGACCGGCAAGACGCTCACCACCATCTATGTCAGCCAGTCCGACCCGGACTATTATTTCGGCCTCAAGCCGATCAAGCAGGCGTTCCCGCAGGCACGGGTGATCGCCGCGGCCGAGACGGTGGCCGCCATCAACGGCAATGTCGAAAAGAAGCTCGCCGTCTGGGGGCCGCAGCTCAAGGAGAATGGCCCGCAGGCGCTAGTCGACGTCGTCATCCCCGAAGCATTCGACGGCAAGACGCTCAGCGTCGATGGCGAGACCATCGAGATCGTCGCCGCGGAAGGCCTCGCCAACCGGCGCTATCTCTTCGTGCCGTCGCTGAATGCGGTGTTCGGCGGGGTGATGATCTTTGCCGGCGTGCATGTCTGGACCGCCGACACGCCGACCAGGGAACTGCGCGCCGCCTGGCTCGCCAATCTCGAAAAGATCGCGGCGCGCAAGCCGGCGATTGTCGTGCCCGGGCACATGACGCCTGAGGCGGCAACCGACCTTTCGGGCGTCGAGCACACCAAGACCTATCTCGTCGCGTTCGAGGAAGAATTGGCCAAGGCCAAAGACGCTGCCGCGCTGAAGAGCGCCATGGAAGCCCGCTTCCCCGGCCTCGGCATGGGCGTCGCGCTCGACATCGGCTCCAAGGTTGCCACCGGCGAGATGAAGTGGGGCTGAGATGGCCGCCAATCGCGAGCTGATCCGCGCCACTTACGAAGGATACGCTCATGGTCCAGCGGGCGCTGACGCCGGACGCTTGATTACAGTCATCCGCCGAGACGGTTGGTGCGCTTGATGGCTTCGGCTTTGGCCCGGGCCTCGACCGCCTTCTCGATCTCGCGCTTCAGCTCGTCCTTGATCGCCACCGTCTCGGCCATCAGCGCCTCGACCTTCATGAAATCGAGCACCCGGTATTTCGAAACGGCCGGCCTGATCAATATGTCGGGCCGGCTCTGGTTCAGCTTGCTGGCGATGATCGACTGCATCATCAGCTGCGTGGCGCCGAACATCAGGTCGACGGAGGTCGGAAATTTGCGGCCGGCCTCGGTTGGCGCGCCGACCACGTCGACGGCGATGATGATGTCGGCGTCGAGCTCGATCAGGTCGAACGGCACGGGATTGTAGATGCCGCCGTCGATCAGCAGCCTGCCGTCGCGCATCACCGGACGGAACACCGCCGGGATCGCCGCCGAAGCGGCCAGCGCCGAATGCAGCTCGCCTTCGTCGAACACGGCGAGCTGGTGGCCATAAAAGTCCGTTGCCGTCACCTTCAGCGGTATCTTCAATTCGGCGAAGGTTTCGGGAATGGCGTCGGGCAGGAACGCCTTGAGGATGCGCTCGACATTGAACTGGCTGACCCGCAGGCCGCCCTGCATCGCCTCGGCAAAAGTGCCGGGCCGCGCCCGCCACATGCGCGTCGCCACTTCGGCGCGGCGGCCGAGGATCGAGCGCGTATAGTCGTGGATGTCCTTGCCGGTCATGCCCGAGGCCATGCCGGCGCCCATGATGGCGCCGATCGACGAGCCGGCGATTGCTGCCGGCCTTATGCCCAGCTCGTCCAGCGCCTCGATGACATGGATATGCGCCAGCCCACGCGCCCCGCCGCCGCCAAAGGCGATGCCGAAGCTAGGCGCCATTTTGGGTGCCCCACGTGGCGGAGCTATCGAATTTGGGCAAATGCCCCCTCGCCCGGATTGTCGGCAGTTTGCGGTCGTGGCGCGTCTTTCCTTCTCCCCTTGTGGGAGAAGGTGGATCGGCGCGGAGCGCCGAGACGGTTGAGGGGTGTTGGACGGAGCTCGGTCGATGCCAAGCTGGAGCACCCCTCATCCGTCGCCTTCGGCGACACCTTCTCCCACAAGGGGAGAAGGGGGAGCCAACCGGCGCAGGCCAGTGCGGGAAAAGTGGGCTCATCCCTTGTTGGCCGCGCCGAGCTTCGGCCCGACCACCATGACGGCCGGCTCGGCGGAGAGCAGCTTTTTCGCCACCGCTTTCACCTGGTCCAACGTCACCGCGTTTATCAGGGCGGCGCGGCGCTGCATGTAGTCGATGCCGAGCTTGCCGAGCTGAATCTCGACCAGCGTTGAGGCGATCGCGCCCGAGGAATTCAGATTGTTGATGGCATAGGCGCCGATCATGTATTTCTTGGTCGCCGCCAGCTCGGCTTCGGTCGGCCCCTCCTCGGCCATGCGCTTGACCACGTCGCGCACCACGGCCAGCGTCTCGGCCGCCCTATCGGCGCGGGTCGAGGTGGTGATGGACAGCGCCTCGGAATGCTGGTGGTCGACGAGGTCGGAGCTGACGCTGTAGGCCAGGCCGCGCTTCTCGCGCACCTCGTCGAACAGCCGCGAGGTGAAGGTGCCGCCGCCGAGGATCTCGTTCATCAGCACCGCGGCGAAGAAATCCGGCGCATTCCGCTTCACGCCGGGATAGGCGAGTTGCAGCGAGGCCTGCGGCTGGTCGTAAACGACCTCGAGCTGCTGGCCGAGCCTCAGGTCGATGTCGGGAACGGGCGTAAGCGCCTGCTTTTCCGGCAGGCTGCCGAACACCAGGTCGAGCTTCTGCTTCAGCGTCTCGGCGTCGATGGCGCCGACCACCGCGACATGCAGGCCGTCACGGGCGAAACTTGCCTTGTGGAAGGCGCTGAGATCGGCCGGCGTGATCGTCGCGATGCTTTGCCTGGTGCCCTGGTCGGGCCGCGCATAGGGATGCCTGCCGTAGATCGCGTCCAGCCATTTGCGTTGGGCGAGCGTATCGGGATCGCGCTCGTTGGCGATGATGCCGGACAGGATTTGCGAGCGGATGCGGTCGATCGGCGCCTGGTCGAAGCGCGGCTGGTTGACCGCCACGCGCAACAGGTCGAAGGCGCCGTCGCGCTGCTCGGCCAGCATGCGCATCGAGCCGTAGATGCCGTCGCGCTGCGCATCGAAGCTCATCTCGGCGCCGACATCGTCAAGCTTGATCTGGAAGGCCTCGCTGTCGAGGTTGCCGGCACCTTCGTCGAACAGGCCGCTCATCAGATTGGCAAGCCCTTCCTTGCCGGGCGGATCCTGTGTCGCGCCGCCATCGAAGACGAAGCGGATGGCGACGATCGGCACCGAATAATCCTCCACCAGCCAGGCGGCAATGCCCTTCGACGAGGTCACCTCCTGGATGTTCATGGCGGCGCGAGCGGAAAGCGCCGGCAGGATGACAAAGAGAAGGGAGAGGAACAGGGTTGCTAGAAGAGAGCCGGCGTGCTGGCGCTTCCCTTCTCCCCTTGTGGGAGAAGGTGGATCGGCGCGAAGCGCCGAGACGGTTGAGGGGTGTTGGACGGAGTGCCGTTGGTGCCAAGCTGGAACACCCGTCATCCGACCGAGCTTCGCTCGGCCCCCTTCTCCCACAGGGGGAGAAGGGGAGGAGCCCACGAGGGGAGAAGACAGAGCGGGACCATGCTGGCTCATCATCAAATCAATTCCCAGCTTGGGTTTGCGGCAGAAGATAGCCGGTCGTTGCGTGGTCGAGATTGAGATAGCGGGCAGCGACCGCCTTGACCTGGTCGGCGGTGACCTTGCGGATGCGGTCCGGCCATTGCTGGACGTCCTGCACGTTACCGCCTGTGGCGAGCGTCGAGCCGTAGATGTTGGCCATGTCCTCCTGTTTGTCGCGGGCAAAGATCATCGAGCGCACGAAACGGTCCTTGGATTTTTCCAGCTCGTCGCTGGTGACGCCGTCTTTCGCGATGCGGGCGATCTCGGCGTCGACCGCGGCCTCGATGTCGGCAAGCTTGGCATCGCCGCGCGGCGCGCCGTAGACGGTGAAATTGGTGTCGTCGAGCATGGTGCCCTGGAAGAAGGCGCCGGCCTCGGCGGCGATGCCTTGCCTGACGACAAGCTCCTGGTAGAGCCGGCTGCGGTTGCCGCCGCCGAGGATTTCGGACAGCACGTCGAGCGCTTCGGCTTCGCCGGGCTTTGCCGTGTGATAGGACGGAACCACCCATTGCGTGGTAAAGCTCGGCACGCTGACGCGCCCGTCGGTCAGCGTCACCGTGCGCCTGGTGTTCTGCTCGGGCTCGACGGGGCGGATGCGCGGCGGCAAGTCCGGGCCGCGCGCGATCTTGCCATAGGTCTTTTCGGCCAGCGCCTTGACCGTTTTCGGCTCGACATCGCCGGCCACCACCAGCACGGCGTTATTGGGTGTATAATATTTGTTGTAGAAGGCCATCGCGTCGGTGCGGTTCAGCTTCTCCATCTCCTGCATCCAGCCGATGACCGGAATGCGGTACGGCTGGTTCTGCCACAGCGTGGCGTCGATCTCCTCGTCGAGCACCGCCTGCGGATTGCTATCGATGCGCGAGCGGCGCTCCTCGAGGATGACGTCGCGCTCGGTTTTGATGACGTCGTCGTTGAGGATGAGACTGCGCATGCGGTCGGCCTCGAAGCCCATCATCTCACCGAGCGCCTGAGGCACCACCGTCTCGTGAAAGGCGGTGTAGTCGTAGGAGGTGAAGGCGTTGTCCGAACCGCCGATGGCGGCGACGGCACGGTCGAGCTCGCCCGCCGCATGGTTGCTGGTCGCCTTGAACATCAGATGCTCGAAGAAATGGGCAATGCCGGACTTGCCCGGCGGCTCGTCGGCGCTGCCGATCTTGTACCAGACCATATGGGTGACGATGGGGGCGCGGTGATCGGGGATGACGACGACCTCCATGCCATTGTCGAGCAGGAAATCGGTGACGACGCCATCGTCAGGATTGTTATCCGCCACAGCCGGCGCGGCCATCACCAGAGCCAGTCCCAAGAGCGTTCCGCGCAGCCATTCAGCCTGAAATGTCATAGATGGCTCCGGTTTGTAGTGGGACGATAGGCGGGGTTGCTGGTCGAGGCAAAACGAATTGTTCGTCATTTTGAAGGCGCCATCGTGGAAGCCGAACTCAGGCGGCCTCGATGAACCGGATGACCGTCTCGCCATAGTTGCGCTCGTCGACAACCGAAAAGCCCGACCCTGCCTCGAACGGCGCCGCCGCCGCTTCCTCGACGACGCAGAGCGCGCCGGGGGCGAGCCAGCCACCGGCCTTGGCCGAGCGCAACGCGCGTTCGCCAAGGCCTTTGCCATAGGGCGGATCGGCGAAGACCAGGCCGAATGCGGCGATGGTGCCCGCCTCGCCCAAGCCCGTCGCGTCGCGGCGGAAAATCTTGGTGCGGCCGGTGAGGCCGAAGGCCTCGACATTGGTGCGGATCAGGCCGCGCCCTTCGGCGGATTCCTCGATGAAGACAGCGTAGGAGGCGCCGCGCGACAGCGCTTCGAGGCCGAGCGCGCCGGTGCCGGCGAACAGGTCGAGCACGCGCACGCCGTCCAGTCTTTCGGGAAAGCGATGCGCCAGCACGTTGAAGACCGCCTCACGCGTGCGGTCGGTGGTCGGGCGGATGGCAAAGGTGCGGGGCGTCGCCAGCGGACGCCCGCGAAACTCACCGCCGACGATCCGCATTGCTTCCTTTCGGGCCGCCGCGCGGCCGGTCGCCACCGCCATCCGGGCGCTCTCCGCGCGGTTTGCCGAACGGCTTTGCACCGCCGCCTTGCGGCTTGCCGCCGGGCTTGCCGTAAGACGGCTTGAACGATGCCTTGCGCGCCTTGTTTTCTGCCGCCTTGGCGGCGTCTGCCTCCGCCCTGCCCTTGCCGATCGGCCGTGCGCCCGGCGCCATCCAGACATTGGCCTTGCGCTGGCCCGGCGGCTCGATCGGCCGCTGCTCGCGTTCGGATTTTTTCCCACCGAAGCCGCCACGAGGCTTGTCGCCACGGGGTTTGTCCCCGAAGTCGCTGCGTTCAGGTCTGGGGCCACGCTCGCCAAAGCTCTTTTTTGGCCCAAAGCTCCTGTCAGGGCTTGTCGACAGCTTGCCGAGCGCTTCGTCGCGGCTGCCCTCGCGCCGCTTGCGGTTCTTGATCAGGCCGCCCTCGCCGATCGGCCGGCGTTCGCCGTCGCGGGTGAATTTCGGCCGCTCGGGCTCCTCCTCGCGCTCACGCCTGACCGGCTTGTTGGAAAACGGCTTGGCGATATCGGCATCGAAATTGGCGCCGGACTCTTCGACCAGGCGCTCGCCGAGCTGGTCGCGCAGCACGCGGCCCTTGATCTCCAGCACATGGCCTTCCGGTAAATCGTCGAGCTGGAACGGCCCGTAGGAAATACGGATCAGCCGCGTCACGTCGAGACCGAGCGCGCCCAGGATGTTCCTGACCTCGCGGTTCTTGCCTTCGCGCAGGCCGAGTGTCAGCCAGGCGTTCGAGCCCTGCTCGCGGTCGAGCGTCGCTTCGATGGCGCCGTAAAAGACGCCGTCGACGGCAATGCCTTCGCGCAGGCCGGCAAGCGCGCTTTCCTCGACCTTGCCGTGGACGCGCACGCGGTAGCGTCGCAACCAGCCGGTCGCCGGCAGTTCGAGCACGCGCGACAGGCCGCCATCATTGGTGAGCAGCAGCAGGCCTTCGGTGTTGATGTCGAGCCGGCCGATGGTCATCAGCCGCGGCAGCCCGGGCGGCAGCACGTCGAAGACGGTCTTGCGGCCTTCGGGATCGCGGTTTGTCGTGACCACGCCGGCCGGCTTGTGGAACAGGAACAGCCTGGTGCGCTCGATCGGCGGGATCTCCATGCCGTCGAGATGGATGATGTCGCCGGGCATGACGTTGAAGGCCGGCGAGGACAACACCTTGCCATTGACCTTGACGCGGCCGGCCGCAATCAATTCCTCGGCGTCGCGGCGCGAGGCCAGGCCGGCACGCGCCAGCCGCTTGGCAATGCGTTCGCCGGCTTCTTCCGTCGCCTCGACGCGACGCGGGCGCGGCTTGAAGCCGCCTTCCGATGCCGCCTGTGCCCTTTGTGCCCCTTGCGGTCGATTGCCGCCAAAATCACGCTTGGGACGATCGCCAAAATCACGCTTGGGACGGTCGAAGCGCCTCTCACCGCGCTCGCTTTCGGCAGCTGCTGGCCGGTCGCCGCGCGGTGCGTAAGGCTTGCGCGGACCTTCGCGCTTTTCATAAGGCGTGCCCTCCGGACGCGGCCCTTTGCTGAACGGCTTGTCGCCGCCTTTGAAGTCGCGCTTCGGCCGCTCGCCTTCGGCAGCTGCCGGCCGGTCGCCGCGCGGCGCATAAGGCTTGCGTGGACCCTCGCGCTGTTCATAAGGCTTGCCTTCCGGACGCGGCCCTTTGCTGAACGGCCTGTCGCCGCCTTTGAAGTCGCGCTTCGGCCGTTCGCCTTCGGCCGCCGCCGGCCGGTCGCCGCGCGGAGCGTAAGGTTTTTTGGCGCCGAAGGACGGCTTGCCACCCTTGCCGGGAGCGCCATCGCGACCACGCGGCCCCGCCGGCTTCGGGCCGGCCTTGCGCGGGAATTTCTTGTTTTTGTCGTCCATGTGGCCTTTGCTCGTTTGCGCGGGTAGTACCAGGATCGCGCTCTAGTGGCGAGGAGATAATCGGAATGGAAACCGCGTGAAGCGGCGGGATTTCATGGCGCTGGCGCTTAAAGAAGCCGAAGCCGCCGCCCTGCGTGGCGAAGTGCCGGTTGGCGCGGTCGTCGTCGGCGGCGATACGGTCGTTGCGAGTGCCGGCAACCGCACCCGCGAGTTTGCCGATCCCACCGCCCATGCCGAGATGCTGGCGATCCGCGAGGCCTGCCGCAAGCTTTCCAGCGAGCGGCTCAGCGGCCACGATCTCTATGTGACGCTGGAGCCGTGCGCCATGTGCGCCGGCGCCATCTCCTTCGCCAGGCTGCGCCGGCTTTATTTCGGCGCTGCCGACGAGAAGGGCGGCGCAGTGGTCAACGGCGTTCGCTTCTTCACGTCACCGACCTGCCACCATGTGCCCGACATCTATCCGGGCATGGCCGAGAACGCTGCAGCAGCATTGCTGAAGGACTTTTTTCGCGAGCGACGCGGACCTTGATTTTCTGGTCCGGCAGACGGTCCAAATCCAAGTCAGCCAATCCAGCCAGCCAATCCAGGGCAAGGACGTCTCTGGCGCCGTCAGCCTACCAGGGCAGCCAGTCGAACATGCCGCCGCTCTTACTCTTGGCGGCCGCCTCCCTCTTGAGGCGGCGTTCCTTCTTGTACTCGTCCTCGCCGAGGTCACCCTGCGGCGCGGTGGCGGCGGCAGCGCGGTATTGCACCGGCGGCTCGCTCAGATATCTGCGGGTGGTCGGGTCGCCCTGTTTGCCTTCAGCCCGGCGGCGCATGATTTCCGCGGCGCGGCTCTTGTCCGAATCGGCCGGAGTCCAGGCTGGCGGGTGGCTCGAGCCCGACTGCTTCAGCGCGGCCTTGACCGACGCCGGATCCGTCTGCACGTCATCGATGACCTGCGCCTGGTAGGCCGGATCGTCCTGATGCAGGGTGGCATCGGCGCGCAGGCGGGCACGGCGCTGCTCCGGCGATTCGGGCCATTCGGCGCTCGCCGTCTCGATGCTTTCCTGCGGCGGCGGCAAGACTTCCTTCTGCCCCGGCCCTGGCTTCACCAGCGTGGGGCGCGGCTTGTAGTCGATACTATCCTTGCGCTTGGGTGCGAAGGAAAAAGCCCCGGTGAGGTCGCCGGCAAGCTGCGCGCCCGCGGTCTTGTCGGTCCCGTAAGTGGGCGAGCCCATGCAGCCGGACAAAGCGAGGCCCGATACGACAAGCGGCGCCAGCAGCGCAACGCGCGCGTAAGTTCTCTCGGTCATGCCAAAAAGTCCCACTGTAGACAGCCTCTCGATTGCCGCCGGCCAAAGAAAGGTCCGGTCCCCATCGCCTATGCTCTTCCGACGGAATTCCGGCGACAATTTGTCGTCCGGAGTTTCGCGTGTTTACCTCAACCACTCGTTAAGGGCAACGCGCGAGGGCCGATCGGCCCCCGCCGTGGCATTTGTGCACCGCCTCAAAGACGGCTCAAAGCCTTCAGCTCATGCAGAACAGCGGCGTCACGGGCCGAAACATCCGGGAATTCCGGATCTGAGCCGACATCGGCGGTGTAGCGCCAGGAGCGCGCGCACTTCACCAGGCCACGGTCCTCCGCCTTCTCGACGACCACGGCGACGCCCTTGACGTCGTCGAGGGTAAAGCTGCCCGCCGGCGCATTGCCGTGCATGATAACCAGATCGCTGGTGATCGCCGTCTCGGCCATGTCGACATCGGCGATCGCCGCTTCGAGCACGGCATCGTCGAGGGTGACGACCGGCACCGCTTCCAGCGAAGAGCCGATGACCTTCTGCGCACGGGCGATTTCCAACGCCCCGGTGACGACACGGCGGACCTGCCGCACCTTGCGCCACTTTTCCGCCAGCGCCTCGTTCTTCCAGTCCGCCGGGATCTCCGGGAACTGGTCGAGATGCAGGGAGACCGCATCCGGATGACGGTCGAGCCAAGCCTCTTCCATGGTGAAGGGCAGCATCGGCGCCAGCCATTTCACCAGGCAGTCGAAGAGATGGCGCACCACCTGCACGGAAGCCTTGCGCTTCACGCTGGAAGGCGCTTCGCAGTAAAGCGCGTCCTTGCGGATGTCGAAATAGAAGGCCGACAGCTCGACCACCATGAAGTCGAGCAGCGCGCGGGTGATGCGCTTGAATTCGAACGCGTCGTAGCCCGAGCGTACGACTTCATCGAGTTCAGCGAGCCGGTGCAGCATCAGCCGCTCCAGCTCCGGCATCTTGTCTAGCGGCACCTCCTCACCGTCGTCATGGGCGAGCGTGCCCAGCATCCAGCGGATGGTGTTGCGCAGCTTGCGGTAGGCGTCGATATTGGTCTGCAGCACGTTCTTGCCGAGCCGCTGGTCTTCCCAATAATCGGTCGTCACCACCCACAGCCGCAAGATGTCGGCGCCGGACTGCCTGATGACGTCCTGCGGCACGACGGTGTTGCCGAGCGACTTCGACATTTTCCGCCCCTCCTCATCCATGGTGAAGCCATGGGTGACGACGGTGTCGTAGGGTGCCCTGCCCCTGGTGCCGCAGCTTTCGAGCAGCGAGGAGTGGAACCAGCCGCGATGCTGGTCGGAGCCTTCGAGATAGACGTCGGCCGGCCATTTCAGGTCGGGCCGGTCCTCAAGCGTGAAGGCATGCGTCGAGCCTGAATCGAACCAGACATCGAGGATGTCCATGACCTGCTGCCATTTCGAGGCATCGTGATTGCCGAGGAACCGCTCCTTGGCGCCGGCGGCGAACCAGGCGTCGGCGCCTTCTTTCTCGAAGGCGTCCATGATGCGCTGGTTGACTGCCTCGTCGCGCAGCACATTGCCGTCGGCATCGGCAAAGACGGCGATCGGTACGCCCCAGGCGCGCTGGCGCGACAGCACCCAGTCGGGGCGCTCCTCGATCATGGCGCGGATGCGGTTCTGGCCGGCGGCGGGCACGAAGCGGGTATCGTCGATGGCTTTCAGGGCGCGGCTGCGCAGCGTCGTCCCGTCGCCAAGCTCCTTGTCCATATAGACGAACCATTGCGGCGTGTTGCGGAAGATGATCGGCTTCTTCGAGCGCCAGGAATGCGGATAGGAGTGCTTCAGGCGGCCGCGCGCGAACAGCGCGTTGCGCTTGATCAGCTCGTCGATGACAGCCTGGTTGGCGTTGCCCTTCTTGCCATTGTCGTCGATGACGCGCGCCGCTCCACCCTCGCGGTCCGGGCCGAAGCCCGGCGCGTCCTTGGTGAAGAAGCCGGCATCGTCGACGGTGAAGGGGATCGCGGTGTCGATGCCACGCTGGCGAAGATCAGAGGCAGCATCCATCCAGGCGTCGAAGTCTTCGCGGCCATGTCCCGGCGCGGTGTGGACGAAACCGGTGCCGGCATCGTCGGTGACGTGATCGCCGGCGAGCATCGGCACGGGAAAATCGTAGCCCCCGCCCAGAGCTTTGAGGGGATGCGAAAGCGTAAGGTTTTCAAGCTCTTCGGCGCCAACGCTGCGAAGCCGATTCAGAGTGACCTTGGCCTTCGCGGCAGCGTCGTCCGCAAGCTTCTCGGCAAAGATCAGCTTTTCGCCGGGCTGAGGACCAAAGGCGTTCTCGGTCGCGGTAACCTCGTAGAGACCATAGTTGATGCGCGGCGAGTAATTGACGGCGCGATTGCCGGGGATTGTCCACGGCGTCGTCGTCCAGATGACGACGTTGGCATCAAGCAGATCGAGCGACGTCTGCGTCAGCTTGGGATCCAGGGCTGGCTGCCCATCCTCGATGTTGATGACCTTGCGAGCGAGGCTGACGACCGGAAACTTCGCCCAGATCGTGTCCGACTCATAGTCCTGGTATTCGACCTCCGCCTCGGCCAGCGCGGTGCGCTCGACCACGCTCCACATCACCGGCTTGGAGCCGCGATAGAGCTGGCCGGACATGGCGAATTTCAGCAGCTCGCCGGCGATCCGCGCCTCGGCGTGGAAAGCCATCGTCGTATAGGGATTGTCGAAGTCGCCGATAACGCCGAGGCGCTGGAATTCGGAACCCTGCACCTTGATCCAGTGCGCCGCAAACTCACGGCATTCCTGCCGGAACTCGTTGACCGGCACCTCGTCCTTGTTCTTGCCCTTGGCGCGGTACTGCTCCTCGATCTTCCATTCGATCGGCAGGCCGTGGCAATCCCAACCGGGTACATAGTTCGAGTCATAGCCGCGCATCTGGAATGAGCGGGTGATGACGTCCTTGAGGATCTTGTTCAGCGCATGGCCGATATGGATGTTGCCATTCGCATAGGGCGGGCCGTCGTGCAGCACGTATTTTTCGCGACCGGCTGCGTCTTCGCGCAACTTGCGGTAAAGGTCCATGTCCTGCCAGCGCTTGACCAGCAGCGGTTCCTTTTCCGGCAACCCGGCGCGCATCGGGAAATCCGTCTGCGGCAGGTAGAGCGTTTTGGAATAATCGATCGTCTCGGCGGTCTCGGTATCAGTCATTCGTCTGCCATATGCGTTGCCGGCGGCAAAAGAGCCCGGGCGTTGAACTATCATGATCTGGAAAAAGCGCGAGAGGCCGCGCGCAAGATTCCCGGCGGCTCCGGCGGCGGTCAGGCCGCCCGGAACACCGGGCCTGTAATTCGTATCGCAGTCGCGAGAAGGCGCGAAAAGCTCGTCATGGCTGGGCTTTTAACCGACACAGGCGATGTTGAAAAGCCCGAACTCTCGGCGGTTTCCTGTCGGGGCATCATGGTCGTTAGTTTGTTGTCGTGGTTTTCCTTGCATGATGTGCCACTTGCGCCTATATTTAGGGGCAAGTGGCAGCGGAGCCAGCTCATGTCTAGTCTGCATACCAAGGTTCGCCCAGAAGCCGATCCCGCCGACGCCGCAATTCCCGATACCGCGACGGAACGGTTTCTTGTTCATGTCACCAGGGTCGAAGGGCTCCGTCAACGGGGCTTCAGTAGTGATGAAATCTACAAGATCGTCGGCCCGCGACGGACCCTGGCGCGTCGTAAAGAGCGAAACGAGACTCTGACGATCACCGAATCCGACCGCGTCCAGCGACTTGAGCGGGTTTCAGCGATGGCGGACCGGGTTTTCGGCAGTCATGAAAAGGCGCAGCGTTGGTTGCGCAAGCGCAGCAGAGTGCTCAACGAGATACCGATCAACCTCTTGCAGTCCGAGACGGGTGCCGTCCTGGTGGAAGAAGAGCTCCATCGCATCGATTACGGCATTCTCGCCTAACACATATGCGGCTGTGGCGCATTTCCAGCTACGCCGATCTCTCCGGCGCCGGTGGCATGGTCAGCGCCGGCCGTTGGCATGTCATGGGGACACCGATCGTCTACTGCGCCGATCATCCAGCTACAGCGCTTCTCGAAATTCTGGTGCATGTGGACGCGGAAGACCTGCCCCAGACCTATCAGCTTCTGGAAATCGAAGTGCCGGACGGCGTTACCGTTGCATCTCTGGAATTATCTGATGACTGGAAGCACGATACAGCCACGACGCAGCGGCTCGGCACGGATTTTATCGCCACAGCCAAGCACGCCGTTATGGAAGTCCCCTGTGTGATCGTCCCGTTTACAAGGAACTATCTCTTCAACCCAGATTTGCTGGCGCGCGACGGCATCCACATCGTTGAGGTCACAACGCATCCTATCGATACCCGATTGCTGGGGTAGACATCACATCGAAAAATCGAAGCGATAGGTCGTCGACACGCCGATCATGAACTGATCCCTGGAGCCGCGCTCCTTGACCAGGCTGGAATCGGCGGCCGGGCCCATCAGGCGGGAATATTCGCCGAACAGACTGGCCGTCATCGGCTCGGTCACCTTCCAGGTCACCGCGCCGCCCAGGCCCGCCGACTTCACCCCGCCGCCGGGATGATATTCGCTAAGTCCCGAGGCCAGGGACTCCTTGGCATCAACGCCGTAATAGGCGTCGAAATAGTCCGATGAGGCGAACGAAACGCGCGGTCCGGCCGAAATCCTGACGTCGGACGTCACATCGTAAAAGGCGTCGGCGGCGATGTCGGCGACAAAGCCGTTATGGGCGCGAATGCCGTGCCGCAATTCGGCGCGGGCACGCAGCCAATCCAAAGGATAGAATTCGAAGAAGCCGCCAGCCTCGCCGCCCCAGTGCACCGGGTCGAGACCCTTCAATTCGTCGGCGTCACCACCGTCGCGGGAAAACAGGAACTTGCCTGTCAGGCCGGCGCGGACGCCGCCATCGTCGATCAATGCCAATGAGATATTGTCGTTGCGCGAGGTGAAGCGCGCCGCGGGACCAGCCTTGCCGAGCGAGATGATCGGCGAGGCACTGAGCAGGTACTTCTTGCCGCCCTCGAAATTCGGGGCAACCATGCCGGTGGCGCCGACCGTCAGGTACCAGTCTCCGGACAGCCAGCCGAAGGTGCCCTCGCCGGCCTTGGCAACGCCGCAGGTGCCGAGCATGAATGCGGCCAAGACCGTCGGGATCGTCAGGACAGACCGCATCGTTACTCCATACGTCGAACGCATTGGCCGATACAACCAGCCTTGACTGAAGCCATGGCGCCAGTTCGGTAAAATTTGACTTAATATCCGCAACATCGGCAGCGTTGGCCGGCCTGTTGCGCGTTGCAGTCGATTGTTTGGCGCACCAAGATTCCAGATCAAGTGTTTGGAATACGATAGCAGTTGCCTCGGCAGGGGTTACAAACATTCGCGGACAAACATGCCTGCGCTGTGAAGAGCGCGGCGACCGGCGCTCAACCCCGCATTCCAAACCGGCCAAGCGTGAATCATATGCGGCCAAATTTCGAGACCTACTTTGACGTCAGCCGCGCCAGCGGCTTCGGCGAGCCGAGTTGCGTCCGACAACAGCGTCTCGGCCGAACCGGCTTGTATCAGCATTGGGGGAAATCCGCTCAGATCGGCGAACAAAGGCGAGATCAGCGGATCGCGCCGACCAACGCCATTGGGAACATAGGCCGTTGCCAGTTCCTCCAAATACGCCCGGTGGATGATAGGGTCGATTGCGTCCTTGGTTGATAGTGTCGTGCCGGACATCGAAAGATCCGTCCAAGGCGAAACCAGCCAAAGACATCGCGGCAACGGCTCGCCTGCCGTGCGCAATATACTGACCAGACACAGAGTGAGGTTGCCGCCCGCACTGTCTCCGCCAACCACGATGCGATCCGACGCGATGCCTTGCCGGCTCAGAAAGCGCCATGCGGTGAGTGCGTCTTCATGTTGCGCAGGGAAAGGATGTTCCGGTGCGCGGCGATAGTCGATCGCGAGGGTGCGTATTCCCATTGCCCGACCTGCCTCGGTAACCATTCGACGATGACTTTTAAGGGAGCCGGAGCAGTAGCCACCACCGTGGAAAAAGAGCAGAACCTTATCCCTGTCACTCCCAGGCGCCAGGGACCACTCTCCCTCAAGGCCATCGAAAACCACGCGCTCGCATCGGATGTCCTCCGCGACCGGCCAGACCGAACCGACTTCGTCGAGCCGCGCCCGGCGTTCGTCCCAGCGGACCGTTCGTGGTTTTGACGTCAACAGCCTGCGGACGGCGTTGATCTCTGTCAGATCGAGGTGTTCGTCCACATCGCCCATTTTGCTCCCCCAGTCTTGCCAAGCGCCGAGAAAGGCGAACAGCCAAACGTCATCGACAAGATACCGATTGCCCGCTTGCAAATATAGCGACGAACCAAGCGCCACGATCATCTTGCGATCAGCCAGATCAACATCAACGAGAAATCGCCCGACGTCCGTGCCATATTGGCGGTGCGCTGCCGTGTCAGCCAATTTTCGATTTGCTCGACGGTGCAAGGTTCAAAAGAGGGGGAATTCCGATGCCGGACAATTCGTATGCCGGAACCACTGCCGAGCGGCTTGTCAATCCGCGCAGCGTAGGACGATTGGGGCTGATCGTGATGGCGCTGTTCCCCACCCTGTGGGGTTTTCTCGGTCTGTTGAACGATGCAACCGACTTCAAAGACACTCTGGTGAATGCCGTGAAGCCGATGATCGAAATGACCAACACCTACGGCAACCCATGGCAGCAATGGCGTGCCATCACCATGCCATGGGCTGCCTCTGTGGCACTCCTCGGCATCATGGCCGTCGAGACCCTAGCGGGGATATTCGGACTGATCGGGCTTGTGCTTATGCTGCGCAAGTTGGTTGGCAGCAGCAGCGATTTCGCTCATGGCAAGGCATGGATGATGCTGGGCTGCCTGTGCGCAATCCTGGTGTGGGGCATCGGTTTCACGGTGATCGCCGGCGACTATTTCCTGTCATGGGAGGCCAAGACCATGCCGCTGTCGAACCAACTCGGCGGAACAATCTACTTCTTGCCCAACGCGCTCGGGCTAATCGTCGCGACCCTGCATCGCGAAGGCGGCGATTACTGAGACCTCGACGCAAGGTTGTGACATGCGGATGCGACCGGCGTTGCGGCATTTGGAGGTCGGGCTCTGTATCTAAGCTCGACGTTGCGGCCGCTTTGCGGACAGGAGCTATTCTCCAACTAAACCTCAGCGTGACCACCGGTTTGGCACGAGGCACAAGCCCACGTTTCACGGAAATGAACTCGCAGCGGCTGCTCTTGCCAAAAGCAGACGTCTCGCAGGCGTACCGCCCGAGCATGGGTGTGACCCTCACAGCCTGCTCGCTTTACGAGAGGGCCTATCGGCGTTACCTTCAAAGCCGACAAAAAAGGCCAAGTAGTCTTGAGGGAGAGGGCGATGACACTGCACGGCGACGCCTTGAAAGATGCGATCAGCCAGACGCGGGCGAAATGGGGATGGTTCGTCGCGCTCGGGGTGCTGCTGCTTGTCTTCGGCGGCATTGCCTTCGGCAATCTGTTCATCGCAACCGTCGCCTCGGTCTTTGTCGTGGGCTGGCTGATGCTGATGGCCGGCATTGTCGAGATCATCCATGCCTTCGGCGTGAAGACATGGGGCCGTTTCTTCTATTGGCTGCTCAGCGGCCTCCTCTACGCCGTCGCCGGCTTCTTCGCCTTCGACAATCCCGTCCTCGCCTCGACGGTGCTGACCTTCCTCCTGGCGCTCGCGCTGCTTGCCTCAGGCGTGCTCAGGGCCTGGGTAGGCTACAGCCACCGGCCGCAGCCGGGCTGGGGCTGGGTGGTCGCGGCCGGCGTCATCAGCGCGCTGGCGGGACTGGTCATCGCCATGGGCTGGCCGGTCAACAGCGTGTGGGTGCTGGGCCTGTTCCTGGCCGTCGACCTGATCTTCCAGGGCTGGACCTTCATCGCCCTTGGCTTGGCGCTGAAGAGATAAATTCTGGTTGAGCATGATCTTAATCGGAAAACCGGATCCCACTTTTTGCTGCGCTGACCTTCGGTTCGGGACCATGCTCTAAAAAGCTATGGCCGCGTCCAGCCCGGAAAGCGGCCTGACGCCGGCGAGCAGTGCCTTCGCCTCGGCCTCGTCACGCTTCATCTGGGCGACCAGCGCGTCAAGCCCGTCGAACTTCACCTCCGAGCGCAGGTAGCCGAAGAAGGACACGGCACAAATCTCGCCATAGAGGTCGCCGGAAAAGTCGAAGACGAAGGTCTCCAGCAGCGGCGCGCCATTGTCGTCGACCGTCGGCCGGCGGCCGAAGCTGGCGACGCCATCGCGTAGCGAACCGTCGGCGCGGCGGAAGCGGACGGCATAAATCCCTTCCTTGAGGGTGGCTTCCGGCGAAAGCGTCATGTTTGCGGTCGGAAAGCCGAGTGTCCGGCCGAGCTGCTGGCCGCCGATCACCTCCGCCTCGACGGTGAAACGGTAGCCGAGCAAGCCGGCGGCCTCGGCCACATTGCCCTCGCACAGCAGCGTGCGTATGCGGCTCGACGACACCACCTCGGCGCTTTCGTCGCGAAACGCATCCACCAGCGTGACGCCGAAGCCGTGGCGCTCGCCGGCAGCCATCAGATAGGCCGGACCGCCCTGGCGGTCCTTGCCGAAATGGAAATCGAAGCCGGTGACGGCGTGGCTTATGCCGAGGTTGCGCTCGAGCACGCCGGTGACGAAAGCCTCCGCCGACAAGGAGGCGAACTCGCGTGTGAACGGCTGCTCGACCAGCGCCGCAAAGCCCAGATGCGACAACAGCCGCGCCTTCATCGGCGGCGGCGTCAGCACGAACAACGGCATGTCCGGCCTAAACACCTTTCGCGGATGCGGTACGAAGGTCAGCACCAGGGCGGGTACGCCGCGACGCTCCGCTTCGGCGCGCGCGCGTTCGAGCACCGCCTGGTGGCCGCGGTGGACGCCGTCGAAATTGCCGATAGCCACCACGCCGCCGCGCAGATGGGCCGGCAGCGGTGCGGTTGCGGAAATGCGTTCGAACATGGCCGTCATGGCTTGAACCTATTGCAGCCTGGGAATCACCGCGACCGGCCTGTAGCCATATTTTTCCAGGAAGGCCGCGAGCCTGGCCGGATCCGGCTGCAGCGTCTCACCGTAATCGCGGGCATGGATGCCGCCCGATACGTAGAGCACGTCGAAGCCATTGTCGGCCGCGCCCTTGATGTCGGTCATCATGCCGTCGCCGATGGCCAGAACTTGCGAACGCTCGACCGGGCGGCCGAGAATGACGGCGATCTCCTTCATGGCGACGTCATAGACCGGCGCGTAGGGTTTGCCGGCGATCAGCGTGCGTCCGCCAAGCTGTGCGTATTCGCGGGCCAAAGCGCCTGCGCACCAGATCATGCGTTCGCCGCGCTCGACGACGATGTCGGGATTGGCGCAAATGAAGGGCAGGTTCCTGGCACGCAGCCTCTGCAGCAGATCGGCATAATCTTCCGGCTTCTCCACCTCGTCATCGAACAGGCCGGTGCAGACCACGCCGGATGCTTCGAACTCCTCGACGAGTTCGACGTCGAGGCCCTCATAGAGCGTGAAATCCCGATCGGCGCCTATATGGAAGATCTTTCGCGGCCCTTCGGCGATCAGGTCGCGGGTAACGTCGCCGGACGTCACGACACGGTCGTAGGCGGCGGGAGGAACGCCGATGGCGTTCATCTGTGCCACCACGTCGGCGCTGCGACGCGGCGAATTGGTGATCAGCACGACAGGTATTTTCGCCGCGCGAGCAGCGATCAGCGCGGCAGCCGCCGCCGGGAAATGCCATTCGCCATTGTGCACCACGCCCCAGACATCGCACAGGATGGCTGAATAGACTCCCGACAGGTCTGCGAGCGAACCAATGATGTCGGGCGAATCCGCCATGCCGTTGTCCCTGTACTATGATGCTTGCAAGCGCCGCGACCGACGGTCCGTAGCGGCCGGCCCGGATTAACCGAAGCATTTCGCTCTGTCACCAGCTTTCGTTGTGCCCGCAAGATTGCCGCCCGGGGACGCCGGCGAGGACGTGTGGTTAACGGGCATTGAAAAACCGTGTCGACCTTGAACGCATTTCAGCAATCGGAAATTTAAACATGCATGGCATCGTCCGGGAGAAATGGGGCGGGCGGGAATGCTGAAGGCAATAATCGGTGAATTCCGACACGACAGACGTGGCAACTACTCGTTAATGACTGCAATCACCATTGTGCCGCTGATGGCCGGTCTGGCGCTCAGTGTCGATTACGGGGAGTTGCTGCGCCAAAAGCACGAAACGCTGAACGCACTTGATGCGGCCGGCCTCGCCGCTGCCCAGCAGATCGTTGCCGGCGCCAGCGACGACGACGTCAAGGCCTACGCCAAGACATTTTTCGAAACCAATCTCGCACGTATCGACCCGGCGAACACAACGCTGACCGTCACGCTGCCCAACAACAATGCCGGCGGCGGCACCTTGAAGCTCTGCGCCGGCCTCACCTTCCACCCCTATTTTCTACCGGCCGCCAGCCTGCTGATCGGCGGCACGGCAAGCGACACGACCTTCACCGAATGTTCGGAACTCCGCCTCAAGAACACCCTCGAAGTCGCGCTTGTACTGGATAATTCCGGCTCGATGAGCGATCTCGGCTCCGGCACCGGCGAGAAGCGAATAGACCTGCTGAAGTCGGCCGCCAAGCAGCTTGTCGATACGCTGGCGCTTCAGGCGCAGCAGATGAAGCAGATCACCAAACCGGTGCAGTTTTCTCTCGTGCCGTTTGCGGCCTCGGTCAATGTCGGCCCTACCCACGACCAGGACGGCTGGATGGATCAGGACGGCATCTCCCCGATCCAGCACGAGGATTTCGACTGGACGACGATGAGTGCCGCCAACAATCCGGACAAATATGCCGAGAAGCTCAACGGCGTCTGGTACAAGCGCGGCACCGGCTGGGGCGAGACCAAGGACCAGCCGCTGACGCGTTTCAGCCTCTACGCCGACATGACGGTCGAATCGGGCCGCGAAGAGGTACCCAATTCGAAGCAATATGTCTGCGACACATACAAGAAGAACGGCACCTGCCAGTACGGCCACTGGAGCGCACCGGAATATATCTACACCACAAGCCGCTATGCGAGCTGGCAAGGTTGCGTCGAAGCACGGCCATATCCCTACAATGTCGACGACACCACGCCCGATACAGCCGCGCCGGCCACGCTTTTCGTGCCGATGTTCGCCCCGGATGAGGCTGGCACTCTGTGGCTCGATTTCAACCGTGACGGCATCAACGACGTCATCAGCACGTCCTACAATTACGGCAACAACTGGTGGGCCGATTGGCCCTATGTCGCCGGTCCTACGGCTTCCCAGCGCCAGTCTGACATGCGCAAATATTTCCTGGTAAAACCATACGGTTCGCAATCCGCAGCCGCGGGCGATGGGCCGAATTCCTCCTGCACCACCAACCCGATCACGCCGTTGAAGGACGTCAGCCAGGACGCAGAGAAGCAGGAGATCAAGGACGCCATCGACGCCATGGCGCCGAACGGCAACACCAACGTGCCGGAGGGCCTTGCCTGGGGCTGGCGAACTGTATCGAGCAACCCACCGTTCACCGATGGTCGGCCGAACAGCGAGAGGGGCAACGACAAGGTGGTCGTGGTGCTGACCGACGGAGCCAATACTTATGGTGCCGTCAGCGACGGCAGCTACGCCAACAACAGGTCGACCTACGCCGCCTACGGCTACACTGGGCTGACCTATCCGGGATCTGGAAGCGTAACCCGCCTGTTCATGAATACCAGCACCGATATCGGCAAGACCACCTATACCGGTGCCAACTACACGGCAGCACTCGACGAGCAGATGAAAACGCTCGGCGCCAATGCAAAGAATTCGAACATTCTGGTGATGACAGTGGCGCTCGACCTGTCGCCCACAGATGCCGGCGACAAGAAGGCAATCGATGCGCTGAAGGCGTGTTCCTCGGATTCGCGCTTCCGCAAGGATCCGGCGGACCCGAGCAAGCCGGCCAAGCTGTTCTGGAATGCGACGGGCGCGACGCTGTCCGACAATTTCAAGGAAATCGCCAACGAATTGTCGAACCTGCGCATCGTCGGCTGAAGGCGATGGGATTGGCAACTAAGGCAGGGGGCCCGGCGCGCTGGCGCAAAGGCTCCTGCCGTCATGCCCTTGCGGGTGATGGAAGCATGTGGTGAGTGTCCCCACCCGGAGATGCGCTCTTGCCTGAACCCGCCAACCACCTTGCCTTTGCGCTGGTCTGCCTCGGCATGGTGCTGACGCCCGGCCCGAACATGATCTATCTGATCTCGCGCTCGCTGTCGCAAGGGCCGAAGGCCGGGCTGATCTCGCTGGGCGGTGTGGCGCTCGGTTTTTTGTTCTATGTGCTGTCGGCGGCGTTCGGCATCACCGCGCTGCTGCTCGCCGTGCCCTTTGCCTATGATGTGCTGCGCCTTGCCGGCGCGCTTTATTTGCTGTGGCTCGCCTGGCAAGCGGTGAAGCCCGGCGGGCGCTCGCCCTTCCAGATCCGCGAACTGCCGAAAGACAGGCCGCGCAAGCTGTTCGCCATGGGCCTGATGACCAACCTGCTCAACCCGAAGGTGGCAGTGCTCTATCTGTCGCTGCTGCCGCAATTCATCAGCCCCGGCAAGGGCCACGTGCTGTCGCAGCTTCTGGTGCTCGGTGCCACGCAGGTCGCGATCAGCCTGACCGTCAACGCCATCATCGCGGTGACGGCCAGCTCGATCGCCATCTTCCTCGCCGGGCGGCCGCTATGGCTGGTGATCCAGCGCTGGATGATGGGCACGGTGCTGACCGCGCTGGCCGTCAAGATGGCAACCGACGCGCAACGCTGATCGGTCCTACATCGGCCGCCTGACCTGCTGTGCCCGCTCCGGTTCGACCACCCTGCGGTAGAGATGCCAGGTCGCGTGGCCAAGGATGGGCATGACGACGGCAAGCCCGGCAAATAGCGGGATCGAGCCGATGACCAGGAGCACGGCGACCATCAGGCCCCACAGCGCCATCTGCAGCGGGTTTGTCATAACTGCCCTTGCCGACGTCTCGACTGCCGAGACCGCGCCGACATCGCGGTCGAGCAGCAGCGGAAAGGCGACGACAGTCGTCGCCAGCACGATCACGGCGAAGGCGAACCCGGCCAGGTTGCCGAGCAGGATCAGCGTCCAGCCCTTGCTGGTCGTCAGCACCTCGCGAATAAAGCCGACGATAGAGGCCGGAGGCTGATTGCCGTACAGGCTGGTGTAGATCGATTGCGCGGTGAACAGCCAGAGCAGGAACAGTACCACCAGCATGATACCGATGACTGCAATCGCGGGCAGCGCCGGGGAGTGGCGCACGTCGAGCGCATGCCACCAGGATGTATCCATGCCGAACTCGCGCCGGCGGCTGATTTCGTAAAGGCCGATAGCGGCGAACGGACCGACCAAAGCGAAGCCGGACATCAGCGGATAGATGAGCTGGATGGCGTTCGAGCCCGAGGTCCACTGCGTCAGGATCAGGCCGACCACCGGATAGATCAGGCACAGGAACACATAATGCGACGGCTTGGCCCAAAAATCCTCTACGCCGAGACGGAGCGCATCGATCAGATCCTCGGTGCTGATGCGGCGCACCGTGGGCTGTACATGCATTCCACGTGCGTCCGCCATTACATGAAAGCCGGCCATAACCTTTCTCCCGTGTGTCGGGGCGGTCACCGCCAGGATGGCCGCCCGCAGCTGCCACTTCAAGAACGCCCGTATGATAGCGGATCCCGGCGTGCTTGTCGCCACCGCCCGGCGCCGGGGCGCCGGGCGGCTGAACGAGCGGATTAGGCCGCGAAGCGATCGATCACCTCGGCCAGCGGCACGTGACCGAGGCAAGCGCCTGACCCGGCGGGCTTTTCGCCAGCCTCGACAACGAGCGCGTATCGCACGGCCGGATCGGCTTCGATGCGGCGGCGTAGCGCCGCCACCCTGGGATAAGCGGCGCCGTCGACCGCCTGGTGGAACTCCGCCCAGCGCGCCACGCCGATCAGCGTGGTATCGGCAAGCGTCAGCCGGTCGCCGACCAGGAAATCCGTGTCGAGGATCATCGCCTCAAGCTGGTCATGGCGGTTGGTAACGACCTTGCGGCCGAAATCACGCAAGGTCGCCAGCAGCACCGGTTCGGCCGACTCCATTTCATATGCCGCCCAGAGCGGGGTGAAAGCGGCGGTGAAACCGGTGTTCACGAAAGCCATCAGCTGATGCATCCGGTCGCCCTCCGGCGAGCGAGGATCGAAGCTGATAAGGCGTTGCGTGTCGCGGGCTTCGAGCCAGGCGGCAATCGCCATGGTCTCGGTGAGCACCCTGCCCTCGTCCGTGATCAACACCGGCGTTTCCTGACGGCCGTTGATGCTGGCATAGGCGTCGTTCTTCATCTCAGTGAGCATATCGACGCGACACAGGCGGTAGGGTTGTCCGACGCGTTCAAATGCAGCGACAAGCCCCATCGAACTTCCCAGCGGGAAGCCGTAAAGGAGAATAGGTTCCATTTCTTTCTCTCTTCCATGTTAGGGGTCACGCTGCGCAGCGAAACTTAACCCTAAACGCTGGTCGCCCCATGTAAATTACGCACTATTCTGTAACCAGGTCCCCGCCATGAAAGATGTCGTCTCACGCTGCCCGATCGAGGAGACCATGCGTGTGCTCAGCGGTCGCTGGCCCACCTTGCTGCTCTATTATCTCAAGGACGGTACCAAGCGCTTCAGCGACCTGAGGCGTGACAATCCGACAGTGTCGCACCGCATCCTGGCGCTCGAACTACGCAAGCTGGAGGAAGCCGGGATTGTGCGGCGAACAGCGCATGCCGGCTATCCGCTACACGTGGATTACGACCTGACGGAGCCCGGTCTCAAGCTTGTGCCGCTCATCGACGCCCTGGGCGATTGGTGGGAAGATACCGAGGACGATCGGGCCGACCGGGCTACATCGACGCCGGAAGCCAAACTCGTGGCGGCGGAATAGCCGACCGGCGATCACCGCCGCAAAAAACGCCGGCGAGAGCCCAGAGCGCTCCAAGCCGTTCATACATTAGATTCCGCTAGACCAAGGCGACCGGCTATGGCGCGCGCCATTGTGGCCAGCCAAACCGGGACAAGGCACCGCCATCCGGCACCAACTCCTGTAGCATAACTCGCCAATCCCGATCACCTGACCCGCCGTTCGATCTCGTTGCCCGATCAGATCGGCTTGACCATGCTGGCTGGCTGTCGCTTTCGATCCTGACGTGAACGAAGAGCCTACTTATCCTCTTGAAGTTTCTCCTGAGACTTTGCCATTTGATCGTCCCCAAGTTCCATATTGTGCATCGTTGCAATCAACCATTTGTCATGATCCCGCGTCGCCACTACGCTGATTAATCCGCGCCGACGCGGCCATTCGTTTCCCATCGGATCGAGCGCGCCAGTCATGGACCACCGCAGGTTGAGCGTGGCAACATCAGGGCGAACAAGCTTGTTCCGCACGCTTTCGGCGGATAGATGGCTGTGCTTGAACATCTTCTCAAAAATTGGGGCATGGAACTGCTCGATCTTGTCACGCCCAGTCGCCTGCATACCGAAGACGTTTGTAAACTCGGCATCTGCCGCGAATACGGCGGCAAAGGCGCGAGCATCGTGACGATTCCAAGCTTCGATCAGCCTGTGCGCGACACTTTCCACCCCTTCAGTTCGGACGTTGCCCGTAGCCATGCTGATCTCCTGTCATATAGTTCGGTTGCCATACTATATGGGCACCATATAAGTTTGGAAAGATGGATAATCAGCCATACACGCAGTCTCTGCTTCTCTATGCTTATCAATCGTCGGCGAGCGCTTTGGTCCAGGTTCTCCGGGAGAGCGGCCATTCGGCAATCAAGCCCAAACACGGCGCTGTATTCGCCAACATCGACGCGGAGGGAACCCGACCCAGCGTCCTCGCAGAGCGTGCGGGCATTGGCAAAGCATCGATGGGTGAGTTGATCGATGAACTGGAGCGCCTCGGTTATGTTCGGCGCTCGCATGATCCGAACGACCGACGGGCCAAATTAATCGTTGCAACTAACGCGGCGCTTGCGGTGATCCGGACCGTCCACGATTTCAATCAGCGTCTCGAAGACCAATACCGGAGGCTGCTTGGTGCTCAGGCGTACGAATCGCTCCGGTCGTCACTGCAAGCGATATCCCCCAGAGAAAATTTGCAACCGAGGATACCTCGCCAGCGCTCGTCAAGCCGCAAAGATGGGGCAAAAGAAACTCTCGGTCCGTGAATGCCTGACTGGGTATCGAGCCCCTGGGCGTATCGAGCCCGAACAGCCGCCTGGGCGAATGCCGCCATCCGAGCAAGCCTGTTTCGATTGAGCAGTGAAATCAATCTGACACATCACGTCGAAACCATCATCACGCATTTTCACCGCCCTGCCCGGCAAAAGCCATGATCGCGGTTATGTCAGGCGGGCATGACCGTTACGAAAATCGAAAATTATGAGGCCCAACCAAGCCTAAGCAGGCGCGTGCTGCTCAGAGCTGCCGGCCTTGGCGCCCTTGCCGGGCTCGTCGCCTGCGCCACCGTGCTGCCCACCGGCGAAGGCGCCGGTGTCTCTGCCTCCGCCGCAGGCACGCTGGCCGGCATCCGCGCTTCGGCGGGTCTCGGGCCGCTTGTCCCCGATGCGCCGCTCGAGCAGGCGGCGCTGCAGCAGGCCGGCTATATGGCGCGCGGCGGCCGAATGAACCACACCACCGGCTGGGGCAAGGACTTTGCCTCGCGCGTCAAAGACAATGGCATTGCCGGCGCTGCCGCCGAAAACATCGCCGAAGGCCGCTTCGACCAGCAGAAGCTGTTTGATATCTGGGTGCATTCGCCAGGCCACCGCCGCAACATGCTCGACCCGCGCTTCACCCGCTTCGGCCTCGCCTATGTGCGCGACGGCCGCGACAGCACGCTTCGCTACTGGTGCCTTGTGCTCGGCAGATAACTTCCGCCATTTGGTCGGCGGAAGCCTGCAGGATGGCCGACCCGTCAGTCTTTGCGGCCGCCGCCGAGCAATTCCTCGACGTCCTGCGCACAAACCGGCCTGCTGAAATGATAGCCCTGCATTTCGTCGCAATTGTTCCTGCGCAGGAAAGCCACCTGATCATCTGTCTCAACGCCCTCGGCGATGACCCTCAGGTTGAGATTTTGCCCCAATGAAATCACCGCGCTGGCCACAGCCTGATCGTTCTCGTCGGCGGCGAGATCCTTGATGAAGGACTTGTCGATCTTCAGCCGCGCCACGGGAAAGGTCTTGAGTGCGCTGAGGCTGGAATAGCCGGTGCCGAAATCATCGATCGAGATCTGGACACCCAGGCTTTGCAGGGCGTTCATGGTGGCGACCGCCAGCTCGATATCCTGCATGATAAGGCTCTCGGTCACCTCCAGCTCGAGATACCTGGCCTCCAGGCCGCTGTCCTTCAGCGCGCTGACGATGCGATCGATCAGGTTGCGCTCCCTGAATTGCCGCGCCGACACATTCACGCAAACGGTCAAGGGCGGCAGTCCTGCGTCTTGCCAGGCTTTGTTCTGCCGGCACGCCTCATGCAGAACCCAGTCGCCGATCGGTACGATCAGACCTGTCTCCTCGGCGGTCGGGATGAACATCGTCGGCATTACCGTGCCAAGCGTTGGGTGGTTCCAGCGTATCAGCGCCTCGACCGCAAAAACCCGACCTGACCGAAGGTCCACCTGCGGTTGGTAGAGCAGCGTGAATTCCGAACGTGCCAAGGCGTTTCGCAACTCTTCCTGAAGCACGAATTTTTCATGCGCCCTGGTGTTGAACTCCGGAGCGTAAAACTGGAAATTATCGCGGCCGAACTCCTTGGCGCGATACATGGCCGCATCGGCATTTGCCAGCAGCATATCGGGATCCGTTCCATCCTTGGGATAGTTGGCAATGCCGATACTGGCCGTCGCCCGCACAAGATGCGCTCCGAGCTGAACCGGCTCGGCGAGTGCAGCCCTGAGCTTTTGCAAGGTCTCGGAAACGAGATCGACGTTCGCCGGCTGGTCGAAAAGCACGACGACGAATTCGTCGCCGCCAAGTCGCACGACGGTATCGGTCGCCCGGACGCAGTCGACCATGCGACTTGCGACGATCTTCAGGAGCTCGTCGCCGGCATTGTGGCCGAGCGTGTCGTTGACGAATTTGAAATTGTCCAGATCGATGAACACCACTGTCACCCAGCGATCGTATCGCTGGGCGTACAAGACCGCCTGTGAAAGCCGGTCCTCCAACAAGGCGCGATTGGGAAGCCCGGTCAGCACGTCATGATTGGCCATGAAGTGGATCCGGTCTTCGGCCTGTTTGCGTTCGATGGCGATCCCGGCGATGCGCGTGGTGAAATCGATGAGGCGAGTCTCGGCCTCGGTCGGTTCGCGCACCGTCATAGAATACATCGCAAAAACGCCGAGCACGGCGCCCTGATGCGACAGGATCGGCGTCGACCAGCATGAACGCAAACCGTGTGGCCGCGCGAGTTCGCGATAGTCCTGCCAAAGCGGATCCTGCATGATGTCAGCGACAATCACCGGCTCGCGCCGATAGACTGCGGTACCGCAAGACCCTGCCCTTGGGCCTACCGCGGCGCCGTCGACGGCGTCGGTGTAGTCTCTCGCCAGGCTCGGCGCGGCGGCGTGGCGCAAGTGGCTGCCATCCTTGTCGAGCAGCAAGACCGAACCGAATATCCCCGCCAGTTGGGACTCGACCAGACGCATGAGCCGCTCGAGCACGTCTTCGAGGGGAGCGCTCTTTGCGATCATCTCGAGGATATGCGCCTGCCCGTCGCGAAGGATTTCGGCCTGCTTGCGCGCAGTGATGTCGCGGGCAATGCCGACGAGGCCGAAAATGTTGTTCTGAACGTTGCTCAACGGCAGTTTCGTAGACAGGAACCATTTGCCGGTGCCTGACGCATCGACGACGAACTCCTCCTCGTCGATCATCGGCTGTCCGTCGCGCATCAGTTGCTGCTCGATGAGGCGAAATTTCTGCGCAAGATCCGGCGCGTGAAGGTCGAAGTCGCTCAGACCGATCATGTCGCTCGTGCTGTCTCGACCGCTGTCGGACGCAATGGCTCGGTTGGCGACGACGAAGCGGCTTTCGGTGTCCTTCACCCACATGTAGTCAGGCACCAGGTCGATCAGCGTCTGCAAGGAGATACGCTCGTCGACGACCAAGCGGTTGGCGCTGAGCTCGCTGATGTCCTCATGCGTGGCCACCCAGCCGCCGTCAGGCATCGGCTGATGGCAGACCTGAATTGTCCGGCCATCGGCGAGCTCGGCTGTCCAGTTCCCCGAAGCCGTGCCCGAATTGACTGCCCGGGCCAACGCCAGATAAGCGTCCGCATTCATTGCCGAGGTTCCGACAGCGACGCGCCGCTCGACGATTTCGCGCAGCGCCGCACCCGGCTGCAATTGCTCCGGTGCAAGGCGATAGATTTCCGCATAGCGTCGATTGCACAGGATCAGCCGTTCATCGGCATCAAAGAAACAGATGCCTTGCGAGATGTTCTCTATCGCGGTCTGGAACCGCAGTGCCTGGTCCTGAAGTGCCGCAATCGTGGCGCGAAGCTCGCGCTCGAGGGCCTCATATGAGGCAGTCGCCAGTTGTGCCAGCGTCGTCAAATTTGCGGATTCGGGCGCGTCGGCGGTTTGCCTGGATGACTTCGTGGCCAAACACAATTCCTCCCGCTGATGCTTGAGGCAAGCAAAGGAGGCTCGCCTTCAACCCAAAAGCGACTGCATATTGGTCCGGATATACTAATGGCAGGTGAACCTGGCTCAACGCCGACGCTACCGGCACAGGCAACGGAAGCCGTGAGCCGGTCGCGGTGCCGGAGCCGTGAGACTTAGTCCATATGCGCGGCAGGCGCGCCACCGGCGGGCGGCGCAGCCTTTGGCTTGCGCAGCAGGAAAACAAAGGGGACAGCAAGCAGTGTCATCATCATCAGCAGCTTGAAGTCATTGACGTAGGAGATCATCATCGCCTGGATATTGACCATGCGATCCATCAGCGACAGCGCCGTCGGATCGCCGCCCGCCGCTGCCGGCGATGCCGCCCAGAGGTTGGGATTGAACGGATTGATATAGGCCGAGAGCTCGGCGTGGTTGATCTGCGTGTTGCGTACCAGCAGAACCGTCACCACCGATACGCCGATCGACGAGCCAAGATTGCGCACCAGGCTGAACAGCGCCGTTGCATCGGTGCGGAAGCGTGCGTCGAGCGTGGCGAAAGCCACGGTGGACAGCGGCACGAACACCATTCCCATTCCAAGGCCCTGGATCACGCCGGAACTGAGGATAAGCCAGTTGTCCATCTGCGGCGAAAAGCTCGACATCGTGTAGAGCGATTGCGCGGTCAGCAGGAAGCCGATGACGACGAGGATCCTGGCATCGATCCTGTGCATGATCCGCCCGACGAACAGCATCGCGATCATCGTGCCGACACCGCGCGGGCCCAAGACGATGCCTATGGTGAGGGTCGGATAACCGAAGATGGTCGACAGCATTGGCGGCAGCAGCGACATGCTCGCCAGGATGAGCACGCCCATGACAAAGATGAACGCGAGCCCGGTGACGAAATTGCGATCGAGGAAGATCTTCGGGTCGATAAAGGGGTGCTCCGCCGTCAACGTGTGGATGGTGAATACCCAGAAACCGGTGATGGAAACACCAAGCTCGATCCATATCTCGATCGAGGAAAACCAGTCGACCTCGCCGCCGCGATCGAGCATCAGCTGCAGCGCGCCGACACCGAGCGAGAGCATGGCGAAGCCGAAGAAATCGAAGCTGCGCACGCGACGGGCGACGCTGGGAAGATATGCGGCCATGCCAAGGAAGGCGATGATGCCGACCGGCAGGTTGATGAAGAACACCCAGCGCCAGTTGAAATTCTCGGTCAGCCAGCCACCCAGCGTCGGGCCAAGGATTGGTCCCAGCATGATGCCCGCGCCCCAGATGGCCATGGCCTGGCCGTGGCGTTCCCTAGGGTTGATGTCGAGCAGGAAGGTCTGCGACAGCGGCACGATGGCGGCGCCGAACACGCCTTGCATGAGCCGGAACAAAACGATGGTCTCAAGGCTCCAGGCGATGCCGCACAGCATTGAAAAGACGGTGAAACCGACCACGGCCGTCAGGAACAGCTCCTTGCGGCCGAAGCGGTCGGCAAGCCAGCCGGTCACCGGCGTCATGATCGCCGCGGCAACGATGTAGGAGGTCAGCACCCAGTTGATGTTGTCGGGGGAGGCGCCGAGATCGCCGGTCATGGTCGGCAGCGCAACGTTGGCGATCGTCGTGTCGAGCGCCTGCATGATCGTCGCAAGCATGAGCGCAACTGTGATCAGGCCGCGGTGCGGTACTTCGCGAAAGGGTTCTGGGCTGCTCATGACCTAAAACTTCCAGCAGGTAACAAAAACGTGTACATTAGGTTTCCGGACGGCGAGGCCCTCGCTGTAGAGAGACCCTCATCGCGGTGGGACGCGAGCATCGATGTGGGGGTTACATCGACTGAGCGTCTCCACAAGCGGGCGCCTGCCGCCCGGAAACCTGAGGACCGAAGATCCTGCGCGGCGTTGTCTGCTCAGGCAGGCTACAGCGCAGCCCGTCTACGCATTCAACTTTTCCTGCGCCTCCCTCGGACCAATCCTGCATCCATCTCGCTGTTTGCTATGCGGCCGCTACCAGGCCTCTTTACCTGGCCTCGCCTGCCGTGGCGCGGCGGAAAATGCTCGGCAGCCCGCGGGAAACGCCGGTGTCTACCGTGACGGTCGCGCTCATGCCGGTGCGCAGCGCCGCCTTGGCGTCGGCATCGGTCAATTCCAGGCGGACCGGAATGCGCTGCGTGACCTTGACCCAGTTGCCGGTAGCGTTCTGCGCGGGCAGCAGCGAGAACTCGGCGCCGGTGCCGGCGCCGATCGCCTTGACGGTGGCTTCGAACGTCTTGCCCGGATAAGTATCGACCATGATTTCGGCCTTCTGGCCGGGTTTCATGTTGGTGAGCTGGGTTTCCTTGAAATTGGCGTCGACCCAGGTGTCGCCGGTCTCGACCAGCGAAAACAGCGGCGTGCCCGAACCGACATACTGGCCGACCTTGAACGAAGCGGCCTGGCTGATGATGCCGTCGGCAGGTGCCTTGACCGTAGTCTGGACCAGATCGTAGGCCGCCTTGTCGCGTGCGGCGAGCGCCGCCATTACCGTTGGATGCTTGTCGGTCTCGATGTCGGGATTGCCGCCAAGTGCCGCCTTGGCGCTGACGATCCCTTGCTGGGCCACGGCCAGCTGCTGCTTCGCCTTGTCGAGGTCGTTCTTGGCTTCGTCCAGAGACGACTTGGCGTTGATGCCCTTCTGGGCAAGGTCGGCGGCGCGGTCATATTGCGACTGCGCGTACTGGACCTGGCTTTCGTCGGACTTCTCCTGCGCCAGCGCCTGGCTGTAGGCCGCACGCAACTGCTCGACATTGAGCCGTGCGCCGGCCACCGCCGCGTCGGCCTGGGCCAATGCGATCCGGTAGGGCTCGGGAGCGATAGCGAACAACACGTCGCCCTGCTTGACAGACTGGTTGTCGAAAATATCGACCTGAACGATGCGGCCCGCCGTATCGGCGGCTATCGACACCTTGGCCTGCTGCAGATTGGCGTTCTCGGTCTCCTGATAGCGGCCGCCGGTCACCCAGACATAGCTGCCGCCGGCGATCAACGCAGCGGGCAGCACAAACATCAAAAGGAAGCGGCCGGCACGGCGCTTCTTCTTCGGCGCCACCGGTGCCGGAGCTATCTGCGGAGCGACCGTTACCGGAGCTGCCGCCGGCTTCGCGGGAGCTTCCATCTCCAGCTTGGCCGCATTCTCATCTAGTTTGGCTACCGCGTTCATCCTGCTGCGCCTTCCGTATTCTTCACTTTTTCCGAGGGCGGCGTCTCACCATCTGCAAGATTCTGCACCATTGTCTCCAGCGCCCTGACCAGGACGCGGCGATCTTCCGGCGAAACGCCAACGAGCGATTCCTCATAAACCTCGCCGGCAAGGCTCTTGACGTGGGTGTAGGCCGCGTTCGCCTTGGCGGTCGGGAAAATCATGCGCACTCGCCTGTCGGTTGCGTCGGAACGGCGCTCGATCCAGCCGCCCTCCTCCATGCGATCGACAAGACGCGAGACGCTGATCGGCTCGATTTCGAGAAGCTCGGCAAGCCGCGCCTGCGCGACACCCGCCTCCTTGGCGACACGTACCAGAAGCCGCCATTGCGCCGAAGAAAGGCCGAAACCACTGGCGCGCGCCTCGAAGCGCTTGCGCATCAGGCGCTGCACGTCGTGGATCAAAAAGCCCAATCTGTCGATGCCTTCGGAAACCATGAGCGGCATATATAATAAGCGTGCTCATAATTCAAGGAGCCGGATTGTGCCAGAAGCCGGCAAGTGTGCATGGCAGTCGGTGCAGGGCGATCGTGGTTAGCAATTTATTACGCCGGGCGCTTGTGACGAGCATGCAGAAGATCGGCGTTCAGGTGCTCAGACTATCGATCTCATCCAGGCGGAAAACGCTTCGATATGCGCTTGTCGGGGGTGATTGGGTACGCAGGCAAGGTAAAAGCCATAGCCTGGCAGACAGAGATCATGTGCCTTGACTAGCCTGCCAGCCTCGAGTTCGCCACTGACGACCACATCGCTGCAGATAGCGATACCTTGGCCTGCCGCTACCGCGTCAATCGCGTGCAGCTCTTCGCGGAAGCTTAGGTCCCATGCCTGGTTGGCATTGGGGATGCTGGGATCGATCGAGCGTGCGATCGCCAGCCATCGTTGCCAAGTCGGCGCTTCCGGGTCGCGGTTCGTCCAATTGAAATGGATGAGCGGGTATTGCAGCAGATCGGCGGCGCGCTCGATCTGTCGGTCGCCTCCTGCGAACAGCTCCGGGCTGCATACCGGAAAGAATGCGTCCCGAAAAATTTCCTGCGCGGGAACATCCCGCGGCATCCTGCGCGCATAGCGGATCGCGACGTCGGCGTCACCGGCTCGCAGGTCCAGAACGGCGTCTGTCCCGATGATCTCCAGTGGAATGTTCGGATGCTGTTCGCGCCACTTCGACAGGCGCGGAACCAGCCATCGGCTGGCAAATGCATTTGGGCTCGTCACGCGCAACGGGCGTTGGCCAACTCCGGCCGAGGCTGATGCTATTGCCGCGGCGAAAGCATCGAAGCCGCTGCAAATTACCGGGAATAGCCGTTCGCCCACGCCTGTGAGCACGAGCGGTCGTGGGCGCCGCCGGAACAGCAGTTGCCCACAGACCTCCTCCAGCAATCGAATCTGGTGGCTGATGGCCGTTGGCGTCACTCCGAGTTCCGTCGCGGCCTTCCTGAAGCTCATCAGCCTGGCAGCGGCTTCGAAGGCGCGAAGCGACCCGAGCGGCGGAAGTTTTCTCATCCAGGCAGTTTAGATGAATTTAGCTCATCCAGCGACTGAGATATTCGATTTTGCAGCGAATGGCGCCGCATGAGATCATTATGATCCGGTGAACGACAGCGGCCTGTCCAACCGTGCTGGATCACGAAGGGTATCCCTCGATGAGCATGTTCAAGCTTATAGACGGTTCCGAGCCGACGTTGCAGGCGCCAGATATCGCCCGGCTCAGGCAGGCGATTAGCGGCGATCTGATCCTTGCGGACGACCCTGGCTATGACCAGGCGCGCAGAGTTTGGAATGGCATGGTCGATAAGAGGCCGGCGGCTGTCTTCTATTGCGCCGAATCCAGCGATGTCGTCACGGCCGTCAACTTCGCCCGATCGCAAGGCTTCCTCGTCGCCGTCCGCGGCGGTGGTCATAACGTCGCCGGCAGTTCGGTATGCGACGGCGGCTTGGTGATCGATGTGTCACGCATGAAGCGGATCGAAGTCGACCCGATCCGCCGTGTTGCGCGCGCAGAAGCCGGCCTGAACCTGGGCGAGTTCGACGCAGCCACACAGGTCCATGGTCTTGCGACGACCATGGGTGTCAACGCGGATACCGGCATAGCCGGACTGACACTCGGCGGCGGGTTCGGCAAGCTTGGCCGCAAACATGGACTGAGCTGCGACAACCTTGTCGCTGTCGAAATCGTGACGGCGGACGGCCGGTTGCTCACGGCAAACGCGGCCGAAAATGCAGATTTGTTCTGGGGCATTCGGGGCGGCGGCGGCAATTTCGGAATAGTCACCACCTTCGAATACAAGCTCCATCCCGTGGGTCCGCTCCTCATCGCGGGATCGATGCTATACCGCTACGAAGAGGCACGCGAAGCGATGCGGTTCTATCGTGCGTTCTCGAGCGGCGCCCCGGATGAGCTGAGCCTGGATGCAGCACTTGTGACGGCGCCCTCGGGCGAACGCTTCTTCAGCATATCGGCGTGCTACATCGGCCCACTCGACGAAGGCCAGCAAATCATTCAACCTCTGAGAGAGTATGGCACGCCAGTTGAGCGCCGGATTGCTCCTGTCCCCTATCTTCAAATCCAATCGGCCGGGGACAGCCTCTTTCCGCGCGGGCGGCGCTACTACTGGAAGGCGCAGTTCATGCGCGAAATCACAGATCAGGCGATCGATACCATGCTTGCGGCTTACATGACTGCACCCAGCGAATCGCTTCTAGTCCTGCAGCAGGTTGGCGGCGCCATCTCGCGAGTACCGATGGACGGAACGCCCTACGCCAACAGAGATGCACTTTACGATTGCTTCCCGATATCGATCTGGGACAATCCGTCTGACGACGAAACGCACATCCGATGGGCGCGCGACCTGTGGGATGCAATGAGACCGTTCTCGACCGGCGGCGTCTACGCGAATAATCTCGGCGAAGAGGGCACTGATCGGGTTCTGGCGGCTTACGGCGAGAATTATCCGAGGTTGGCCGCACTAAAGAACAAGTATGATCCCACCAATTTCTTTCGCTTGAACCAAAACATTAAGCCTGCGACCTGAGCGACCGCCCCAGGCCGATGCTCGAAATTCTGCGGCGCTGCTACAGCTCCAAATTCCAGTTCTGGCCGACCAGATCCTTGCCGAAGGAATGGTGGCGCTCCTCGTTGGTCAATTTAAAGCCCGCAGCCTCATAGATGTGGCGAGCGGCGGCGAGCACGCCGTTGGTCCACAGCGTCAGTGTCCTGTAACCCCTGGCGCGGCAAAAGCCGACACATTCCTCGACCAGCCGCTTGCCGATGCCGAGGCCGCGCGCCGACGGCTCGACATAGAGCAGGCGCAACTTCGCCACCGCGTCCGACTGGCGCACGACGAAGACCGAGCCGACGACCTCCCCTTCCCGCTCGGCGATCCAGCTGCGTTCCCATTTCGGATCGAAGGATTTGACGAAGGCACCGAGGATTTCGGCGACCAGCGCTTCATAGGTTTCGTCCCAGCCATATTCCTGCGCGTAGAGCAGGCCCTGGCGATGAATGATCCAGCCGATGTCGCCGACTTGCAGAGGCCGCAGCATATAGGGAATTTTGGGCTCGGCGCTTCCGCCCAACAAACGCTGCACCGTCTGCATGGCCTTGACCAGCCTGTCCTGTTCGGCAACCGAAAGCCGTTCGAGCAAAGCCGCGACCTGGTCGTGCGAACCCTGGTTCAGCGGCGCGAAGGCCTGCCGCCCGGCCTTGGTCAGCGCGATCGACGAGCGCCGCGCATCCGCCTCGATCGTGGCGCGCTCGACCAGATCATGCTCCTCGAACTTCTTCAGCAGCCGGCTGAGATAACCGGCATCGAGGCCGAGATCGCGCGCAAGGTCGGTGGCGGTCAGGCCATCGCGATGCGCCAGCTCATAGAGCACCCGCGCCTCGGTCAGCGAGAAAGTGCTTTTCAGCAGCCCTTCGTCGAGCAGCCCGATCTGGCGGGTGTAGAAGCGGTTGAAGGCCCGCACCGCGTCGATCCGCTCCTTGCCTGGGTGATCATGAATGGTCATGGCATCCTCCTCCCGGCAAGATCAGCGATTTAGTTGACTTAGTCAAGTATCCGTTTGAAGCAATTGTCCTGATGATGCTCACCGGGCGCCTTGACTCGCGCGAGTTGCCAGCCTATTTCAGCGCCACGTTAGCACTCCCCCAAGATGAGTGCTAACCACATGTCCGGCGCCGCCGGACGGAGGAACTGTTCTCACCATTCTCATCGAGGAATAAAAAATGGCAAAGTCGAAGTTCCGCCCGCTTCATGACCGCGTGGTCGTTCGTCGGGTCGAATCCGAATCCAAGACCGCGGGCGGGATCATCATCCCCGATACGGCTAAGGAAAAGCCGCAGGAAGGCGAGATCATCGCCGTCGGTTCCGGCGCCCGCGACGAAGCCGGCAAGCTCGTTCCGCTGGACGTCAAGGCCGGTGACCGCATCCTGTTCGGCAAGTGGTCGGGCACCGAAGTCAAGCTCAATGGCGAAGACCTTCTGATCATGAAGGAATCCGACATCATGGGCATCATCGGCTGAATACCGGCCTCACCCTCGTTTAAATCTTCGGGCTCAATCCAAGCCCCTGCCAGGAGCTAAAAATGGCTGCCAAAGACGTAAAATTCTCCCGCGACGCTCGTGAGCGCATGCTGCGCGGCGTCAACATCCTCGCCGACGCGGTGAAGGTCACGCTCGGCCCCAAGGGCCGCAACGTCGTCATCGACAAGTCGTTCGGCGCACCGCGCATCACCAAGGACGGCGTCACCGTCGCCAAGGAAATCGAGCTTGAGGACAAGTTCGAAAACATGGGCGCGCAGATGGTCCGCGAAGTTGCTTCGAAGACCAACGACATCGCCGGCGACGGCACCACCACCGCGACCGTTCTGGCACAGTCGATCGTCCAGGAAGGCCACAAGTCGGTTGCCGCCGGCATGAACCCGATGGACCTCAAGCGCGGCATCGACCTCGCCGTCGCCGACGTCGTCGCGACGCTGATCAAGAACGCCAAGAAGATCAAGACCTCGGAAGAGGTTGCCCAGGTCGGCACCATCGCCGGCAATGGCGACGTGTCGGTCGGCTCGATGATCGCGGAAGCGATGCAGAAGGTCGGCAATGAGGGCGTCATCACCGTCGAGGAAGC
>NZ_JAMYVA010000050.1:0-40765 GCF_040323505.1 Mesorhizobium sp. M0040
TTTTGTATAAGAGCCTGGGCATGCAGCCCGGCGCGCGGGGCCGGGGGGCGGGGCGCGCCGCGCGCTCCGCGCGCGCAAACACCCGCCGGCGACGGCAGCGTCTCGACGGCACGGTCGAGCAGCCCGCGCGCCTCGAGCGCCGCCATGAAGCGGCTCTGATGGGCAATGTCGGCAAGGCCGCGCTTGCGAGCAAGGGACAGCGCCAGCGTCTGCTGGTAATTGTTGGACAGCACCAGGGCGCTGACCTCGTCGGTCATCTCGGCCAGCAATTTGTTGCGCGCTGGCCGCGTCAGCGATCCCTTCCGCATGGCGGAAGCCAGCGCGATCTTGATGTTGACCTCGACGTCTGAGCAGTTCACGCCGCCCGAATTGTCGATCGCATCTGAGTTGCAGCGGCCGCCATTCACTCCGAATTCGATGCGCGCCCGCTGCGTGACGCCGAGATTGGCGCCTTCACCGATGACCTTGGCACGCAGGTCGAGCGCGGTGATGCGGATCGCGTCATTGGCACGGTCGCCGACGTCCTGGTTGGTCTCGCCCGATGCCCTGACATAGGTGCCGATGCCGCCGAACCACAAAAGATCTGCCGGCGCCTTGAGGATGGCACTCATGATCTCGACCGGCGTGGCCGTTGTCTTGCCGAGGCCGATAGCTGCAGCCGCGGCGGCCGGCAAGGTGATCGACTTCTGGCTGCGCGAGACGATGATGCCGCCTTCGGACAGCTTCGTCTTATCGTAATCCTGCCAGCTTGAGCGGGCGAGAGCGAACATACGCCGGCGCTCGGCCATCGAAGCGGCCATGTCGGGATCGGGATCGATGAAGATGTCGCGATGATCGAAGGCGGCGATCAGCCGGGTCTGCTCCGACAGCAGCATGCCGTTGCCGAACACGTCACCCGACATGTCGCCAACGCCGATGGCGGTGAACGGCGTGGTTTGGATGTCGCGGTTCATCTCGCGGAAATGCCGCTTGACCGCTTCCCAGGCGCCCTTGGCGGTGATGCCCATCTTCTTGTGGTCGTAGCCGGCCGAACCGCCGCTGGCGAAAGCGTCGTCGAGCCAGAAGCCGTGCCTTTCGCTGATGGCGTTGGCGATGTCCGAGAAGGTCGCCGTGCCCTTGTCCGCGGCGACGACGAAATACGGATCATCCTGATCGCGCCGCACGACGCCGGCTGGCGGGATGACGCCGTCCAGCCCGATATTGTCGGTGATCGACAACAGGCTGGAAACGTAATTCTTGTAGGCGGCCGTGCCGGCCTCGAAAATTGCGTCGCGCCCGGCGCTCATCGGCAGCTTTTTCGGGTAGAAGCCGCCCTTGGCGCCAACCGGCACGATCACCGCATTCTTGACCTGCTGTGCCTTGACCAGGCCGAGCACCTCGGTGCGATAGTCCTGCGCACGGTCCGACCAGCGCAGGCCGCCGCGCGCGACCGGGCCGAAGCGCAGATGCACACCCTCGACCTCGGAGCCGTAGACGAAGATCTCCCGCCATGGCCGCGGCGCCGGCAGCCCGTCGACCGATTGCGAATCGAGCTTGATCGCCAGCGATTGGCCTTTCCGTTTCGTATCGGCAACGAAATGATTGGTGCGCAGCGAGGCTTCGATCAGATTCAGATAACGGCGGATGATGGTGTCGTCGTCAATGTTGGGAACGTCTTCCAGCGCATCCGTGATCTTGGCTTTCAGATGTTTGGCCTGAACGACGCCTTCCGTCTCGGCCGTCGGGCTGAGGCGGGCGACAAACAGCGCATGCAGGCCGCGGGCGATCTCGGGATAACGGTTGAGTGCGGCGGCGATGAAATCCTGGCTCTGCGGGATGCCGGCCTGCTGCAGATAGCGGCCATAGGCGCGCAGGACGGTGATCTCGCCCGACCACAGGCCGGCGGTCTGGGCAAGGCCGTTATAGCCGTCATTGTCGACATCGCCGCGCCAGACGGAAAGGAACGCATCCTCGAACAGCGCGCCGCCATTGCCGAGGTCGATCGGCCTGCCGTAGCTGTTCTCGAGTTCCATGTCGTGGATGAAGACCATGCCGGGCTGATCACTATTGATCATGCCGGATTGAATGTCGCCGACCTCGAAAGTGCGCTCGCTGATGACGCGGAAACCGATGTTTTCCAGCACGGGCACGCGCCGCGACAGCGCCACCGGGCTGCCATGGTGATAGATCTTCAGCGCCGCCTGATGCGGCTTCTGGACGGTGTGACGGTAATAGTCGATGGCGATCGGATTTGACGCATCGAGCTTGGCGATGCGCCCGGCGTCGGCCAGCGCCACGGCCGGCGGAAAACTGTCGCGATAACTTTCCGAAAAACGCGAGGCGATGGCCGTGAGTCTCGCATCGGCGCCGGTCTCTGTCGCGGTCTCGCGCAGTGCATCGTCCCAGGTCCGTACGATGTCGCGGATCGCCGCCTCGATCGTCGCCTGCTCGACCTTCGGCGTCTTGCCGCCGGAGCGGCCGATGATGAAATGGACGCGCGCCAGCCCGCCTTCCGGGAAGGCCGGATAATAGGCCGACAGCCGGCCTTCGAAGACGGTCTTCAGATAGGTGCCGATCTTCTCGCGCACGACGCTGTCGTAGCGGTCGCGCGGCACGAAGACGAGCACGGAGACGAAGCGGTCGAACTGGTCGACACGCACCAATGCCCTGACGCGCGGTCGCTCGATCAAGCCCAGTATGGCTTCGGCATGCTTGCGCAGGATCGGCACCGGAACCTGGAACAGCTCGTCGCGCGGATAGCTCTCCAGCACGTTGATCAAAGCTTTGCCGGAATGGTCGCTTGGATTGAAGCCGGATTTGGCAATGACGGTTTCCGCCTTCGAGCGCAGGTAGGGGATTTTCATCACCGAGCGCGTATAGGCAGTCGAGGTGAACATGCCGACGATACGGAGCTCGCCTGAAAGCACGCCTTTGCCGGTGTAGGTCTTGACGCCAATGTAGTCGAGGTAGATGCGGCGGTGCACCGATGACTTGGCGTTGGCCTTGGTGACGATCAGCGGTTCCGGCCCATGCAGGAAGGCACGGATTTCCGGCGTCGTGCTCACCGCTTCGGTGCCGCGCCTGAGCACCAGCACGTCGGGATCGGAAAGGATGCCGAGGCCGGGCTTTTCGGCGCGCTCGAGCATGCCGCTCGTCTCGCCGCCAGTGTAGTTGAATTCGCGCATGCCGAGAAAGGTGAAATTGTCGTCGCGCAGCCATTCGAGGAAGGCGATCGCCTCGGTGACATGGGCCTTGTCGAGCGGCACTGGCGAGTAGCGGAATTCCGAGATCGCCTGGTCGAGGCGGGCAAGCATCGGCTTCCAGTCGGTGACGGCGGCTCGCACCTGGCCGAGCAGCTTCGTCAGGCGTGCGGCCAGGCCTTCGGCCTGCCCGGCCGAAAGGCGGCCGATATGGACATGGATGACGCTCAGTCGGTCATGGCTGTGGTCGCCCTTGGCATAACCGCCATCGCCGAGGATTTCCTCGACGCCGTTCTTGCCGTGCCTGACGACTATGACCGGATGAGTAACCAGCAGCGGCTCGCCGGCGCTTTCTGTAATCTCGCCGAGGACGGAATCGAACAGGAACGGCATGTTGTCGTTGACGACGGTGATCACCGTGATCGGCCGGCCCTGGCGGACGACACCGGAATCAACGTCTATGGCAACGACGCAGTCGTCCTTCTTGTGCCTGGCTACTGCGCGGCCGGCGAGTTCGGCAGCGCGTTCGAGATCGATGACGTCGTAGGCGGCGACATCTTCGGCCGGAGCTCGGGCCAGCAAGTAGTCGGCAAGCCTGCCGGGCTTTTCGCCACCCGCGGCTTCACCCCTCGTCACGCCGGCTTTTTTCAACCGGCTCGCTGACTTTACGCTGGCCATGAGTCCCTCCCGTCACATGTTTTTGCGGCTATGCTAACAGATGACGGGTATTTGGCGACAAAGGTTTGACGGCTTGCGACGAAATGTCGGAATTCATCGGCAGCCTGGCGAAAACGAGGAGAAATCCGCCATGACGGAGAAAATTACCGCGCTTGACCTGGCACCGGCGGAGCTGAGCGACGCGACCAAGGCCTATTTCGCCAAGTGCCGGGAGAAGCTCGGCCTCGTTCCCAATGTGCTGCTCGCCTATGCCTTCGACGAGAAGAAGCTGCGCGCTTTCACCGACATGTACAATGATTTGATGCTGGGTGAATCCGGCCTGTCGAAACTCGAGCGCGAGATGATCGCGGTGGCCGTCTCGTCGGTCAACCATTGCTACTATTGCCTGGTCGCGCATGGCGCGGCGGTGCGCCAGCTTTCCGGCGACCCGGCCTTCGGCGAGATGATGGTGATGAATTTTCGCGCCTCCGAGCTGTCGGACAGGCAACGCGCCATGCTTGAGTTCGCGGTGAAGCTGACCGGGCAGCCGGCAAAGATCGTCGAAGCGGACCGGGCGGCGCTGCGGCAAGTCGGCTTTTCCGACCGCGACATCTGGGACGTCGCCTCGACCGCGGCGTTCTTCAACATGTCGAACCGGCTGGCATCGGCAATCGACATGCGGCCGAACGATGAATACCATGCGATGGCGCGATAGGGCACCGCCGTTGCGAGCCAACCGCACATTATATTAGCTACTTCGCATTCTCGTTGCTTGTTTGCCGGTTTGGTCCGATGATTGGCATGCGGCATGACCGCATGCCGGTTCGATGCCGCCGATCAAAGGAGGAGAACATGGCGAAATTTCTCTACGTCTATCACGGCTCGGGCAAGATGCCGACCGAGGAGGCCGAACGGAAGGCAGCGATGGATGCCTGGAACGGCTGGTACGGCAAGCTTGGCTCAGCCGTGGTCGACGGTGGCAATCCAGTCGGCATGTCGAAGACCCTGCTGCCCGGCGGCAAGGTCGAGAACAATGGCGGTAGCAATCCGACCGCCGGTTACACCATCATCGAAGCGAAAGACATCGACGATGCCGTCGGCAAAGCCAAGGATTGTCCTATCCTGACGGACCCGGGTTTCAGCGTCGAGATTGCGCCGATAATCGAAATGGGTTGACGCGCCGGCTCAGGACCGCGCCGCGATAGCCGCCGCAGCGCCGGCCATGGTTCCGGCGCTGACGCGGTTGGCGATCTTCATCGCCCGCTTGCTTTTGAGCAGCTTGCGCGCCTGTGATGCGGCGAGCACCCAGGTCAAATCGATAGCGACCAGGACAACGGCCATGGTCGCGGTCAGTTCGACCCAGCCGATCATGCTGACCGAACCGAGGTCGATGATGGTCGGCAGCAGCGCCAGGTAGAACATCATGATCTTCGGGTTGCCGAGCGTCACCGCCATGCCGGCAAAGAACAGCTTGGTAGGCGAATCTTCGCGCGGCAGCGAACCTTCTTTTGCCTCGACCGGCGCCGTCCACATCTTCCAGGCCAGCCAGGCGAGATAAGCAACGCCGACCCATTTCACGACGACAAAGGCAAAATGGAACGTCTGCGCCACCACGGCGAGGCCAAACACCGCCAGGGACAGCCAGATCGCTTCGCCGATCCACATGGCAAGCAGGAACGGAAACACGTCGCGAAACCCTTTCGAGATGACCCGCGCCACAAGAGCGGCGATCGATGGGCCGGGCGAGCCGGCTGCAACAAGCAGGGCGCCGGCAAAAATCAGCAGCGACGTGAAATGCATGACGCGGTCTCGTTTGAAATGTTTGGGTCGTTCAACATAACCCAACTGTTCCGGCGACGGTAGCGTCTACCGAAAGAAGGCTTGTCGGCCAGGCACCTCACGGCTAGAGATGTCGTTCCGAAATCCTTTCCGAGCTTCACTTTGCCTACGTAACCGCCGGTCTCGTCAACTCCCCCAACACAGAGCAGGGCGTCGCAGTCGCGATGCCTGTTTTCACATCATGTGTTCCTCGGGTGGCGGTTCGAGACCGGTTTGGCACTGCTGAACCGCTGTCGCGCATAACCACCCGCGACACCTGATTTCCAACTGCCGCAGTCTTTCGCCACGCCGTGCCCGCAAGGGTTCTCGATATCGCCGATCTGACGAACTTCCCGACGGGAAGGGCTTTTCGGCATGCCTTCGATACTGCGTATCCGCTGGGCGATCACACCCAAGACCGCACCTCGACCTCACCTCAACTGCAATCGCTGCGGCGGCCTGAAAGCCTATCGCTGCAGCGGCAAATTCCGGGTCAATGCCAACGGCAAGCGCATTGACGCCTGGTTGATCTACCGCTGCATCGACTGCGACAATTCCTGGAATTTCGGCATTCTGGAGCGCTGCAGCCGCCGCGATATCGAACCGACAATATTGCAGGCGCTCGAAAGCAATGATCCGGTCCTGGCGCGGCGCCATGCTTTCGATGTTGCCGCATTGCGAAGCAGGATCGGGCGCGTCGAGGAGTTTCCCGAAGCCATCGTTCATAAGCAGGTGCTCGGGGACAGGCCGGAAAATACCAGCGCTCTCGAACTTCAGCTCTGGCTCGAAATGCCGACAACGCTGCGGCTCGACCGGTTGCTGGCCAGCGAACTCGGTGTCCCGCGATCGCGGCTACAGGTTTGGGAAGAGAAGCGATTGCTGGTGGTTGGTCCGGACGGGGCCAAAGCCTTGCGCCGTCCGGCGCGGGCGGGAACGGCGATCCGGATCCACCTGTCTGGCGAACCAGACCGGGACGAAATCATTTCGGCTGCAGGTGGATGAGGCGACGGCAAGGGAATCCGTAATCAGAGACAGTTACGGCCAGGGGTCAGTCGCCCTCTTTGGAGGCCGAGCCAATCAAACCCTTGGCCGCATCGAGATCGCTGTCGGCGACTTGCACATGGATCAAGCCAAGCCTGCCCGTGTCGAGAAGATAATTCGCGAGAGCATAAATTCCATACGCGTCGAGCATCGACACGCAAACTTCGGCCTCGGGTCGATTGTCGTATATGCCAGCCGTGACGAGTTTACCGCTCATTGCGCGGTATTGCCCTTTATGCCGCGCCGACCACTTTCGCCGACTTCTCAAAACGCTTGCGCTCGTTCGGATCGAGATAGAGCTTGCGCAGGCGGATGGTCTTCGGCGTCACTTCGACCAGCTCGTCGTCCTGGATCCAGGCCAGCGCGCGTTCCAGCGTCATGCGGATCGGCGGTGTCAGCTTCACCGCCTCGTCCTTGCCGGCGGCGCGGATGTTGGTCAGCTTCTTGCCCTTGAGCACGTTGACTTCGAGGTCGTTGTCCCTGGAATGGATGCCGATGATCATGCCCTGATAGACCTTGACGCCGGGGTCGATGACCATCGGGCCGCGGTCTTCCAGGTTCCACATGGCGTACGCCACCGATTCACCCTGTTCATTGGAGATCAGCACGCCGTTGGTACGGCCCGGCAGCTCACCCTTGTAAGGTTCATAGGCATGGAACAGCCGGTTCATCACAGCGGTGCCGCGCGTGTCGGTCAACAGTTCCGACTGGTAGCCGATCAGGCCGCGCGTCGGTGCGTGAAAGACGATGCGCTGGCGATTGCCGCCCGAAGGGCGAAGCTCGACCATCTCGGCCTTGCGCTCCGACATCTTCTGCACGACGACGCCGGCATGCTCCTCGTCGACGTCGATGACGACTTCCTCGACCGGCTCCAGCAATTCGCCGCTGTCGCCCTTCTGCATGACGACGCGCGGCCGCGACACGGCGATCTCAAAACCTTCGCGGCGCATCGTCTCGATCAGCACGGCCAGCTGCAATTCGCCGCGGCCGGAGACGAAGAACGAATCCTTGTCCGGCGATTCCTCGATCTTCAGCGCGACATTGCCTTCGGCCTCGCGCAGCAGGCGGTCGCGGATGACGCGGCTGGTCACCTTGTCGCCTTCGGTGCCGGCCAGCGGGGAATCATTGACCAGGAACGACATCGTCACGGTCGGCGGATCGATCGGCTGCGCATGCAGCGGTTCCGTCACCGACGGGTCGCAGAACGTGTCGGCGACGGTGCCCTTCGACAGACCGGCAATAGCGACGATGTCGCCCGCCTGCGCCTCGTCGATGGGCTGGCGCTCGAGCCCGCGGAAAGCGAGGATCTTCGAGATTCGGCCGGTTTCGACCTGGGTGCCGTCATGGTGCAGCACCTTGACCGCCTGGTTGGATTTCAGCGTGCCGGATTCGATACGGCCGGTGATGATGCGGCCGAGGAACGGATTGGCTTCCAGGATGGTACCGATCATGCGGAACGGGCCGGGATGAACGGTCGGCGCCGGCACGTGCTTGATGACGAGGTCGAACAGCGGCGCCAGAGCCTGGTCCTTCGGACCTTCGGGGTTTTCCGAAACCCAGCCGTCGCGGCCTGAACCATAAAGGATAGGGAAGTCGAGCTGCTCGTCGGTAGCGTCAAGTGCTGCAAAAAGATCGAACACCTCGTTGACCACTTCGACGTGGCGGGCATCTGGCCGGTCGATCTTGTTGATGACGACGATCGGCTTCAGTCCAACCTTGAGTGCCTTGCCGACCACGAATTTGGTCTGCGGCATCGGCCCCTCTGCGGCGTCGACCAGCACGATGGCCGAATCCACCATCGACAGAATGCGCTCGACCTCGCCGCCGAAGTCGGCGTGGCCGGGCGTGTCGACGATGTTGATTCGGGTGTCCTTCCAGTCGACCGAGGTCGCCTTGGCCAGGATGGTGATGCCGCGTTCCTTTTCGAGGTCGTTCGAATCCATGGCGCGCTCGGCGACGCGCTGGTTGTCGCGGAACGAGCCGGACTGTTTCAGAAGCTGGTCGACGAGGGTGGTTTTTCCATGGTCGACGTGCGCGATGATCGCGATATTGCGGATTTTCATGTTTCGGTCTCGGGAGCGTTGCAGGCAGCAGGCCAAAAGGCGCTGCCTCTTTCGGTTGGGCGGCTCATACAGGGTTTTTCGCAATTGCGAAAGAGGAGGCGAGCCACCAAATAAAGTCACCAAATCTTAAATGTCTTGGTGTGAAGTGGAATTATTAACCAAGGCGGAACCTTTCATGGTCCGGACAGTTCGAATTTCATGATCGAGATAGGCATCAAACTCCGGCCGATTTTGGCATGTACCGCGCTCGCCGTCCTCCTCGCGGCCGGCGCGGCGCAGTCGGCGGCGTCGTTCAAGGAGACGCGGTCTGCTTTGCCGTCCGACAAGCCGTCGGCGGAGCAGCTTTTTGCCGATGCTCCCGATGGCGTCGATCCGGTGGTGACCGGGCCGGTCAGCGCCGCCTTCAAGCAGCGGCAGCAAAATGCCGGATGCGACAGCGCCGTCTGGCCCAACATTCCCGTCGTCTGCTATCCCGATTGATATACGTCCTACCCTCGGGCTGGCCCGAGGGTAGTGACGCCGTCGCTCACGCCGACCGCACCGGATCGAGCGTGACCTTGTAGAGTTCGCTGTCGTCGCGATCCATCAGCCGCACCGTCAACTGCTCGGTGGCGCCCTCGATTTCGACGAGCCCGAAGAACTGCAGGCCGGCCGAAGGCGCCAGGTTTTGACCCTGTTCGGCAGTTGGTGCCTTTATGAACTTCAGCTCCGGGCCGAATGTCATATCGAAACCATTAGGCCCGAACGTGCCGGAATGGATCGGACCCGAAACGAATTCCCAAAACGGATTGAAGTCCTGGAACTGCGCCTTGTCCGGATTGTAGTAATGCGCGGCTGTGTAATGCACGTCTGCGGTGAGCCAGACAGTGTTGCTGATACCCGCATTCTTTATATAGCGAAGAAGGTCGGCAATTTCCAGTTCACGCCCTTTGGCCGGGCCATTGTCGCCATTGCTGACCGCCTCGGCCCCTACCTTCTTGGTGCCGTCGTTCCAGACGACGAGGCCGAGCGGCATGTCGGCGGCGATGATTTTCCAGGTTGCGTTGGAATTCGCCAGTTCACGCTTCAGCCACTTGATCTGCTGTTCACCGAGGATGCGCGATTGCGGCGTCATCGTCTCCTGCATATCCGGACCGTTGGGGCCGCGGTAGGAACGCATGTCGAGGAAGAACACGTCGAGCAGCGGACCATAGGCGATCTTGCGGTAGACGCGGCCGGGCTCCGACGGCTCGTAACGGATCGTCGTCATTTCGTGGAAGGCGCGCGCCGCACGTGCCGCCAGCACATGGATGGATTTTTCAGTGTAGCGATCGTCGGCGCTCAGGTCCTTCGAGTCCGACCAGTTGTTCAGCACCTCGTGGTCATCCCACTGATAGAAGGTCGGACAGATGGCGCTGAGCGCCAGCACATGCCTGTCCATCATGTTGTATTTCCACTGCGCCCGGTATTCGTCCAGCGTCTCGGCAACCTTGCGCTTCTCGTCGATCAGCACTTTGTTTTTCCACTTGCCGCCGTTGGGCAGGTCGACCTCGTCCTTCATCGCACCATCGGCATAGATCGTATCGCCCGAATGCAGGAAGAAGTCGGGCGCGTGCTTGGCAATGGTGGCGTAGGTCTTCATGCCGGTCTCGTCGATGCCCCAGCCTTGGCCGGCGGTGTCGCCCGACCAGGCAAAGCGAATGTCGCGCTTCGAGGCAGGTGCCGTGCGGAAGCGGCCGACGACCGGCTCGGAAACGGCGTTGATGTCGGCAAGATCGGCCGCGACCATGCGGTAGAAGATGTCCTGGTCGGAGGCGAGATCGGTAAGCAGCCGCTTCACGGTATAATCGCTGGCCGGCGAGGTATCGAGCGGCGCCAGGCGGACGGCATTGGTGAAGCTTTCGGTCGGCGACACCTCGAACATGACGCGCGACGGCCGGTCGGTGCGTGTCCAGACCATGCCGCTGGTGGCGTCGACGTCGCCGGACTGGATGCCATGGGTGAACGCCGGGCGCTGATTGGCGCGCGAGTAATAGGGAAGGGCGAGGCCCGAGGCGCCGACCAGGCCAACGGCGCTGGCCGACGTGACGAAAGCGCGCCGCGTCATCGATATCTTGTTCATGGCTGTCTCCTGGATGGCATTGAACGTCGCCGCCAAGCTCCAGCTTCAATGTTTCAGGCACATTTCGAAACGATGAAGGTTTGATAACAGTGAACAGGCTGGCGAATCTCCCTCCTTGAGGGGGAGATGTCGCCGAAGGCGACAGAAGGGGGTCGTCTCGCATGGAGCACCGACCTCTTGTGCCTGCGATAAGGGGCCGAGCCCGGTTGGACCGCCCCCATCAGGCTGCTTCGCGGCCATCTCCCCGTCGGGGAGATTAGCGCTCAGCCGTCGCAGCTCAAGCCGGCTGCGGTTCCGGATCAAACGCCGGGCGGCTGGTGTTGATCAGCAGCGAGATGCAGGCGGCGGCTATTGCCGTCATGCCGGCGATCAGGAAGGCAAGCTGATAGTTGCCCTGAAGCTCACGCATGGTGCCACCGAAGGCAGCGGCGGTTGCCGCACCCACCTGATGGCCGGCGACGATCCAGCCGAAGACGATCGGCCCGCTGCGGTCGCCGAACGCCTCGTTGGAAAGCCTGAGCGTCGGCGGCACCGTGGCGATCCAGTCCAGTCCGTAAAACACCGCGAAGATGATCAGGCTGGTCGCCGAGAAGCCGGAATAGGGCAAATAGATCAGCGACAGGCCGCGAATACCGTAATAGACGCCGAGCAGCTTGCGCGGGTCGAAACGGTCGGTAAGCCAGCCCGACAGCGTCGTGCCGATAAGATCGAAGATGCCCATCATCGAGAGCAGGCCTGCAGCCTGCACTTCGCCGATGCCCATATCGCCGCAAAAGGCGATCAGGTGCGTGCCGACCAACCCGTTGGTGGTGAAGCCGCAAACGAAGAAGGTGGCGAACAGATACCAAAAGACGCGCGTGCCGGCGGCGCGGCGCAGCGTGCTCATCGTATGCGCGAGGAAATTGCCTTGCGCGGCAGGTGGTGACGGCGGCACGTCGTCGAGCTCGGCGCCATAGCGCACCATGCCGATGGAGGCCGGCCGCTCCGGCACCAGCAGCCAGACCAGCGGCAGCAGGCAGGCGGTGGCAACCGAGACCGCGATGACAACCGGCCTCCAGCCGCCCGACTGGGCGAGCGAGGCGAGCAGCGGCAGGAAGACCAGCAGCCCGGTGGCACTGGACGCCGACATCAGTCCCATCACCAAGCCGCGATTGGTCTTGAACCAGCGGTTGACGATGGTCGCGCCGAGCACGGTGGCGACGGCGCCCGAGCTGACGCCGGAAAACACGCCCCAGGTGAGGAGCAGATGCCACGGTTTGGTCATCAACAGGCTGAGCGCGGTCGATCCCGACATCAATAGCAGCGCGGCAAGCAAGGTGCGGCGCAGCCCGATCCGCTCCATCAGCGCCGCGGCAAACGGCCCGGTCAGGCCATAGAGGAAGATGCCGGTGGCCGCCGCCAGCGACACCACGTCGCGCCGCCAGCCGAAACTGTTCTCCAGCGGCAGCATCATGACCGCCGGCGCCGAACGCAGGCCCGCTGCGATCAGCAGGCAGAGGAAGATGACGGCGACCACGACGAAAGCGTAGCGCTGGCCAAACGGGCGGGATTGAGCTATCATGTTACTGACCGGTACGTTGCAGGAGCGCGAAACATACGTACCGACCGGTAACATTGTCAACCAGCTAACCGGCAGACCAGGCATGAAAAGCATTGAACCAACGATCAAGGCGAATGACGCACCGCCGCCTCGCGCCGCCGAACGGATTCTCCAGGTGGCGCGAGACCTGTTCTACCGGCAAGGCATCAGGGCGATCGGCGTCGACGAGATCGTGCGGCGTGCCGGCGTCACCAAGCCCAGCCTCTACCGCAGCTTTCCGTCCAAGGACGAGCTGGCCGCATCCTACCTCCGGCACTATGACCTCGAATTCTGGGAGCGTTTCGACGAGGCGGTGGATGCCCATCCCGGCGATCCGCGCGCGCAGATCGTCGCTTTCCTAACGCGCGTCGGCAAGCGCACGCAAAGGCCCGATTATCGCGGCTGCGGCATGACCAATGCCGCGGTCGAATATCCCGAACCTGGCCATCCGGCCCGCGTCGTGAGCGAAGCCAACAAGCAGGAATTGCGCCGCCGCCTGCGTGCCATGGCGGCGGCGATGGGCGCCGGCGACGCCGAGACGCTGGGCGACGGGCTGCTGCTCCTGATCGAGGGCGCCTATATCAGCGGCCAGCTGTTCGGTGCCGGCGGGCCGGCGCAGTCGGTGGCCCGCAACGCCGATCTTCTGATAGAGGCAAGTTTGAAGAAATAGTGTTCCGTTTTACCAGACCACTGTGCGCAGCCTGACTTCCTCTAGGCTGCTGCTAAATTTGACGGTACGCTGCGCCCCCCGAACTGAGTTGTTCCGCCATGCGCGCTCTCTTGATCCCGCTTGCCCTCGCCGGTTTCTGCCAGGCGGCCCGGGCCGGCGACATATCCAGCGTCTATACCGATCTCGATTGGGAGAAGGACTGCGTCACCTATGCCCAAGCGGAAGAAGGCGACGGGGACTGGGCCGATCTCGCCTGTTCGGGCTACCGCGGTTACCCGGTGCTGGTTTCCTACGACGATGCGCGGGAATCGCTGTTCTACGGCTTTCCACCTGGCGATATGACCACGGTCTGGGAAAGCTTTTCCGGTCTCAATTCGGCTGGACCCAAGGTGGAGTGGCGGATCGAAACCAACGGCAAAACTGCCATTCCCTTCGCCGTCATTCATCGTCGCTCGATCAGCGATACCGAGGGCGAGAACAAGTCGACGGAAGTGCTGATCGTCGCCAAGGTTGCCCAGCCTGGCGCCCACGAAGGCTGCACGATCGGCCTTGTGCTCGCCACCGGCAATCCCGCCGCCAACGATCAGGCGCGCAAGCTTGCCGACGAGAAGGCACGCACCTTCGCTTGCGGCAAGGACAAGCGTGAGGTGCTTGGCGACGCGCCCGCTTTCGGCCGCGTCGACAACTGATTATTTGCGCCCGACAATTACTTGCGCCTGGCCCGCTCGATTGCCTCGACGATCATCTTCTTGGCATAAGCCGCATCGTACCAGCCTTCGATCTTGACCCATTTGCCGGGTTCGAGATCCTTGTAGTGCTCGAAAAAGTGCTGCACTTGCTGGCGGGTGATGTCGGGCAATTGCGTGTATTCGTGGACGTCCTCGTAACGCAAGGTCAGCTTGGGTGAAGGCACCGCGATCACCTTCTCGTCCTGGCCCGCATTGTCCTCCATCACCAGCACGCCGATCGGCCGCACATTGATGACGCAGCCTGGCACCAGCGCGCGCGTGTTGCAGACTAGCACGTCGATCGGGTCGCCGTCGCCCGACAGCGTATGCGGTACGAAACCGTAATTGCCGGGATAACGCATCGACGTGTGAAGGAAGCGGTCGACGAACAGGGTGCCGGCTTCCTTGTCCATCTCGTACTTGATCGGCTCGCCGCCGATCGGCACCTCGATAATGACGTTGACGTCCTCGGGCGGGTTCTTTCCGCTGGCAATCGCTTCGATACGCATCGCTTTATCCCTCTCTCGATTGGAGATCGATAGCGGGCGACGGCGAATGGTGCAATGCGGCGAATGGTACGGGGAGATCGTCCGAACCGAAAACCGGCCGGATCATGCGCTGGCCATCATTCCCAGACGAAAGCGACCTTCTTCAGCGCCTTCTGCTCGAATATCTCGACGCCTTCGGCAACATCGCGGCCACCGGCGCCGGCATAGAAGGCAAGTGCGTTCTGATTGTCTTCCAGCGCCCAGACCACCATGCCTTTCAGGCCATGGTCGGCCAGCCGTGCCCGCGCGGCCGAGAACAGCCGGCTGCCGAGCCCGATGCCTTGATATTCCGGCCGCAGGTAAAGTTCGTAGATCTCGCCCTGCTGCCTGAGTTCGCGGGCGCGGTTCTTGCCGATCGTCGCATAGCCGGCAATTTTGCCGCCGATTTCGACGACCAGGACGGTGGCAGCGCGGCGAATGGCATTCGCCCACCAGTCGGCGCCGCGGCGGTTGATCATCGATGTCAGCGTGCGGTGCGGGATGATGCCCGAATAGGCGCCGCGCCAGGCCTCGAGATGCACGTCGGCGATGGCGGCTGCATCGCGCGGTTCGGCTTTCCTGATGTCGATGCTCAGCGTATTCATGATTGGTTAACCATAAACCCGCCGCGCCCGATTGCAAGAGTCCGGTCAACCGCCGCGATGCTTTCACACAGCCGGACGGTGCGTCCTTGAGACGCTGCGAAACCGCTTTTGGCGAGATCAAATCTCGACCAGATGGTCGTCCAGTTCGTTGCTGTCGCCGGTCGAGACCGGAAAATGCTCGGCCAGTACCGCACCGACTGCTTGGATCGCCTTGACGAACCCCTCGGCAAGCCGATCGTCGCCGGCATGCGCCGTAAGGTCGCGGACGACACCGTCCCAGACATGCTGGCCGACACGAGAATCGATCCCGCTGTCGGCGACCACCTCGGCGTAGCGCTCGGCAATCGAGACGAACACCAGCACGCCAGTGCGCGCCGTGGTGCGGTGGACGTTGCGGGCGAGGAACTGCTTCATCGCATTGGCGTGGGCGGCCTGGTAGCGCAGCCGCCTCGGCACCAAATGGATGCGCAATGCCGGCAATGCCCACAACAGGATGAGCACACTGGCAAGCGCCAGAAGCTCGGCGATGACGAAATGCGGCAAGCGGATCGACAGCCACCAGGCTTCCAGCCCATAACCGACGCCGAGGCTGACGACGAGCATGCCGAGCATCGCCATGAAAGCGGCCGGAAAGAAATAGCCGTCGCTGGCATGCGCCACGACGCAGTAGATCTCGCCGTCGGTCTTTGATTCGGCAGCGCGGATCGCATCGGCGATGCGCTCATGATCCTCGGGGCTGATCGGTCGTGTTGCCATGATTGATGTCTCACCAGCTTCCTGAAGAACCGCCGCCGCCGGACGAGCCGCCGCCGCCTGAAAACCCGCCGCCGGAACTTCCGGACGACCAACTGCTGCCGGAACTTCCCGACGACCAGCCACTGCCGGACGAGGTCCCCGACGTCCAGGCACCGCCACCGGAGGATGACGAACCTGGCCCGCGGCCGTAGCGGAACGTCATGCCCAGCCACTTGTACACGCCCGGCGACAGTTTCGTGCCGAAGATCGGCGGCAGGAACGCCATTGCCAAGCCGCCGAAGAACATCGTCGCCCACAGGACAATGAACAGCATGAAGATGGGATCGACAGGATTGTCATTCGCCGGATTGCGCTTGCCGCGCGCCTCCAGTTCTTCGGGATTGCCTTCCAGCACCATGATCATGTCGTCGACGGCCTTGCTGATGCCGCCGGAGAAATCGCCGGCGCGGAAGGCCGGCACCATGTCGTTTTCGATGATCAGCTTGGTGTGCAGGTCGGTCAGCGTGCCTTCCAGCCCATAGCCGACCTCGATGCGCATCTTGCGGTCGTTCGGCGCCACCAGAAGCAGGACGCCGTTGTTCTCCTTCGCCTGGCCGAGTCTCCAGGCGCGGAACAGCCGGTTGGCGTAAGGCTCGATCTCCTCGCCGTCGAGGCTGGGGATGGTCGCGACGACGATCTGGTCGGACCCTTTGGTCTCGAACTCGGCAAGCTTCTGCGTCAGCGCCGCCTCGGTCGCGGCATCGATGATGCCGGCATTGTCGACGACCCGTCCGGTCAGCGCCGGCAGTGCGGCGGCGAAGGCCGCGAAGCCGACCAGCAGCACCGCCATGGCCAACAGCGCGGTGCCGATCATTTTGATGAAACGGCCGGATTCCACCGGGCTGATGGCGTGTCTTGTCATCTCGTCACCAACTTCCCGAGGAGCCGCCGCCGCCGGACGAACCGCCGCCGCCGGAAAACCCGCCACCGCTTGAACCCGACGACCATCCCCCGCCGGAACCTCCCGACCAGCCGCCGGACGACCGCCGGTTTGGCTCGAAGGTCATGCCCAGCCAGCGATAGCGGCCGGGACCGATCTTCTGGCCGAAGATCGGCGGCAGGATGGAGGCTGCGAGGCCGCCGAAAAAGATGATTGCCCAGATGGCTATGAAGATCGTGAAGAACAGATCGTCGCTGTTGAACGGCGGCTGCTGGTTGCGTTCGCCGCGCGCCTCCAGTTCTTCGGGATTGCCTTCCAGCACCATGATCATGTCGTCGACGGCCTTGCTGATACCACCGGAGAAATCGCCGGCACGGAAGGCCGGCACCATGTCGTTTTCGATGATCAGCTTGGTGTGCAGGTCGGTCAGCGTGGCTTCCAGCCCATAGCCGACCTCGATGCGCATCTTGCGGTCGTTCGGCGCCACCAGAAGCAGGACGCCGTTGTTCTCCTTCGCCTGGCCGAGTCTCCAGGCGCGGAACAGCCGGTTGGCGTAAGGCTCGATCTCCTCGCCGTCGAGGCTGGGGATGGTCGCGACGACGATCTGGTCCGAACCCTTCGTCTCGAAAGCGGCAAGCTTCTGCGTCAGCGCCGCCTCGGTCGCGGCATCGATGATGCCGGCATTGTCGACGACCCGTCCGGTGAGGGTTGGCAGGTCGGCGGCGAAGGCGATGACAGGGAGGAGGAGGAGAAGGCTTTGGAAGACGAGCAGGAAGGCCAGGCAGGCGTTCTGTCGCGCCCCCCTCTGTCCTGCCGGACATCTCCCCCTCAAGGGGGGAGATCGGCTGTCACGGCTGTTTTCGCCAATCTCCAACGTTGCAGGATGGGCGGTGAGGCCAAAGCTGCCAATCTCCCCCCTTGAGGGGGAGATGCCCGGTAGGGCAGAGGGGGGCGCTACGGAATACAAGGCCAACAGGCCAGGCTCAACAGGCGCCGTTCACCCGCCTTGCGTGGTGTTGGTGCCGAAATCGACCTTCGGCGGCTGCATCTTATCCTCCTCGATGGTGAAATTCGCAAACGGCTGGTTGCCGCGGAACCACAAGGTCGCCCAGATCACCGACGGGAAGGTCCTCAGCGTCAGATTGTACTCTCTCACTGCCTGGATATAGTCGCGGCGGGCGACCGTGATCCGGTTCTCGGTGCCTTCGAGTTGTGCTTGCAGCGCCAGAAAGTTCTGGTTGGCCTTGAGATCGGGATAGTTCTCCACCACCGCCAGCAGGCGCGACAGCGCGCTGGTCAGGCCGGCCTGGCTGTCCTGGAATTTCTTGAAGGCTTCCGGATTGTTCAGCGTTTCCGGCGTCACGGTCACCTGCGTCGCCTTGGCGCGCGCTTCGACCACGGCATCGAGCGTGTCCTTCTCGTGCGCGGCGTAGCCCTTGACCGTGTTGACAAGATTGGGGATGAGATCGGCGCGGCGCTGGTATTGATTCAACACCTCGCTCCATGCGGCCTTGGCGTTTTCCTCAGCCGTCGGAATGGTGTTGTAGCCGCAGCCGGCAAGCAGCGGCAGCATGACGGCCATAACCAGGAACGCAGCTAAATTACCAAAGATTGGCGGCGAAGAAAGGCGCTGGGCAAGCATGATAAGTCCCCTCGATAGCATTGGCAGGCGAAGCATTAGCACAATCCTTGCGTAAGAAAATGACTTCGGCCGAGAAGTGTTACTGGTTTCTGCCATTCGCCGTCGGGCCCTGTGACAGACGAGGCGAACGGGTTAAGCTCGGCATAAAACGGGACATCACCATGGCGAAACGCCACGACAGCGACGCGGAATCGCGCCGCATCATCGAACGGGTGGCGCGCGAGACCGACCCGGGGGGCACCTCGTTCCTTGCACGAACCACTAAAGGCGCGCACGACCACGTCACCGCGGCCGATGCCGACCGGTCGGACCCGATCGAATATTGGGGCACCCGCATCGGTCGGGCAGCGGGCTTGCTTATTGCCATCGGCCTGTTGATCTGGCTCGTGCTTTTCGTCACCAGGGGCAGTTAGGAAAATCAATGAGTGCCGAAAAAACCGAGGCGCCGTGCGCGGTCATCGTCGTCTCCAGCCATGTCGCCCGTGGCTCGGTCGGCAACCGTGCCGCTGTCTTTGCGCTGGAGACGCTCGGCTTTCCGGTTTGGGCGGTACCGACCGTCATCCTGCCCTGGCATCCGGGCCATGGCCGGGCCACCCGCATCGTGCCGCCGCTGGACCAGTTCAAGGCGCTGATGGCCGACCTTGAGCGCGCGCCGTGGCTGGGCGAGGTCGGCGCCGTGCTGTCCGGCTATCTCGGCGAGGCTGGCCAGGCCGAAGCCGTCGCTTCGCTGGTCGGCGCGGTGAAGGCGAAGACGCCGGACGCCCTCTATATCTGCGATCCGGTGATGGGCGATTCGGGCGGGCTCTACGTACCTGAGCCGACCGCAATCGCCATGCGCGACCGGCTGATGCCGATCGCCGATATCGCCACGCCCAACCGCTACGAGCTGGAATGGATGGCCGGAGCGCCGCTGCCCGACTTGAAATCGGCAATGGCTGCAGCCCTGCGGGCCGGCCCACCGGCCATGCTGGTCACATCGGCGCCGGCGATGATGGCCGGCGGCACCGGCAATTTACTGCTCGCCGGCAGAGAGGCACTGCTTGCCGAACACCGGCTCATCGACAAGCCGCCGAATGGGCTCGGCGACCTGACGGCGGCCGTCTACCTGGCGCGGATCCTGTCCGGCCAGCCGGCCGCCAAGGCGCTGCAATCGACCACGGCGGCGGTCTACGAGATCCTGGCGCGCACCGCCAAGCGCGGCGGCGACGAGTTGCAGCTCGAGACCGATGCCCAGAGCCTGTCGCACCCGATGGCGATGGTGCAGCTTCGCCATCTCCTACATCCGGAACGGGACCGCCGGGCGTGACGCAGGCCGAAGACGCCGTGCCCCAGGATGATGGGCCCAAGGATGTTGCGCCAGACGATGTTATGCCCTGGGGTGTTGTGCTTGTCGGCGTCGACGGTTGCAAGGCCGGCTGGATAGCCGTCCGCCGCGATCCCGGTGCGGCACCGTCGACAGCCGTTTTCCCAAGCTTCGCGGCGTTGCTCGACCGACTGCCCGCCGACTCGTTGGTAGCGGTCGATATGCCAATCGGCCTGCCCGATTTCTCCCAAAGAGGCGGTCGCGGCCCGGAGGCGCTGGTGCGGCCGCTGCTTGGGGCCCGGCAGTCCAGTGTCTTTGCCATCCCCTCCCGCGCCGCGCTCTACGCGGAGATCGAAGCCTTCACCACGGTCGACGCCTGGTACGCCGCACATCGCAAGGCAAGTGAGGTAGCCAAGACGACCTCAGATCCGCCGCGCGGTGTCTCGATCCAGGCCTTCGGCATCTTCGCCAAGATCCGTGAGATCGATTCGCTGCTGATCGCGCGCCCCGAACTACGCAGCCGCGTGTTCGAATCGCATCCGGAAGTTGCCTTCTGCAAACTGAACGGCGACCGGGCGATGCGCCTGCCAAAGAAGATCAGGGGCAACATCAATCCGGCCGGCATGGCCGAACGCAAGGCGCTGCTTGCCCGGCATGGTTATAGCCAGGATTTTCTCGACCAGACGCCGCCGCGCGGCGCGGCCGCCGACGATTTCCTCGATGCCGCGGCGATGATGGTGGTTGCCGGACGCATCGTCAGAGGCGAGGCAATGCCGTTTCCGGATCCGCCGCTCGCCGATCGTTTCGGCATTCCGGTCGCCATTTGGGCCTGAGGACCGGGGGCGTCAGGAGCGTGATCTGAGCGCCTCGTTGAGTGCCCACATATCCTTCTCCTCGGGCGCGGTCTCCAATCCGAGCACGGGAACTTGCTTACGCAAATGGTCGTGGTGGGTGCGCACGCCATATTCGAGATCGGAGAGGTAAAAACCTCCGAAGGCTTCGGACAGCATGGATTCGTTGGACCATATCGAAAGCTGTACATCCTCGGCCAGCGTGTCGCGGTCGATGCGGTAGGATAGGTAGCGGGCTGCCGCCTGTTCCCTGGTCTCGTCGCGATAGCGGTAGATGGCGCCGCGCAGCAGCGTCTCACCCGTCGACAGCGGAAATTCCTGATAGAACTGCACCGATTCCGGCATGATCGACAGCGCGTTGTTCGGGAAGATGCCGTAGTAGATCCAGGCCTTGCGCAGGTGTTCCGGCAGGTGCTTCGCCTCGGGTGCGAGCTGGATGTACTGCGCGACGCTCCAGCGCCGTCCGGCATGCGGATTGTAGGTGGCGAACGAGCGCGACACGCCGTTGACGAACGGCTCGTCGAAATAGGTCGCACCGTAAAGGTCCTGCAGCGCCGGATGCGCCATGGCGACGTGGTAGCCTTCATTGTCGACATCGCGCACCGACTTCCAGTTGACTGGCGTCTTTTGGGTCCAGATGCCCCAGGACGGCACCATCTCGGCCACGCCGTAATGGGCAATCTCGGCTTCGATCGGCTTCAACAGCTCGGCCACCGATGGCTGCCGCCCACCCTTGCGGAAACGGATGAAGATGAAGCCCATCCAGATTTCGAGCTCGAGGGGCATCAGGCCGAATTCGGTCTTGTCGAGGTCGGGGAAGGAACGCGGGCGGGCAGCACCGCGCAGCGTGCCGTCGAGATTGTAGACCCAGCCATGAAAGGGGCAGACCAGCGCATTCTTGCAAGTGCCCTGGCTGTCGGCAACGACGCGACTGCCGCGGTGGCGGCACATATTGTTGAAGGCGCGCACGATGCCATCCTTGCCGCGCACGATCAGCGCCCGCTCGCCGACCACATCCATCGTCAGATAGTCGCCGGCATTCGGCACGTCGCAGACATGGCCGGCGATCTGCCAATGGTTGCGGAAGACGTGCTCCTTCTCGAGTTCGAGCAAGGCGTCGGAATGATAGCTCCAGCCCGGCAGCCCCCGCCGATCCCAATCGTTGGGGATTGCCACGTCACGCAGATGCGGGTTCATAAAAGGCTCTTTATTTATTGAATGCTCGTTCAATAAAAGCATATTTTCCGTTGAAATGCAATGGCTTGGAAAAATGGGGCGAATTCTCGACGGGAAATCGAGCGGGATTCGAGAGCCCAGTCCGAACGATCGAAGCCGGGAAAATCCCGGGAATTCCAGACGTTAATCCCTTAACACTTGTTAAGCGCCCGACGCTCCGTGGGCCTGGAAAGGCGACGTGGATCTGGTGCCGTGGGTAGCGGAAAACGAGCACAGAATGCCACCGGTGCTGCCAGCTACGCCGGATCGGTTTGCCCGGGAATGGCCGCGGGCTTGGTTTCATGCCGGTTACACAATCGTTAATCCATCATCGTTGGCCGGTTACAAGGTGCGATTAAGTTCGTTTCAACAGGGAAAAGAAGAAGACCGAAGGAAACGACGATGCGTACGAAAATCCAGATCACCGATACCGACCTTCGCCAGCAAGGTCCCCAGCGTAACGACCGACGCCCGAAGCTGGCGCTGCGCCAGCGCGCCAGTGATCATCCGATGGCGATGTTCATGCTGCTGGCGGCTGCCGCATTTGCCGGCATGGCGTTGACGCCGACCGTTGGTCCGGCCTTCGCCTCACTGAACCCGCCGGCCAACCTCATCGATGGCGCGACAACCACCACCAAGACGGCGCGCCTGCCGATGCCGGAGATCGATTTTGCCTGCAAGGGGCAGGCCTGGGGCGCCGAGAGCCTGGATTGCCTGCGCGTCATCGCTGCCCAGTCGGGCAAGGCACGACCGGTCCGCATGATCGCCAACGCCGCCCCGCTGGCCGATACGCCGAACGTTTTTTGATTTTTTTGCGAGCGCCCTCCAGCACTCCAGTCAGGCTCCCGCCGCAATGTCGGCCGGGAGCCTTTTTCTTCCGGGAGAGATCGCGGAGTTAGCCGCCCAGAGCGGCCTGCTCGGCAATGGCCGAGAGCACGCCGCGCACGTCCAGGGTGCTGAACGGTTTTTCGAGGATCGGCGGCCGCTGCTGCGCCGGCAGCGCTTCGATCTCGCCTTTCGCGCCGATTAGATCGCCGGTGACAAGCACGAAGCGCCGCGCCAGACCCGGCATTTCGGCGAGTAGCTCGCGATAGGCGGCTATGCCGCTGGTGCCGGGCATGCGCAAATCGGAAAACACGATGTCCGGCGGCACATGGCCGCTCAGCGTCGCGGCGGCCGAGACCCAGGCCGGCACGACCCGCGACTTGATGCCCATCAGCTCCAGAATATCGGACAGCGACGCGGCGACATCCGGCTCATCGTCTATGATCAGCGCGTGACGCAAGCCGCTCGACCGCGACGGAGCTTCGCCGGCGGCGGCCGCGCCGGCCGCGATCGCCGGCAGCTGCACGACAAAGCGCACACCTCTCGGCGAAACCTCCTCGAACCAGATATTGCCATTGTGCCGCTCGATGATCGATTTCGAGATCGACAGACCGATGCCGGTACCGACACCGACCGGCTTAGTGGTGAAATAGGATTCGAATATGCGTGAACGTATCGCTTCCGGCACGCCTGGCCCGTTGTCCTCGACCGAGAATCCGGGATTGCCGCGGTCGCTGCGAAACGTCCGGACCTTGATCCGGCGGTCGCCGGCAACGCCGGCCAAGGCGTGCTGGCTGTTGATGAGGAAGTTGGCGGCCACCTGCGTCACGTGGTCGGCATCGGCCATGGCCAGCAACGGGCCGCCGGCGAAATCGGTGTCGATGATGATGCCGCTCGACCGTGCACCATAGGCGGTCACTTCGAGTGCGGCGCGGATCACCTGGTTGAGGTCGGTTTCGGCTTGTGCGGCCGGGTGCAGGCGGACCATCGATAGGAAGCTCTTGACGATACGGCCGCAGCGCTCGGCAGCGGCGCGCACCTTTTCGGCGCGCACCTTGGTCTGGGGATCGGCGGCGAATTCGTGCAGCAGCGTCGACTGGGCGACAACCACGGCCAGCGGGTTGTTGAGCTCGTGCGAAACGCCGGCAAGCAGCGAGCCCATTGCCGCCATCTTCTCGTTCTGGTGCAGTTTTTCGCGCTGGCGGTTGATTTCCTCCTCGGCGCGCAATCTGTCGCGCAGGTCGCGGATAGAGCCGAAGATCAGCTGGCGATCGGCGACCCGCATCTCGGTTGCCGTCAGCTCGATCGGAAAAACCTCGCCGGCGGCGTTCTGGGTGACCGTTTCGAGCCGCTGGCCGACCATCGGCGCGCCGCGGCCCGACATATATTCGGCGCCGGACGCATAGCCCTTGCGGTAATATTCCGGCACGACCGTGTCGAGCAGGTCCTTGCCGAGGATATCGCTGCGCCGATAGCCGAACATCTTTTCGGCGGCCGGATTGAATTCGATGATCGAGCCGGTCTCGTCGATGACGATGATGGCGTCGAGCGAGGCCTGCAGCATGGTGCGGCGAATGACGTCGCTGGCATGCGCGTCGGAGGGCGATCGTTCGATGGCATCGCCGATGGCGAGTGCCACCATGTGCAGCGCCGCCTCTTCCTGGTCGGTCCATTCGCGTTCGTTGACGCAATCGTTGACCGCCAGCGTGCCCCACAAATTGCCGTGCGAAAAGACCGACACCGACAGGAACGACTTGATGTTCTGCTTTTCGAAATCGGTCCGCAGAAAGCCTTCGAGATCGCGTGTGTGCCCGGCGAAGATCTTGCCTTGGCGCTCGTCCTCCGCCAGCCGTTCCAGCAATGGGTCCGAATCGACGACGGACTGCACGATGACGGTAGGCGACGTCAGTTCGCCGCCAAACCGGGGGGCGATCCAATAAGCGGCGACCGACTGGGCGAAACCCTGGCCGGGCAGTTCGCGCAGGCGAAACAGGATGCCGCGGTGACAATCCATGGCTTCGCAAAGCGTCTGGAGAATACCTTCCATCTCGCGCTGCCAGTCGCCGGCTTCGCGCAGCCGGCGAACCACATGCACGGCCACCATCGCCGCGCCCTGCCTGGCGCCCTGCGTATCCGCGCGTGCTGTTTCAGCCGTCATGGTCATTTCCTGGCCTTGGCTTGCTCAAGCCGCCGGGCCTCAGTTATTTTCACCGGCCGGCAGCGAGAAGATATAGCCTTCGCCGCGCACCGTGCGCAGGAATTTCGGATTGGCCGGGTCCGCCTCGATCTTCTTTCTCAGCCGCATGATGCGGATGTCGACCGCGCGGGAGGATTCCGGGTCCTCGACGAAACCGATCGCCTCGGAGATCGCTGCCCGCGTCAACAGCCGGTTGGCGCGCGTCAGGAACACCTCCAGCACGTCGAACTCGCTCTTGGCCATGTCGATGACCGCGCCGTTGGCGCCGGTGACGAGCCTGCCGTCGAGATCGGCGTGAAAGGGTCCGAAGCTCACGGACCGACGGCCGCCGGATGTTTCAGCCTTGGCCTTTTGTGGCTCGGTCGGCTCCGGAACGCGGCGCAGCACGCTGCGCACCCTGGCCAGCACTTCGCGCAATTCGTAAGGCTTGACGATGTAGTCGTCAGCGCCGAGCTCCAGTCCGACGATGCGGTCGAGCGCGGTACCGGCGGCCGTCGCATAGATGATGCCGATCGGCATTTTCGACCGCATCCAGCGGCCGAGCGACAGGCCGTCCTCGCCCGGCATGGCGATGTCGAGAATGGCCAGATGGAAGGACTGGGTTCCCAAAAGGTCGCGCGCCGCCGCCGCACTTTCGGCCGTGGCCACATCATAGCCGCTGGCGCCGAGATACTCGGCGACCGCATCCCTCAGGTCGGGCTCGTCCTCGACAATGACAATTCGTGCCCGCACGATGCTTTCGCTCCCGCTTTCAGCGGAAAGTAGATTGGGTATAAACATGATGTCCAGCACTCTTCTTGGGTTGCCGTATGCGGGGTAGAAAAACATGGCTGCACGATCCGTTATCGCGCTTGTTTCCGTCGCTGAAGTAATTGCGACCGATCTTGCCGATCATCTCGAGCGGCGCGGTCATGACGTCCGCGCGGCGCGACAGCCGTGGGAGGCCGAATCGCTGCTTTCGGAAAAGGATATCGATGTCGTGGTTGTCGGCGACAGCGTCAGCCAGGCAGAGGGGCGCGACCTGCTCAGGCGACATGGCGGCGAAGGTGGACCGGATTTCATCCTGATCTGCCGCCCGGCCGATCTGGTCGACAAGGTTCTGGCGCTCGAACTCGGCGCCGCCGACGTCGTCGAAAGCCCGCTCAATGTCAGGGAGCTTGCCGCTCGCGTCGGCGGCCTTCTGGCTCGGCGCGGCAGGAGCGCCGGGGAACTGATCGTGCTGGAGAACGCGACCGTCGATCTCCGATCGGCCATCGTCATGCACCGCTCGGGCACGGAAGAACAGCTGTCCCCCGGGCAGGTGGCGCTGCTCAGGCTGTTCCTGGCCAGCCCACGCAAGGTGCTGACGCGGGACGACATCATCGCCGCCGCGCCCGCCGAAAATGCCGAAGCCTTCGATCGGTCGATCGATTCGCGCATCGTGCGGCTGCGCCGCAAGCTCGATACCGAAACCATCACCACCATACGGGGTGCGGGCTACCGGTTCGATCCGCCCACGCAATTCACCGATTGAAGGCAGGACGGCCACCCTTTTGTCTTGAGCATCGATTTTCCCAAAACCGGTTTCCACTTTGGGGTCCGATGCTCTTCAGCGCACCACGAGAAGCGACGGGCCGGACAGCATGTCACTGTTCGTGCTGACCTCGCCGGCATGGGCACGTTCCTTCAGCAGCACGGTGGCGAGGCCGGCAATGCCGAGCAGGCCCTGGACGTAAAGCAGGGCGGAAAGCACGGAAGCGGCGAATTTCGTTTTCATCCTGTTCGTTCCTCAAAATTGGAATTTACGGGCACTTCAGGGGAACCCCCGAAGCGCCCGCGCCGCCAGCGGAGCCCCCCGTTGCGGCGCGGGCCTTCGGTCCTCTCGGCTGCAAGTTGCCGGAGGCGCCGCGCATCCTCAACGGCCCTAAGCCGCCCCCGCCAGAGGGGCTTGAGCCGGTCGACGCGCAGGCTGGAAACTGTCCAGACCAATCCAGACCGTAGCGAAAACAGTGTTGGCTTCCGATCGTTCGTTGACCGCTGTTTTCGTTAGGTCAACTGTGCCTGTTCGCTGTATCCGGATCATGCCGCCGAGGCTGCGCTTTGTTGCAGCTCGGTTTCGGAGTCAGGTGAATTCCTATCAAACGAAAGGCAATCGCGTATTCGCGCCGCGGTTTGGCCGATCCGCCTAGGCAAACACGCCACCGTCATGACGACGTCGTGCAACTGCAAGCTGCTTTGCACGGACCTTTTCTGTTAACCAGGGGAAACAGAATCGAAACACAAACGAGCATCTAGCGAAATCGGCTTGAAACATGACGCCCCGATAAGCCGGTCATCGAATTGAGCCGGCCCCGACCGGCAGAATAGGGGAGACATCATGTACACTGCCATTTCCGCCAAGCTCATCAACATCGCCGCCGCCGTCATCACCGGTACTGCCTTGCTTGTCAGTGCCGGCAACGGCGCAGCCCACGCCGCCGCCAACAAGATCGTCGCGCGTGTGTCGCTATCGCAGCAGACCATGGAAATCCTGGTCGACGGCCGGCCGACATTCGCCTGGAAGGTCTCGACCGGCGACAGGACGCACGTCACGCCGACCGGTTCGTTCAAGCCGACCCGCATGCATGAAATGTGGTACTCGAAGAAATACGACAACGCCCCGATGCCGCATTCGGTCTTCTTCAGCGGCGGCTACGCCGTACATGCGACAAGCGCCATCAAGCGCCTCGGCCAGCCAGCCTCGCATGGCTGCGTGCGTCTGCATCCGGACAACGCCGCCGATTTCTACCAGCTCGTCGAGGTCTTCGGCCCGGCCAACACCAGCATCGTCATCGTCAAGTGAGCGATGCTTCTCGTCGCTCCCAGGGGCCGGAAATTAGCGCAGTCTAGTCCGGCATTACCGGCATCAGCTTCGGATCCGGCTTTTCGGCGTGATGCGGCAGGTCCTTGCTGGCGATAAAGGTGTAGAACATCGGCACCACGAACAGCGTGAACATGGTTCCGACCAGGATGCCGGTGAAGATCACCAAGCCCATCGAATAGCGTGCCGCCGCACCAGCGCCGCTGGAGATGATCAGCGGCACCACGCCGAGCGCCATCGCCGCCGTCGTCATCAGGATCGGCCGCAGCCGCACCCTGGCCGAGGCGATGATCGCATCGCGCCGCCGCATGCCGTGCATTTCACGCTGCTGGTTGGCGAACTCGACCAGAAGGATGCCGTGCTTGGTGATCAGGCCGATCAGCGTGATCAAGCCGACCTGCGTGTAGATGTTGAGCGTGCCGAGCCCGACATTAAGCGGCACGATCGCGCCGAAGATCGACAGCGGCACCGCCATCATGATGATCAGCGGATCGCGGAAACTTTCGAATTGCGCCGCCAGCACCAGATAGATGACGAGCACCGCCGCCGCGAAGGCGATGATGATCGTGTAGCCCTGTTCCTTCTCCTGCCGCGATTGACCGGTATAGTCGATGAAGAAGGTGTCGGGCAGGCTCTGCTTGGCAATGTCCTCGATCGCCTGTAGCCCATCCCCGGTGGTGATGCCGGGCCGCGGCAAGGCAGAGATCGTCGCCGAGTTGAGCTGGTTGAACTGCTCGATGGCGGCCGGCGACGCGTTGGTCGAGATCTTCACCACCGCCGAGAGCGGCACCATCTCGCCCGATACGCTGCGCACGAAATACTCGCCCAGTTTTTCGGGATTGTCGCGGAATTGCTGCGGCACCTGCGGAATGATGTCGTAGCTGTTGGATTCGCGGTCGAATTGCGCCACTTCGGCGCCACCGACCAGGAGCGTCAGCGTCCGGCCGATGTCGGCTATCGGCAGGTTGAGCGCGGCGGCGCGATCGCGGTCGATCGTCACCGTCACTTGCGGCGCGTCGAAGGTCATCGAATTCTGCACGACGATGAAGCGGCCGGAGGCCTGCGCCTTGTTCTTGATGTCTTCGGCCGCCTCGTACACCTGCGAGGCGTCGCCGGTCGAGCGCACGACCATCGTTATCGGCAGGCCGCCGCCGGAGCCGGGCAGCGTCGGCGGCGCGAAGACGAAAGCTTCGACGCCCGCCACCTTGCTCAGGCGGCCCGTAATGTCTTGCTGGATTTCCTTCGAGTTGCGCGTGCGGTCAGCCCAGTCCTTGAACGCAAAGCCGACGAAAGCGCTGTTTGTCTGGCCACCACCGAAGGCGACCGCCGAGAACTGTGCCCGCGTCTCGGGCAGATCCTTGACCAGGCCGAGTATCTGATTGACGTAGGTTTCGGTATAGTCCGACGTCGCGTACCGCGGCGCGGTCACCAGCGAAAGCAGGAAACCCTGGTCCTCTTCCGGCGCCAGTTCGCTCGAGGTCTTGGTGAACATGAAACCGGTCGTGGCGACCAGCGCGAGGACGATCATCAGCGTCACCGGGCGATAGTTCAACGAACCGGTGACGAGCCGCTCATAGATGTGTTCGACGCGCCCGAACGTATTGTCGACAATGCGCTGAAAGCGGCTGTGCGAGCCGGACCTCAGGATACGTGCCGACATCATCGGTGTGATGGTGAGGGCGACGACACCCGAAAGCACCACCGAGCCGGCAAGCGTCACCGCGAATTCGCGAAACAGTGCGCCGGTCAGGCCGCCGGTGAAGGCCAGCGGCGCGAACACGGCGGCCAATGTTATCGTCATGGCGACGACGGCGGACGAGATCTCCCGCATGCCGTTGAACGCCGCCTGCATCGGCGACAAGCCGTCTTCCTCCATGTGGCGGTGGATGTTTTCCACCACCACGATGGCATCGTCGACGACAAGGCCGATCGCCAGCACCATGGCCAGCAACGACAAAAGATTGATCGAATAGCCCACTGAAAACAGCAGGAAACAGACGCCGATCAGCGACAGCGGAATGGTCACGATCGGCATCAGCACCGAGCGGAACGAGCCGAGGAAGAGCAGGATGACGACGATGACGATGGCGACCGCCTCGCCGATGGTCTTGAATACCTCCTCGATCGACGCGCTGATCTGCTCGGTTGAGTCGTAGACGATCTCCATCGTCATGCCGAGCGGCAGCGTCTCCTGAATGGTCGGCACAATCTTGTGGATTGCCGCCGCGGTGGTCAGCGGATTGGCGGCCGGCGTCGGAAAGATAGCGAGAAAGATGCCGGGCTTGCCGTTGAAGCTGACCCTGGTGTCGGTGTTCGCCGCGGCGAGTTCGACGCGGGCCACGTCGCGCAGTCTCACCACATTGCCGTCCTTCGACCGGAGTGGAAGGGCGGCGAAAGCCTCCGGCGTCTGCAGCGTCGAGCGAACGGTGATCGAAGAAACCACATATTCGTTTTCGGTGTCGCCGGGCGCGGAAAGGAAATTCGATTCGTTGATGGCGGCCAGCACTTCCGCCGCCGTCACGCCGCGTGCCGCCAGTTTGATCGGGTCGATCCAGACCCGCATCGAATATTCGGCTGCGCCGAAGATCTGCACGTCGGCGACGCCTTCGACCGTCGAGATACGCGGCCGCACGACGCGCTCGATATATTCGGTGAGTTGTTCCGGCGTCATGTTCGGGTTCTGCATCGAGATGTACATCATCGCGAACTGCTGGCCGGTGCCCTTGACGATCACCGGGTCTTTGGTTTCGTCCGGCAGATCGCCGCGAACGCTCTGCACCTTCGACAAGACTTCGTTCAGCGCGACGTCGGGGTCGGAGCCGAGTTTCATCTGCACTGTCACGGTGCTGGATGACGGCCGGCTCGCCGATGTCACATAATCGATGTTTTCGGTCGACGCGACGGCACGCGCGATCGGCGCGGAAATGAACCCCTGGATCAGGTCGGCGCTGGCGCCGGGATAGGCCGTGGTGATGGTGATGGCCGTTTCTTCAACCTCTGGATACTGCCGGATCGAAAGGTTGAAGATGCCCTGAAAACCCAGAAGCAGGATCATGCAGGCAAGCACGGTCGAAAGGACCGGGCGGCGGATGAAGAGGTCGGAAAAGCTCATTGCTGGGCTGCCTGCTGGTTCCCTGGCTTGCTCGGATCGATCGTGTTGTCGACGGCAACGGACATGCCGTTGGCGAGCCGGTTCTGGCCGGCGGTAACGACTTCATCGCCGGGCGCGATGCCCTCCAGGATCTCGACCAGGCCGGCGTTGCGGCGGCCTGGCTTGACGAACACCTGGGCGAGCACGAGCTGCGGCTTCTGTTCTTCCGCTGCCGGCTTGGCTTCCTCTGCCGGTTTGGCTGGGGTAGCAGCCGGCTTTTCTTCGGGTTTTGCCGCGGGTGCTTCGGCTGCGGGCTTGGCAGCATCTGCAGCCGGCTTTTCTTCCGGCTTTGCCTCGGGCGCCGCGCCGTTGGCTTCGGCGGATTTGGCCGGGCGCACCACGAAGACGAAGTCGCCGTACAGGCTGGAAGTCAGCGCCGTCTGCGGCAGCGCCAGCACGTCGTTCTCCTCGGGCAGTTCGACGCGCACCTGGACGAACTGACCGGGCGTCAGCTTGCCTTCGGGATTGCCGACCTCCGCCCTCACCGTCACCAGCCGGCTCGTCGGGTCGATCTTCGGATCGATACCGCGGATGCTGCCGGTGAACGGCATGTCGCCGCCGCCGACGCCCAACCGCACCGTCTGTCCGATCTTCAGCTGCGGAAGCTGCTGCTCCGGGACGGTGAAATCGACACGCATCGTGTCCATGTCCTGCAAGGTCACCACGGCGGTGCCGGGTGTGAGATACTGGCCAATGTCGATTTTCGGAATACCGACGGTACCCTTGAAAGGGGCCGTCAACTGCTTTTGGTCGAGCACCGCTTGCAGCTTGTTTACCTGCGCTGCGGAGACCGACGCTGCTGCCTGCGCTGTGTCGAGCGTAGCGTCGGTGCCGACCCCGCGCTTCTGCAGCTCAAGAGCGCGCATCAGCGTCGTCTGGTCGGATGTGGCTTGCGCCTTCGATGCCACGAGGTCGGCTCGCTCGACTTCATCGTCGAGTTGCAGCAGCACGGCGTTGGCGGCGACCTTCTGATTGGCATGGAACAGGATGTCCTTGACGATGCCCGCGGTTTCGACCGTCAGGTCGACGCCGCGTACGGCACTGACAGTGCCGATCGCCTCGATGCCGGGCGTCCAGGACATCGGTTTGACGATGACCGTCGACACGGTCGCGGCCGGCGGCTTCATGGTGGCGAAGAACTGTTTGATCGCATTGTCGCGAAACAGGTTGAAGCCGACGATGCCGCCGCACACCAGCACGAGCAGAATGAAGGCGATGATGAAGCGCTTGATCACGAACAGTCCCCTCGGCCACGGCCCAGCATAACGGTCGGACGACCGGAACACATACCTGTGACTGGTCCCAATTTCAAATGACGGCGATCTTACTGTACCGTCTGGACGGTCTTGTCAATTCCGCCTAAGCTAATGAATGGGGAACGCTTGATGAAAGTCCGCAGAGCAAATTCGCGCGAGAAGATTCTCGCCGCCGCCGCCGACGTGGCGCGCGAGACGGGTCCTGGCAGCCTGTCGCTGGATGCGGTCGCCAGCCGTGCCGGCGTGTCGAAGGGTGGTCTTCTCTACAATTTCCCGACCAAGGCGAAATTGATGCAGGCGCTGGTAGAGGATTACCTGCGCGCCTTCGAGCAGGCCCTGGAGTCCGCCCGCACGGCCGGCGTCAACGGCGAAAGCCCGCTTGCAACTTATATCAAGCTGTCGGCTGAGCATGCCGAGGAATCGAAACCGTCGGCATCCTGGATATTTTCGGCGATTGCCGAGGATCCTGATTTCCTGACGCCGATAAAATCGTTCAGGCGGCAGGTGTTCGAGCGGCTGAAGGAGGAGACGCCGAACCTCAAGGCGCTGCTGGTCTGCTATCTCGCCATCGAAGGGCTTCGCAGCATGAACCTGTTCGATTCGGACATTCTCTCCGCCGAAGAGCGCCGGCTGCTGATATCGACCCTGCTGGACATCGCGGAATAGTCTACGCCGGCCGGGTTCAATTGCCTCGGTCGCTTCGATCGCCCGTTGCGTCAACCCAAAGTGCCTGCCGTCACACAGGCTTCATCGTGCCGACATAGCGTCCTCCCATTCTTTGCTGCAAGGCAGGAGGAGTGGGGTATGGTAGATATTGTTTCAAGCGAGGCAGGAATTCCAAGGCCGGAGCATCCGCTTGACCGGCCAAACGGCACCGGTAAATGGTTTCTGCCGGCCTTTGCCGTCATCATTCTGGGCGGCCTTGCCTATGTCGGCTACGCACTCAGCCAGGACCTGACCAGCACCGTCGCGGTGCCGTGGATCCTACTTGGGCTGGCGCTGCTGATCGCGCTCGGCTTCGAATTCGTCAACGGTTTTCACGACACTGCCAATGCGGTGGCAACGGTGATCTACACGCATTCCATGCCGGCCGAGCTTGCAGTGATGTGGTCCGGCTTCTTCAACTTCCTCGGCGTGCTTACCGCCAGCGGGGCGGTCGCCTTCGGCATCATATCGCTGCTGCCGGTCGAATTGATCCTTCAGGTCGGATCGAGCGCGGGGCTGGCCATGGTCTTCGCGCTGCTGGTCGCGGCGATCATGTGGAATCTCGGAACCTGGTATCTCGGCCTGCCGGCCTCGAGCTCGCACACGCTGATCGGTTCGATCATCGGCGTCGGTCTCGCCAACCAGTTCATGGCCCCGGCCGGCTCCGTCACCAGCGGCGTCGACTGGTCGCAGGCGTCCAATGTCGGCCTGTCGCTCCTGATCTCGCCGCTGGTCGGTTTTGGCCTGGCTGCACTGCTGCTTCTGGTGATGAAGCTGCTGGTCAGGAACCGCGAGCTTTACGAGGCGCCGAAGTCGAGCGCGCCGCCGCCGCTGTGGATTCGGGCGCTGCTTATTTTCACCTGCACCGGCGTCAGCTTTGCCCACGGCTCCAATGACGGGCAAAAGGGCATGGGCCTCATCATGCTCATCCTGATCGGCGTCGTGCCGACCGCCTTCGCGCTCAACCGCACACCGGACGTGAACTATCTCGAAGGTTACAAATCGGCGGCGACGCAGGTCGAAACGGTATTCGGCAAATACGTCAAGCCCGGCGTCGCCGTGACCGATGCGGCAACCGTGGTCGGCAACGCCGTTCGCACCAAGACCTGGAAGGACGAGACCACGCCTGCCCTGCAGAGCTTCATCCACGACACCAGCGCCATGTTGTCGCCCTATCCGTCCGTGGAAAAGCTGCCGACAACGCTGGTCAGCAACGCCCGCAACAACATCTATCTTATCGGTGAAGCGCTGAAGCTGATCGACAAGAAGAAGCTGCTGCCGATGGAGGCAGACGACCTGAAGGCGGTGACGACCTACCATAAGGCGGTCGACAACGCGACGAAGTTCATCCCGCTCTGGGTCAAGGTCGCCATCGCGCTGGCGCTCGGCCTCGGTACCATGGTCGGCTGGAAGCGCATCGTCGTCACCGTCGGCGAGAAGATCGGCAAAAGCCATTTGACCTACGGTCAGGGTGCGTCCGCCGAGCTTGTCGCGATGGCGACGATCGCATCGGCCGACTATCTCGGCCTGCCGGTCTCAACCACCCATGTGCTGTCCTCGGGCGTTGCCGGCACCATGGCGGCGAACGGCTCGGGCCTGCAATGGTCGACGGTGCGCAACATGCTGATGGCCTGGATACTGACCCTTCCGGTCTCCATCTGTCTTGCCTTCGTGTTGTTCGTCATCTTCCGCCAGGTGTTCTGAGCGGGGGCAGGGTTTGACCAGAATGTCGCGGCACCGGCCCCGGCGCCGCCCGGATCACCTAAACGTGCATCGTTTCGGCGGCGGCCATGAATGACGCATCGCATCTGACATTGCTTGCCGCGGACGACCAGCATCATGCTCCCGGGCTGGTCTGGGCCTATCATGCCGCTCCCGGCAAAGCTCCCGAATCGCTGGCGCCCCGAGACATAGAAACCGCGCTGGCCTTACCGGACGGCTGGGTCTGGCTGCATGTCGACCTTGTCGACCGGCGCGCCCATTCCTGGATCAGCCATGCCTGCGCGCTGCCGGCGTCGGCTCATGCAATCCTCGAAGGACATGAGGACAGCCTGGTGCTGGCGCATGAGAATGGCGTCGTCCACGGCATTTCGGCCGATCTGCATGGCGAGATCGCCCATCAGTCGACGACCATCGGCAGATTGCATTTTGCGGTCTCGGAACGGCTGCTGGTCACCGGCCGCCGGCATCCGCTGGCGGCAGTGGAGGAAGTGCACACGGCCCTTGCCGCGGGGCTGCGGCCGCCCACGGCATTCGAGCTGTTCGAAACGCTGGTCATGGCTTTTTGCAAGACCACCAGCCTGCGGCTCGCCGCGGCAACGAAGCGGCTGGATGCAGTCGAGGATCATCTCGTGACCGAGCGGCTTGCCGACGAAAGACGGCAGCTGAAGGATGTGCGCCGCCTTGCCGTATCCCTGCATCGGCCGATCTCGGCCCTGGCAGCGCTTTTCCAGGATGAAGACCGTTCCGCCTGGAACCTTTCCGCCGGCGCACATGAAGTTCTGCGCCGGCTTGCTGCGCGCCTTGAACGGCTCGACCGCGAGGTCGTCATGATCAACGACCGGGCAAGGCTGCTGCAGGAGGAGCTTGCGGCTGAGCTTGCCGACGAATCGAACCGTAGCCTCAAGGCGCTGGCGGTGATGAGCGCGCTGCTTTTGCCAGGAACGCTGATCGTCGGCATTTTCGGCATGAACACAGGCGGACTGCCATTTGCCGAGAGTCCCAGCGGCTTCTTCCTGGCGATGCTGCTGGCGGTTGGCGCGACCGGCCTGTTCTACTGGCTTCTACTGCGCGCCGGCGCCAATCTGCGGTTCTGAGGCCGATTAATGGCGGCGTTCGTCCACCTGTGTCAAAATACGGGCTGGCACGTCGAAACCACGCCATCCCGCCTTCCGAAAATCGGTTCCGATTTTCAGGCCGATGCGCTAGAGCCTTTCGGGATTGAACCGTGCCTTTAACCCGGAAAGGCTCCCACCGCTGCCCATGCCCCATCTTCCCGAGCATCTTCTCACCGGCTACCGCAATTTCATGAATGGCCGCTATCTCACCGAAAGCGGCCGTTATCGCTCGCTGGCGCGGGAGGGCCAGGCACCGGAAACGATGATCGTCGCCTGCTGCGATTCGCGGGCCGCGCCCGAAGCGATCTTCGATGCCGGGCCCGGCGAGCTGTTCGTGCTGCGCAACGTCGGCAATCTGGTGCCGCCCTATGCGCCCGACGATCAGTTCCACTCGACATCGGCGGCGCTCGAATTTGCCGTGCAGAGCCTCAAGGTCAAGAACATCGTGGTGATGGGCCACGGCCGCTGCGGCGGCATCCGTGCGGCACTCGACACCACGGCCGCGCCGTTGTCGCCGGGCGATTTCATCGGCAAATGGATGAGCCTGATCGCGCCGGCGGCCGAGACCGTGTCGTCCAGCACCTTCATGACCGCGACCGAGCGCCAGACGGCGCTGGAGCGCATCTCGATCCGCTATTCCATAGCCAATCTGCGCACCTTCCCTTGTGTTTCGATCCTCGAAGGCAAGGGGCGGCTGTCGCTGCACGGTGCCTGGTTCGATATTTCGACCGGCGAGCTTTGGGTGATGAACAAGGACACAGGCGATTTCGAGCGGCCGGAGACGGAGTAGGAGACGAGGCATGATGCGAGCTCGGTTCGCGTTCGCGGCGGCGGCACTGCTGTGCTCGGCAAATGTCGCCCGCGCCGACGATAGCGCGATCATAGACCGCTGGTATTCGGCACTGCTGATCGCCGACCGCACCGAATTGTCGGACCTGCTTGCCGACAACGTCCGCATCAAGCTCGACGACCTCGGCGTCGTGCAAAGCAAGCAGGAATTCATCGCCTCGATCGCCGAGTGGCAAGGCGCCGTCGCCGGGGCCGAAATCCGCCACCGGATCGAGAAATCCGAGAGCGGCGTCACCACTGTGATCGCCTGCTATGATTTTCCCAGCAACGACATGCTGATGCAGGAGACCTTTGCCGTCGCCAACGATCAAATCACCGCCAGCTCGCAGGCCGCGATCGCGGAAAACTGCGACGGCTACTGAGGAAATCATGAACGGGGCGTGCTGTTGCGCGCAACCGGCCGGCGCCTTACATCGGTGACGATCCATCTTCTCCCGCCACTCAGCGAAAGTTTGCCCATGCCGTCCACCGTCGACCTCGCCGCCCATCCGCTGACCGCATGGCAAGGGCCGCTCGGCCTGCCCGATTTCACGCGCATCGGCGACGGCGATTTTTCTCCGGTCTTCGACGCGGCCCTGAAGGCGCATGAAGCTGAGATCGAGGCGATTGCCGGCAACACCGGGACACCGACCATCGACAATACGCTTGCCGCGCTCGAGCTTGCCGGCGAGGCGCTCGACCATGTCTCCTCGATCTTCTGGTGCCGCGCCGGCGCCCACACCAACGAAGCGATCCAGGCGCTGGAGCGCGAGATCTCGCCAAAGATGTCGCGGCATTTCTCGGCAATTTCGATGAACGAACGACTGTTTGCCCGCATCGACGATCTCTATCAGCGCCGCGAGGCTTTGAAGCTCGATGCCGAAACGCTGCGGGTTTTGGAAAAGACCTGGAAAAACTTCGTCCGCTCCGGCGCCAGGCTCGACGCCGAAGGCAAGAAGCGGCTTGCATCGATAAACGAGGAGTTGTCGTCGCTCGGCACCAATTTCGGCCAGAACGTGCTTGCCGACGAGCGCGACTGGGCGCTGTTCCTCGGTGAGGCCGACCTTGCCGGCCTGCCGGAATTCCTGAAAAGCTCGATGGCGGAAGCCGCCGAGATGCGCGGCCAGAAGGGCCGCTACGCCGTCACTTTGTCGCGTTCGATCTACGAGCCGTTCTCGACCTTCTCAGAACGCCGCGATCTGCGCGAGACGGCGTTCCGCGCCTTCATCATGCGTGGTCAGAATGGCGGCGCCACCGACAACACGGAAGTGGTGCGCGACATGCTGCGCCTGCGCGCCGAGAAGGCGAAGCTGCTCGGCTATCCTTCCTACGCCGCATTGAAGCTCGACGATACCATGGCCAAGACGCCGGAGGCGGTGCACGCGCTGCTCGATCCGGTCTGGGAAAAGGCGGTGGAAAAGGCCGCAAGCGACCAAACCGAATTGCAGCGGCTGGCGGCCGAAGCCGGCAGCAACGAGAAATTCGCTGCCTGGGACTGGCGCTTCTATCAGGAGAAGCTGCGCGCAGAGAAATTCGCCTTCGACGAGGCCGAGCTGAAGCCGTACCTGCAGCTCGACCGCATCATCGAGGCCTGTTTCGACGTTGCAACACGATTGTTCGGCATTTTTTTCGAGGAAAAGAAGGGCATTGCCACGTGGCACCCGGACGCTCGGGTTTTCGTGGTGAAGAATGCCGACGGAAGCGAGCGCGGCCTGTTCCTCGCCGATTATTTCGCGCGACCCTCGAAGCGCTCCGGCGCCTGGATGAGCGCGCTGAAATCCGGTTATAGGCTTGGCCCTGGCTCGAAGCCGGTCATCTACAACATCATGAATTTCGCCAAGCCGCCGGCCGGCGAGGCAGCCTTGCTGTCGGTCGACGAGGCCAAGACCCTGTTCCACGAATTCGGTCACGCGCTGCACGGCATGCTGACCGACGTCACCTGGCCATCGGTCGCTGGCACCTCGGTCAGCCGCGATTTCGTCGAGCTGCCCTCGCAGCTCTACGAACACTGGCTGACGGTGCCGGCGGTGCTGGAAAAGCATGCGCTGCATGTTAAGACCGGCAAGCCGATGCCAAAGGCGCTGGTCGACAAGATGCTGGCGGCGCGCACCTTCGGCGCCGGCTTCGCCACCGTCGAGTTCACCGCCTCGGCGTTGGTCGACATGGCCTACCACGCCCGGCCGGATGCACCGGAACAGGCGCTTCGTTTCGAAGCCGAAACGCTCGAAAAGCTCGACATGCCTGACACCATCGCCATGCGTCACCGCACCCCGCATTTCGGCCATATCTTTGCCGGCGATGGCTATTCGGCCGGCTACTATTCCTACATGTGGTCGGAAGTTCTTGACGCCGACGCGTTCGCCGCCTTCGAGGAAACAGGCGATCCCTTCAACCCGGCGCTGGCCGAGCGGCTGCGCAAGAACATCTACGCCGCCGGCGGCTCGAAGGACCCCGAAGAACTTTACACCGCCTTCCGCGGCAAGATGCCTTCACCGGAAGCAATGATGGCCAAGCGCGGGCTGGTGTGATGCATGCCCGCTCTTGTCACCGTTCTCTTTCCATCCTGATTGATCTCGGCTGTCATGGCGGCGGGTTGCGCACCGCCTGATCCGGTTTCCGCCGGTCCCGCTCGGCCTCGTTGGCTGCGGCCGCGTCGTTGAGGTGACTGCACTTAATGCGGTCTCCATCGTTCCGGCCGAAGGAGCCGCGTTCATGGCGGCGCTACGGGCTGTGCGGGGTAGGCAACGACAGCTTGCCCGCTATGCTGATCGGCCGCTGCCGCATCTGGATCGCGCCTTGCGACGACCGATACGGAAACTCTCAGTCGCGAACGTCAGCCCCGCCAACGGAAGGCGGGGCTGGTAAGTTGATTGTCCCGGCAAGCTTTTTTGCCGGGGCGATTGGCCTAGGCAGGCACAAAGCCAAAATAGGCTTTGTAGGAAGCCCCCTCGCCGGAAATCAGGGGCGTTTCCACTTTGAACCCAATCCCGCTGAAGGTGGTATTGTTCGTGCGTGCCGCGAGCAACACCATCTGCTTTGCGGAGATGGTCACTGTCGCGCTCCCGATCCTGTCATCGCCCCAATCGAAGAGATCGCTGATGGCGCCGCCGATCGATGGCATCAAGGATCCCAGAGCCGGGCCGGCTATCGCGGCAATGATAGGTCCTGCCACCGGAATGAGGCCCAAAGCCAGCGTACCCGCCGTATGGACGCCCATCACGACCTTCTGCACTTCGTCCTTGTACTTGTTGGGATCGCCAAAATCGTTTTCCATCAGCACCGTACCGATATTGATGCCGTAGGGCTTGCCTCGATAGACCTCCATCAGGTCGGGTCTCGTATCTCCCGCATCGACGTCGCCATAGACCTGGCTGCGCTTGGTGTCGGCGATCTGCGGCGTTGCCACGCTGACGATGACATAGGGCTCGTCCGCACCACCCGGCCCCTGATCCCAGTCGGTCTCGCCGAAGCAATGGAGGCCGGTATAGTGGACGACGACGTCTCGAAGGTCGATCGCGCCGGTGTCGGGCCACCAGTATATGCCACCGTTTTCAAACAAATTGGCGCGGCCACCATCGGCAAATTCGGTCTCGTCGGTCGTGGGATAGCCCAGATATGACTGTTCCCAGCCCAGGCTCTCCCACTTCTTGCGGATGTCGCCGTACACCACGTTGGCTCCTGTGTTCGGTGTCCAGTAGATCGAGCCGGCATTGGCAAAATGGTTGTAGCGCCCGACGCCGTCGGGAGTTCCGGTTTCGTCGGTGACCGGATAGCCGAGAACCGAGCGCTCCCAGCCCATTGCTGCCCATTTGCCGCGAATTGCCCCCCAAATCGCTTGAGCACCGGTGTTCGGTGTCCAGTAGATCGAAGCGGTATTGTTGTTGAAGTGATTGTATCGGCCGACGCCGTCGGGAGTTCCGGTTTCGTCGGTGCAGGGAATGCCCCACGCGAGACCGCCAAGCGCAATCCACTTCCTGTAGATTTCGCCATGGATTTCAAAGGCGTCGTGCATGGCATCGTTGTAGCAAATGCATGAGCCGTTCTTGAGATACCAGGCTTTTCCAGTGTCCTTCCTGTCGATCTCGGCGAAGCCGGCGCCTCCAAGGGAGTTGTACTTTTGCTGTATGACAGCTTCGGGCGAGAGGAGCGACCAAGGCCCGATCCTGAGCTGGTCGGAAAGTCTTGTGGCTCCAGCGCGGATGGTGCCGGCACGCACTCTCGAAGTTGCTCTGGCAGTATACGGCATGACCTTTTCCTTCCTGTGAGTGTTGGTATCGGGGGCTTCAGGCCTCCGGCGATCGGTTTTGATCGACGGGCCGAGGTTCCCAGACCGCGACTTACGGACGGCTTACGGAGTTCCGAGCTGCGCCAGAGTATCCGTGTTGGTCAAGGGAGAGATGGTGTCCAGGTCCGATTGTCCCTGAGTAGTGCGTTTGCGAGGATGATGAGCTTTCGCATGATGGCTGTGATGGC
>NZ_JAMYVA010000051.1:0-40533 GCF_040323505.1 Mesorhizobium sp. M0040
CGGCAAACGCGATTGCCGGTGAAAAGCCCGATTGCCTTATCACCATCGACAGTCCGGATTTCTCGCTGCGCGTCGCCAAGAAGGTGCGTGCCGCCGATCCGACTATCCCGATTATCCATTATGTCTGCCCGAGCGTGTGGGCTTGGCGGCCGGGCAGGGCGGCGGCGATGAAGCCATATGTCGATCACATTCTTTGCATCCTGCCGTTCGAGGTGAAGGAACTCGCTCGCCTGGGCGGGCCGCCCGGCACCTATGTCGGGCATCGTCTTGCACACGATCCGGGCATAATCAGTGCCGCCAGGGCGCAGGCGCAGCCGCGTGACCTGTCCGCAGATCACGTCAAAACGTTGCTTGTACTGCCTGGTTCGCGTCGTGGTGAGGTGCGGCGCATGGTCGGGCCGTTCGGCGAGACGGTGTCGATCCTGCGGGCGCGCGGGCACCGCTTGCGCCTGCTGTTGCCGACGGTGCCGCACGTCGCCGATCTGGTCAGAACCTCGGTCGCGAGCTGGGACGAGAAGCCGGAGATCATACTCGATGCCGAACGCAAATGGCAGGCCTTCGGCAAGGCCGATGCGGCGCTGATCGCATCGGGGACAGTATCGCTGGAACTGGCACTGGCGAGTGTGCCGATGATCTCCTGCTACCGGCTCGATCCGGTCATGCGCATGGCGCAGCCGCTGATCAAAGTATGGAGCGCAGCCTTGCCCAATCTCATTGCCGACCGGCCGGTCGTGCCGGAACACTACAATCAATATGTGCGGCCGCATTATCTGGCGCGGCAGTTGGAAGCGCTGTTCTCCGATACCGCCTACCGCACCTGGCAGAAGCACGGTTTTGCCGACATTGCCGGGCGTATGGCAACCGCCAAGCCGTCAGGCGAGATTGCCGCGGGGGTGGTGATGGGGATGGTGAGGAAGTGAGTGAATTGTGAATAGTGAATTGTGAATAGTGGTTTCTATGGACAGGGAGCGACGCTTCGCTACTCCCATTCACCATTCACCATTCACCATTCACCATTCACCACCTTCACCGCTTCGCGATTGGCACGTAGTCCCGTTCCGGCGCGCCGGTATAGAGCTGGCGCGGGCGACCGATCTTCTGGTGCGGGTCCTCGATCATCTCCTTCCACTGCGCGATCCAGCCGACGGTGCGGGCGACCGCGAACAGCACGGTGAACATGGTGGTGGGAAAGCCCAGCGCCTTCAGCGTGATGCCGGAATAGAAATCGACGTTCGGATAGAGCTTCTTCTCGATGAAATAGGAATCGGTCAGTGCGATCCTTTCCAGCTCCATGGCGATGTCGAGCAGTGGATCGTCCTTGATGCCGAGCTCGCCCAGGACCTCGTGCGCGGTCTTCTGCATGATCTTGGCGCGCGGATCGTAATTCTTGTAAACGCGGTGGCCAAATCCCATCAATCGGAACGGATCGTTCTTATCCTTGGCTCGCGCAATGAATTCCGGGATGTGATCGACATGACCGATCTCGCCCAGCATGTTCAGGGCTGCCTCGTTGGCGCCGCCATGTGCGGGACCCCACAGGCAGGCGATGCCGGCAGCGATACAGGCAAAAGGATTGGCGCCCGACGAGCCGGCCAGGCGGACGGTCGAAGTCGAGGCGTTCTGTTCGTGATCGGCGTGCAGGATGAAGATGCGCTCCATCGCGCGGGCCAGCACCGGATTGATCTTGTATTCCTCGCAAGGCACGGCGAAGCACATATGCAGGAAATTGGCTGCGAAATTCAGCTCGTTCTTCGGGTAAATGAATGGCTGGCCGATGTGGTATTTGTAGGCCATCGCCGCGATCGTCGGCATCTTGGCGATCAGCCGCATTGACGCGACCATGCGTTGGTAGGGGTCCGAGATATCGGTGGAATCGTGATAGAAGGCCGACAGCGCGCCGACCACGCCGCACATCACCGCCATCGGATGCGCATCACGGCGGAAGCCGGTGAAAAAGCGCGACATCTGCTCATGCACCATGGTGTGGCGCGTCACCCGGTAGTCGAAATCGTCCTTCTGCGCCTTGGTCGGGAGTTCACCATAAAGCAAGAGATAGCAGACTTCGAGGAAGTCGCCGTGCTCGGCCAATTGGTCGATCGGGTAGCCGCGGTGCAAAAGAATGCCGGCATCGCCATCGATGAAGGTGATTTCCGATTCGCAGCTCGCCGTCGACGTAAAACCGGGATCGTAGGTAAAGACGCCGGCGGTGTTGTAGAGCGAACCGATGTCGATGACGTCAGGTCCTACCGAACCACTTCGTATCTTGAATTCATGGGTTTTGCCGCCGAGTTCCAGCTTGGCCGTCGATGCCTGGGTTTTGCCGCCAAATTCCATTTTTGTCGCAGGTTCGGTCATAGCAAACTCCTTTTTGTTTCCTCAGGCCGGCAAAGGCAAAATATCTGAACCCAACACGTCAAAAGCATCGGAAAACGCACATTTGCGCCCGCAATTGAATCTGCGCGGCAGATTAGGCCAAGACCCAATGTTGCACTGCGAAACACACCTTTCAATGCCAATCTTCTTGGGCCAGTTTGCTAATCGATTTGATCAGCGATCCGCGCCAGGCTTTCCTCGCGGCCAAGCACGGCCAGCACATCGAAGACACCTGGCGAGGTACTTTTGCCGGTGAGCGCGGCGCGCAAAGGTTGGGCCACGGCGCCGAGTTTATGGCCGGCGGCCTGCGCATAGTCGCGGATCGCGGCTTCGGCTGAGGCGGCAGACCACTCCGAAACCGTGGCTAGTGCCGCATGAGCGCCCCGCAGGATCGCGCGCGCCTCACCGCTGAGCAGCGCCGCCGCCTTCTCGTCGACCGGCAGCGGCCGCTCGACGAAAAGGAATGCAGCCCCTTCAACAAGTTCGACCAGCGTCTTGGCGCGCTCCTTCAGGCCCGGCAATGCGGCAAGCAGTTGCGCCCTGCGTCTGTCGTCGAGGCGCGCCGCGATTGCCGGGCCGCCTTCAAGATAGGGCAGAGTGGCGATGAAGATGTCGAGCAGCGCCGCGTCGTTCATCCGGCGCATATGCACGCCGTTAAGCGCCTCGAGCTTGGCGAAATCGAAACGGGCGGCGCCCTTGTTGACGTCGCCAATGTCGAACCATGCAATCATGTCGGCGATCGACATGATCTCATCGTCGCCGTGGCTCCAGCCAAGCCTCGCCAGATAGTTGAGCAGCGCCACCGGCAGGTAGCCCATGGCGCGATAGGCTTCGACGCCAAGCGCGCCGTGCCGCTTCGACAGCTTGGCGCCGTCGGCACCGTGGATCAGCGGGATATGCGACATCGACGGCACCTCCCAGCCCATGGCCTGATAGATTACGGTCTGGCGTGCGGCGTTGGTCAAATGATCGTCGCCGCGGATGATGTGGGTGATGCCCATGTCGTGATCGTCGACGACGACGGCATGCATGTAGGTGGGATTGCCGTCCGAGCGCAGAATAATGAAATCGTCGAGATCCTTGTTGGGAAAGCGCACGTCGCCCTGGACGCGGTCATGCACCACCGTCTCGCCGTCTGTCGGCGCCTTGATGCGGATCGCCCCCTTGGCGCCGGGCGGCGCCTCCGACGGGTCGCGGTCGCGCCAGCGTCCATCATAGCGGGGAGGCAGCCCCTTGGCCCGTGCGCTCTCGCGCATTGCCTCTAGCTCGGCAGGCGTCGCATGACAATAATAGGCCTTGCCCATACGAACGAGCTCCTCGGCCACCTCGCGATGGCGCGGCGCGCGCTCGAACTGCGAGACAGGCGCGCCGTCCCAGGTGAGTCCGAGCCAGGAAAGTCCGTCGAGAATGGCTGCCGTCGCCGCATCCGTCGACCGCTCACGGTCGGTATCCTCTATACGCAGCAGCATCGTGCCGCCCGTATGCTTGGCGTACAGCCAGTTGAACAGCGCCGTGCGCGCGCCGCCAATGTGCAGATAGCCGGTGGGCGAGGGGGCAAAACGGGTGACGACCTTATCGGGCATGGAACTCTCAGGCGGGCGAAGGAAGTGGGTTTGCGGACTTTCGCGCGTTGCGCGTTCATGTAGCATAGGAGGTCGAGGGCGCAAGGGGCAGACCCGATGGCTGTGCGAGGCCGAGGTGCGGGCGAGGGCGAGGACGCGGTCAACGGCGTCAGCGAACGCTTGCTGTTTGCTGCTCCCCCGCCTGTCCTGCCGGCACCGGCATTGCTACCCGCTCCGCGCTTCGATGCTCCGTCGCTGCCGGCCAGCGACCCAGCAACGGTTCTCGTGCCCGCGGGCGAGCCCATCGTACGCCTGCCCAGGCGTTTCCGCCTCCCGTCACCGTCCCGTATCCGCAACAGCGTAACCTCGGCAGCCGGCCTGGAACTCGACCGCGGCATCGCCTTCCTGCTGGTGCCGGTGTTCCTCGCATGCGGGGTGGTCGTATATTTCGGGCTGTCGGTGGAGCCGGCCTTTCCACAGCCGATCGCAATCGCGCTCCTCGCGGCCCTTTGTGCCGTCGTCTCGCGGTCATGGCCCAGGACGCGCCTGTGCTTCATGGTGGCGCTGCTCTGCGCGCTTGGCGTACTTGCCGCCAAGTTCGAGACATGGCGTGTCGGAACGCATATGCTCGGTTCCGAAATCTCGACGCGGCTGACGGGTCGCGTCGTATCGTACGAGCCCATGGCGAGCGGCCGCATCAGGCTGACAATCGATGTGATCTCAACCGCCAGGCCGACACTGCGCTACATGCCGGAACGGGTCCGCGTTTCGGCGATGAAGATACCGGCTGCGCTGACCGCCGGTTCCGAGATCACCGGCTATGTGCGGCTGCTGCCGCCGACCGGCCCGGTGCGGCCCGACAGCTATGATTTCTCCTTCGACAGCTATTTCGCCGGTATCGGCGGCAGCGGCTTTTTTCTCGGCAATCCGAAAGTCGTGTCGTCGGGCAGCATGCCGCTTGCCGCGCAGCTTTCTTCCGCGATCGAAGACGCGCGCGAATCCATCGCCGACCATATCCGCAGCCGCATCGGCGGCGCCGAGGGCGAGATTGCTGCTGCGCTGATCGTTGGCGTGCGCGCCGGCATTCCCGAGGAGATCAACGAAGCGATGCGGCGCACCGGCATCTACCACATCATCTCCATCTCGGGGCTGCATATGGCGTTGGTCGCCGGCACCATCATGGCGCTGCTACGGGGTGCCTTTGCGCTGTTTCCCGATTTCTCATCGCGACGGCCGGTCAAGAAATATGCCGCGGCCGCCGCGCTTTTTTCGATTGCGGCCTACCTCGTCTTTTCCGGCATTGTCGTGGCGGCCGAACGCAGCTTCATCATGCTGGCGGTGATGCTTATCGCCGTGCTGTTCGACCGGGCCGCGCTCACCATGCGCAACCTGGCGATCTCGGCCATCGCGGTCATCCTGGTGTCGCCGCACGAGGTGGTCGGTCCGAGTTTCCAGATGTCCTTCGCCGCGACGGCGGCCCTTGTCGGCGCCTATGCAGGCTGGTCCGATTACCGCGCCGGCAGGGCCACCACGCCGCCGCCGCGGCGGTCGCCGCTACGCTTTGCCACTCGAAAGGTCCTGCTGGGCATGTGCGGTCTGGCGATGACCTCGATCATTGCAGGGAGCGCCACGGCGCTTTTCGCCATATGGCATTTCCAGCGCGTGGCGCCGCTCAGCCTGTTCGCCAATCTGGCCATCATGCCCATCGTCTCACTGGTCGTCATGCCTTTCGCCGTGCTCAGTGCGCTGGCGATGCCGTTCGGCGCGGATGGCCCTTTCCTCTATGTCATGGGCAAGGGGCTGACGGCGATGATCGCCCTGTCCGGGTGGATCTCGGAGCGCTCGCCGATCGATGCGGTCGGGCTGATTTCGCTGAGATCCGTCCTTCTGGTGACGATCGCCCTCGTCATTGCCAGCATGGCGACGACCCGGTTGCGGCTGGCGGCACTTCCTTTTGCGCTCGCCGGCTTGCTGACGACAACGCAGACACGCATACCCGACGTATTGGTCTCGGAGGACGCACGGCTGGTCGCGCTGCCGATCGGCAGCGGTGAACTCGCGGTCAACCGGGCACGCCCGAATGAGTTCACCATCGACAACTGGAAACGCGCGCTCACATCAGAGGCTATCGTCGCGCCGGAAACACCTGGAAAGAACGACCCGCAATTCGACATTGCCGATCCGGCCGACCTACCGCCGGGCATGCCGTTCATTTGCACGGACGGCCTCTGCCTTGCCAGGCATCCATCCGGCGCGATCATCGCGCAAGCCAAGGACCGCGATACTGCGCGGCCAGCCTGCGCCTTTGCCAGCTTGATCGTCATCGACGACGCCACCGCCCATAACCCCTGCTACTACGACCGGCTGGTCCTCGTCGTCACCAAACGGCAACTGGCGCGCGCGGGAAGTGCCGCCGTCTACTTCGATCCACAAGCGGCAACGCGCGCCGAAATCCGTTTCGCGGTCGAAAAATCATACCGGCCCTGGCACGTGCAGCGGAAATTTTCACGCGCGACGCGCGGCCTGCCCCCATACCGCAGGGCCGACAATCCAAAAGCCGGCGCCAAGGGCGCAACTCAGTAGCGGCGGATCAGCCCAACGAGCTTGCCCTGCACCTTGACCCTGTCTGGTCCGAAGATGCGCGTCTCGTAGGCTGGATTGGCGGCTTCCAGGGCGATCGAGGCGCCCTTGCGGCGGAACCGCTTCAGCGTCGCTTCCTCCTCGTCGACCAGTGCCACCACGATCTCACCGGGGCTCGCCGTATCGGCATTGCGGATGATCACCGTGTCGCCGTCGAAAATGCCGGCCTCGATCATCGAGTCGCCTTTGACCTCGAGCGCATAATGCTCGCCGCCCATGATCATATCCGGCGGCACCGAAATCGAATGCGTCTGGTGCTGGATGGCGTCGATCGGCACACCGGCGGCGATGCGGCCCATCACCGGGATCGAAACGGCGGCGACGACATCGTCGTCATTTCCGGCTGCGGGCACGCGCGACGATGTCGGCTTGCCTTGCCGAGGACCGCCTTGCCCAAGACTGCCCTGGATGACACTCGGCGAGAACTTGCGTGCCGCATTGAGGCCGGGGGCGATCGAGTCAGGCAGGCGCAGCACCTCCAGCGCACGGGCCCGGTTGGGCAAACGGCGAATGAAGCCGCGCTCCTCCAGCGCCGTAATCAGCCGGTGGATTCCGGATTTGGAAGCCAGGTCGAGCGCTTCCTTCATCTCGTCGAAGGAAGGCGGGATACCGCTTTCCTTCAACCTTTCGTGGATGAACATAAGCAGTTCGTGTTGTTTGCGTGTCAGCATAGCGACCCCCAACAGAATCAGAAAAACAAACCCAGAACAAACACTATCTGTTCCAGTTGTGTTCCGCAACTGTTTAAAGTTTAATGAATGCGTTAAGGCTCGGGAAACAAACGACGTGCCCTACCGGCGTACCGCATTTTCATCGCCGCGAGCCTCATCGCCTTGATTCTGCTTTCGTTTGCGCCCTTCTGGCCTCCTAGAAGGCGGCACTGGCATCGGCCGTCGGTTGGTAAAAGGCACGGAATTGAACCGTATCGACTGTGCGGTTTGGTCAATGCACCGTGAACGAAACGAACTCAAAACGCCAACCTCGGGTTAAGTCCCGGTTTCCATCGCCTGGTCAGGCTGCTTCTCGCCGCTGGAGCCTTGCTGCGCGCAACCAGGTAATGGAAGAACAGTCGACGCGTGTCCGGCCTTGCGTTGGATCTTGGGGGAGCAGACAAATCATGACAGGAATTCCCGATCTCGTGGCCATAAAGGCGATGGATGCCGCGGATCCGCTGCGCGCGATGCGCGACCGCTTTGTGTTGCCGCAAGGAGTGATCTATCTCGACGGCAATTCGCTAGGAGCTGCTTCACGTGCCGCTTTCGATGAACTGCACAAGGCCGCGACCGAAGAATGGTCGCATGATCTCATCCGCGCATGGAACACGGCCGGCTGGTTCAACATGCCGCTTGAACTTGGCGACCAGCTCGGGCGCCTGATCGGTGCCGCGGCCGGCCAGACGGTGGTCTGCGACACGACATCGGTCAACATCTACAAGCTGCTGCACGCCGCCATGGCCATGCGACCGGAGCGGCAGGTCATCGTCGCCGAGGGCGATAGTTTTCCGACGGACCTCTACATGGCTGAGGGTGTGGTTTCGACGCGAAAAGATACGCTGCTGCGCCTCTCGGGGGTCGACGCGCCGACCATCGAAGAGCTGATCGACGAACGCACCGCCGTGGTGCTGGTCAACCACGTCAACTACAAGTCGGGCGAACTGCGCGACATGCCGGCGCTGACGCGCAGGGCTCAGGAAGCCGGGGCGATGATCGTCTGGGATCTCTGCCACACCGCCGGCGCGATGCCAGTCGAGCTCGACAAGGCAAACGCCGATTTTGCCGTTGGCTGCACCTACAAATATCTGAATGGCGGCCCGGGCGCGCCTGCCTTCATCTATGCGGCTGAGCGGCATCTTTCCGACATCCAGCAGCCGCTCACCGGCTGGTGGGGCCATGCACGGCCCTTCGCCTTCGAGCCAGGCTATGCGGCCGGCACCGGCATCCGCCGGTTTCTGTGCGGCACGCAGCCGGTCCTGTCGATGCGCACGCTGAAGGGCGCGCTCGACATCTGGAACGATGTCGACATGACGGCGGTGCGCAAGAAGAGCATCGCGCTGGCGGATCTGTTCATCGAGCTTGTCGAGGCAAAGTGCGGCACTTACGGGCTCACGCTCGAAAGCACGCGCGATGGGGAAAAACGCGGCAGCCAGATTTCATTCATGCATGAGCATGGCTACCAGGTCATGCGCGCGCTGATCGAACGTGGCGTGATCGGCGATTTTCGCGCGCCATCGACCATGCGCTTCGGCTTCACCCCGCTCTATGTCGGCTATGCCGATGTCTGGCAGGCCGTCAAAGTGCTTGAGGACATCCTGCGCACCCGTGCGTGGAAGGATGCGCGCTTCGCCATCAAAGCAGCTGTCACTTGAGATTGATGCGAGAGCTGGAATCGTGAGGCTGGCGACGATGCGCCGCGCGATGCTCACGGCTACGTTGCAAGGCCATATGCCAGGGAGGGCGCAGGGTGTTCGAACGTCACATTGCCGATTGGGACAACGCCTATGCCAACGGCGCCAACATAGCCGGCAGCGATCGCTGGCCGGCGGCCTGGATCGAGCCCGCGCGGGTTTTCCGCGACGTGCTTTCGACCGAGGGCAGGGCGCGGCTCGACATGGCCTATGGCGACAACCCACGCAACCGGCTCGATCTTTTCCTGCCGGCCATCAAGCCCAAGGGACTCGTGGTGTTCGTTCATGGCGGCTACTGGATGGAATTCGACAAAAATTTCTGGTCGCATCTTGCCACTGGCCCTGTTGATCGCGGCTATGCGGTGGCGATGCCGTCCTACACGCTCTGTCCGCAGATACGCATTGGCGGCATCGTCAAGGAAGTCGGCGCGGCGATCGGCAAGGCGGCGGCGATGGTCCCAGGGCCGCTGATGCTGACCGGACACTCGGCCGGCGGCCATCTTGTTAGCCGGATGGTTACGGCGACGACGCCGCTGGCGCCCGAAGTGGTCCGGCGCGTTCGTCACGTGGTGTCGATCTCGGGGGTGCATGATTTGCGCCCCATCATGCGCACCGGCATGAACGAGACGATCGCGATCGATGAGGCCGAGGCGCAGGCCGAAAGCCCGGTGCTGCTGCGCCCGATGGACAAGGCCCGCCTGACCTGCTGGGCCGGCGGCGGCGAGCGCGCCGAATTCCTGCGTCAGAGCGCGTTGCTGGCCAACATCTGGATCGGCCTGGGTACCGCGACCAGCTCGGTGGTCGAGCCTGACCGGCATCATTTCAACATCATCGACGGTTTGGCCGATCCAGACCATCCGCTGACCCGGACCTTGATCTCGGAGTGAGGCAGGTTCAGCGTAACATCAGCACGTCGCAGGGGGAGCCCGCCGCTGCAGCAGGTGCGAACGGCGCGCGAACGATCAGCCCGTTGGCATCGGCCAGCATTTTCAGCATCGAGGAGTCCTGGATGCCGAACGGCGTCGCCACGAGCGTACCGGCGTCATCTATGACAACAGCCCGCACATAATCTTGCCTGAGATCGTTGGCCGGCATGGCAGCACCGAGCCGTGCCCGACGTATATCCTGCTGAAAGGCGCGGCCGCCGAGCCGCGCCAGCAGCGGCTTCAGGAAGAGCTGAGTGCAGACCAGGCTTGCCACCGGATTGCCGGGCAGGCCGATGCAGCGAATGTCTCCCAGCCGCCCGAACATCAGTGGCTTGCCCGGCCGCATGGCGATCTTCCAGAAATCGAGCGTCATGCCTTGCCCGGTCAGCACGTCATGGACGAAGTCGTGGTCACCGACCGAGGCACCGCCCAGCGTGACGATGACGTTCGCGCCAGCCTTCACGGCCTTTTCAACCAGCGCAGCGATCGCCTCCCTGCGGTCCGGCGCGATGCCAAGGTCGAGCGCGCGCGCACCGACCGACTGTGCGGCAGCGGCGACACCATAGGCGTTGGAGGAGATGATCTGGTCGGGGCCAAGATCGCTGCCCGGCGGCAGCAATTCGTCGCCGGTGGCGATGATGGCGACCAGCGGCCGTTTGACCACGCGCACCTCGGGGTGATTGGCCGATGCCGCCAGCGACAAGGCTGCCGGGTCGAGCAGGCGGCCTTTGGGCAGCAGGACATCGCCCTTGGCGAAATCGAGCCCGAGGCGGCGGATGTTGCGCCCCTGCACCGTCGGTTCCGTCACTTCGACGCTGCCGCCACCGAGATCGCGGACGTTCTCCTGGATGACGATAGTGTCGGCGCCTTCGGGAAGCGGCGCGCCGGTAAAGATGCGCACGGCCTGCCGCTGCTGCACCGTTCCGGCAAAGCCGCGTCCGGCCGGCGCCATGCCGACCACCGAAAGCCTTGCCGGTACGGACGCGATATCGGCCGCCCGCACGGCATAGCCGTCCATGGCGGAGGCGTTGAACGGCGGCTGGGTGCGGAGCGCCACAACCGGCTCCGCCAGCACGCGGTCGGCGGCATCCAGCAGTGCGACGCGTTCGCCCGGCAGCGCTGCTGCGCCGTCCAGCAGGCGCTCGAGCGCCTCGGCAACTGGGACCAGCGCCATTAGCGGCCTGCCTCGGTGGCCCCGTCTCCGGTGATCTTGTAGTCGCCGGATTTGCCGCCGGTCTTTTCAACCAGCCTGATGCCGGAGATGACCATGGCGCGGTCGACCGCCTTGGCCATGTCGTAGATGGTCAGGCAAGCGACCGAGACGGCACTCAGAGCCTCCATCTCAACGCCGGTCTTGCCGGTGACGCGGGTCAATGCTGTCACCTTCAGGCCGGGCAGCGCGGCGTCCGCCTCGATATCGACAGATATCCTGGTCAGCAGCAGCGGATGGCAAAGCGGGATCAGTTCATGCGTCTTCTTGGCCGCCATGATGCCGGCAATGCGCGCGGTGCCCAGCACGTCACCCTTCTTGGCGTCGCCGGCGAGGATCATGTCCAGCGTCTCGGGCCGCATCGCGACAAAACCTTCTGCGACTGCAGTGCGCACCGTCTCAGCCTTGTCGCCGACATCGACCATGTTGGCTTCGCCCTGCGCTCCAAGATGGGTGAGGGCGGCCGCCATCCTCAAACGGCCTCTGCCGGCGCCTTGCCCGTCAACAGCAGGCGCGTTGCCGCGGCCACGTCCTGCTGGCGCATCAGGCTCTCGCCGACCAGGAAAGTCGCAATGCCGCTCTGCTCCAGCCGGCGGCAATCGTCGTGCGAAAAGATACCGCTCTCGCTGACCAGATGGCGGTCGGCCGGCACCATCGCTACCAGCCGCTCCGAGGTCTGTAGGCTGGTTTCGAAGGTCCGGAGATTGCGGTTGTTGATTCCGATCAGCCGCGACGACAGCTGCAGCGCGCGTTCCATTTCAGCCTCGTCATGCACTTCGACCAGCGCGTCCATGCCGAGCCCGAACGCTGTCGCTTCGAGTTCTCTTGCCAACGCGTCGTCGACGCTGGCCATGATGATCAGGATGGCATCGGCGCCCCATGCCCTGGCCTCGTAGACCTGATAGGGGTCGAACAGGAAATCCTTGCGCAGTGCAGGCAGCTCGACGGCAGCGCGCGCAGTGGTGAGGAATTCGGGCGCGCCTTGGAAGGAGGGTGCGTCGGTCAGCACCGAAAGGCAGGCGGCACCGCCCTTCGCATAGGCCCTGGCCAGCGTCGGCGGATCGAAATCGGCGCGGATCAGGCCTTTGGATGGGCTAGCCTTCTTGATTTCGGCAATCAGCGCGAACCTGCCGGATTTGCGCTTTGCTTCAAGAACGGAAAGAAAGCCGCGCGGCGCGTCGCCATCCGTCGCCCGTGCCTTGATCTCGGCCAATGACACGCGTGCCTTGGCCGCCGCGATCTCGTCGCGCTTGTAAGCCTCGATCTTGCGCAGGATGTCGGACATGGTGTTAACCGTTCGAAATCTCGATCAGCCTATCGAGCACTTTCAGCGAGCGGCCGCTGTCGATGGCCTGCGCCGCCGTTACCATGCCGTCGGCAAGCGTCGTCGCTTTGCTGGCCACTACCAGCCCGGCGCCGGCATTCATCAGCACCGTATCGCGAAAGGCGCCGGCTGCGCCGCCCAGCATGTCGCGCAGTGCCTGGGCGTTGTGGGGGGCGTCGCCGCCGCGCAACTCGTCCTTGGTGTGCCGCTTCAGTCCGACGGCTTCCGGGGTCAGCGTAAAGCTGCGGATCTCGCCGCCGGCCAGTTCGGCGACAAGTGTCTCGCCGGTGGTGGTGATCTCGTCATAGCCGTCGCCATGGACGATCCAGGCATGGTCGGCGCCAAGCTCCTTCAACGTTTCTGCCACCGGCATGATCCATTCGGGCAGGAACACGCCGACCATCTGCCGTCTGACACTCGCCGGATTGGAAAGCGGGCCCAGCAGGTTGAAGATGGTGCGGGTGCCGAGCTCGACCCGGGTCGGGCCGACATGCTTCATCGCCGGGTGATGCGCCGGCGCGAACATGAAGCCAACGCCGGCCTCGTGGATGCAGCGGCCGATCGTCTCCGGAGGGATGTCGATCTTGACGCCCAATGCGATCAGCACATCGGCGGCGCCGGTCAGCGAGGACAGTCCGCGATTGCCGTGCTTGGCGACGGGCACGCCGCTGCCGGCGATGACGAAAGCGGATGCGGTCGAAATGTTGACGCTGTGCGAATTGTCGCCGCCGGTGCCGACAATGTCGATGGCGCCCTCGGGGGCTTCGACACGCAGCATCTTGGCGCGCATGGTGGCGACGGCGCCGGCGATCTCGCTGACGGTCTCACCGCGCACGCGCAATGCCATCAAGAAGCCGCCGATCTGGCCGGGGGTAGCATCGCCGGACATGATGATATCGAAGGCCTCGCGCGCCTCCTCGAAGGAAAGAGCGCTGCCGGCGGCGACCTTGGCGATGTGGATCTTCAGCGCGCTCATCTGGCCAGGGCTTGGGTTACGGCCGTCTGATCGATGCGGACGTCATATTGCGTCTGCAACTGCGCTACCAACTGGTCGAGCAGGTCGTCGGACATGCCGGATGTGAAGGACTTCTGTGCGTCCTCGGGTACTGAACTGGCGTCGGCCCCGGCGGGCTCGAATACCTCGGCAACCTTGAACAGGATCTGTCCGTCGCCCGTAGGTGAGGGGATCAGCCCGGTGCCGCCTTCGCCGACGCCGAACATCGCGGCGGCCCCTTCCTTGCCGAAATCGACGTCGTCAGCATCGCGCTTGACGCCGCGCTTGGTCTGCTTTTCGAGCTTGAGCTCACCGGCGATCACCTCGAGCGTGGCGCCGGCCTTGAGACGCTTCTCGAGCTCTTGTGCTTTTGCGGTGAGCCGTTTGGTGGTCTCCGCCGCGGTCCAGTCGGCCACGACCTTCTGGCGGACTTCGTCCAATGTGCGGTCGCGGGCAGGCGTGATCGCGCTCACGTCGTAGAAGACGAAGCCGTTATCGGCGGTGGTGAGGCCTTCATTGTCGGTTCCGGGTTCGGATTCGAACACCGCCTTGATGAGTGCCGGCGATTCCGGCAGGTCTTTGACGATGCTTCCATCCGGCCGTTGGCCGGTGCGATCGATGGCATCGATGGTGACGACCTTCAGCTTCAATTTGGCGGCTGCCTCGGCGAGCGAACTGCCCGAGGCGCGCGTATCCTCGTAATTGTCGTGCACGTCCAGCAAGATGCGGCTTGCCTCGCCCAGTGCCAGGTCCTTGCGGATCTGCTCGGATACTTCGGCCAGCGGCTTCACCACTTCCGGCTTGATTTCGGTGACGCGCAGCAGAACGGGACCAAATGCGCCTTGTACGACCGGGCTGACCTCATTGACGTTGAGCTTGAAGGCAGCGTCGGCGACCGCCTTGTCGGCGATCTTGTCCTTGGCCAGCGTGCCGAGCAGCGTGTCGGCCGGCGTCTTGCCTTCGGCAGCGACGATCTTGTCGAAGGTCGCGCCGGTCCTGAGCGAATCGAGCGCCGCCTTTGCGGCATCAGGTGTCTTGAACACAAGCTGCTCGATGGTGCGCATCTCCGGCGTGGTGTAGCGCGCCTTGTTCTTATTGTAGTCGTCGCTGACCTGTTGGTCGGTCACCGCGCTCAAATCCATGATGTCTTCCGGTTCGAGCCTGACATAGGAGAACTTACGGTATTCGGGCGCGGCGTAGGTTTTCTTGTTTTCCTCGAAATAGGCCGAAAGCGCGCTGTCGGACGGCGCTTCTATCGGCTCGACAAGCGATTTCGGCAAGGTCAGGTAGTCGATGGTGCGATCTTCGCCGCGATAGAGCGCGACCGCCTTGAAGAATGTATCCGGGGCCTTGAGGCCGTCCGAAACCGCCTCGACGATCTGCTGGCGGACCGCGACCTGGGCGCGGTTCTTCAAATAGTCTTCCGGCCGCATGCCGATCTGCCGAAGCAGGTACTCGAAGGTTCTCCTGTCGAAGGTTCCGGCAGGCCCTTTGAACGCCGGGTCTTCACGCGTCAGTTCGGCGAGCCGGTCCTTGGACAGGCCGAGGCCGAGCTTGCGGGCCTGCTCGTCGAGGACGGCACCCGACACGAGTTGCGCCAGCACCTGGTTGTCGATGCCGAGCGCCGTCGCTTGCTCACGGCTGATGCGCTGGCCGAATTGCTGCGACATGACGCTGAGCTGGCGATCATAAGCGAGGCGGTATTCGTTGATCGAGACCTTGGTGCCTCCGGCCGTAATCACGGCGTCATGGCCGGCAAGACCGCCCATCAGGCGGCCCGAGATGCCCCAGACGGCGAAGCTCAACACCAACAATGACAGCAGCAGTTTAGCGACCCAGGTCCCCGCCGCGCTTCTCAACATACCAAGCATGAGTACTTCCGATTTTTGCGCATTTCGCATGCGCCGACTCTGAAACAAGCGCAATAGCGCCCTTCCTGCCCACTGTCGATTGCTTTGTGGCCTGATTTTGATAGTGAGGGCCAGCTGGAAATTGCCCGGAGAAACAAATCCCATGACGCCTGGAATCCGCCCGCTCGTCGCCGGCAACTGGAAAATGAACGGCACTAGCGCCTCGCTCAACGAGCTCAGGATGATCGGCAACGGCTTCATGAGTGGGCTCGACGCCGAGACCGAAGCGGTGGTCTGCGTGCCGGCGACCTTGCTTGCGCACGCCGCCGAGATTCTGTCGCGCACGCCGGTGCGGGCCGGCGGAGAGGATTGCCACACCGAGGAAAGCGGCGCCTATACCGGCTGCATTTCGGCCGAGATGCTGAAGGATGCAGGTGCCAGCCATGTCATCGTCGGCCATTCCGAATGCCGCGCCGATCGCAAGGAGGACGATGCCTTGGTCCAGGCCAAGGCCTCCGCCGCATGGCGCGCCGGGCTGGTGGCCATCATCTGCATTGGTGAGACAAGAGCCGAACGAGAAGCAGGAGCCACGCTCGACGTGCTGTCGCGCCAGGTCGCTGGCTCGGTCCCGCCAAACGCCACGGGTTCCAACACCGTCATTGCCTATGAGCCAATATGGGCGATTGGGACCGGCTTGACCCCGACCGCCGCCGACGTCGCCGAGGCACATGCGCATATCCGCGAAGAACTGGCACGGAAGCTCGGCAATACGGCGGCCAAGATGCGCATTCTCTACGGCGGCTCGGTCAAGCCGTCCAACGCCGTCGAGTTGCTCGGCGTCAGGAATGTCGATGGCGCGCTGGTCGGCGGCGCCAGCCTAAAGGCGGCGGACTTCCTCGGCATCGCGGAAGCCTATCGAAACATTGCTTGATACAAGGGCTGCTTGCTGCATTTGAGCGGACGGCCGGCGCCGAAATCGTTGCAAAGGACGCATTGCTTCCCATATTCCGGCCACGGGCTTGGAAATGCCGTCAAAGCATTGTATTGAGCCGCCTCCAAATCAGCGGCCGCACAAGGCCTTGCCAGGGTAAATTATGGAAACCGTACTGATCGTCGTCCACCTCATGGTCGTGCTCGCGCTTGTCGGCGTGGTGCTGCTGCAGCGCTCCGAAGGCGGCGGCCTCGGCATCGGCGGCGGATCGGGCTTCATGACCGCGCGTGGCGCCGCCAATGCGCTGACGCGGGCGACGGCGATCCTGGCTGCCGCTTTCTTCGTCACTTCGCTGACACTGTCAATCGTTGCGCGCTATGGCGAGAAGCCGATCGACATTCTCGATCGCGTGCCGGCGACCTCGGACGGAGCAGGCAAGGGCGTACTCAACCAATTGCCTGGAACCACGACGCCGACGCCGCCTTCGGGCACCACGGCGCCGACCCCGCCGTCCGGCAATGGCGCGGCAACGACGCCGCCGGCAACCGCTCCGGCGACGCCGCCAGCGACAAACGGCGCCACCGCGCCGGCCACGCCGCAGGTCCCCAACCAGTAATAGGGCAACTTATGCCGCGATCTGTTGTCGTTTGAACACAGTCGCGGCAAATGCCGCACGATCACGAAGATTCGACTGCGCCTCACGCTTGAGGCGCTTCCGGCTAATCGATTATACGTTGCACGCGGCATTCTCGGCGTCCTTGGGGGGCGCCGGGCGACGCCGTGGGCAACAAGCATTGAACGATCGGATCTTCCCCATGCAGCTTCGCAGCTTCATTTTTGCCGGCCTTTGTGCCGTGCTCAGCGTAGGTGCGCCCGCTTACGCGGCCATGCCGACGGCAAACTCGGCCCACAAAGCCGCAACAACAACCGACGTCGTCAAGGTCGCTGCCAAAAGCGATGCAGCGCAATTGAAGCTTCTCAAGAAGAAGAAAGATCCGACGCCGGACGACCTTGCGCAGATCCGCAAGATCGAAGCCAAGATCGCAGCCGACAAGGAAGCCGCTCGCGCCAAGGCACTCGAAGCCAGGAAGCTGGCGATGCGTGAGGCGGCGAAAGCCAAAGCCGATGTGGAACGGCAGGCGTTCCTTGCCAAGAAGAGCCAGCCGCTCGCAACGGCCAAGGTGGCTGACGCCACGCCGGCCAAGAAGAAGACCGTCAACATCATCGAACCGATTACGCCCATTGCGCCGATCCAGTCGGCCGAGCCGATCCCGGCCGAGGCCATGAACGTTGCGCTGACCGGCAACAATGGCGAGTTGCGCAGCGAACCGGTCGGGCAGAAGCCGCAGAGCGTCGGGCTGTTCGCGGGACTGTTCGGCGGCACATCCTCTTCGTCGATGTCGCTGCTTCCGGAAACACGCGCGCTCGACGCCGCGCTCGAAAGGAAGCAGGCCAAGCGGCAGTTCAAGGTCAAGGCGGAATTCGTGCCGCAGGAGGTCGAATTCACCGGCTACAACCCCGGTACCATCGTCATCGATACCAGCGCCCGTCGTCTCTACCTCGTCGAATCATCGTCAACCGCCCGCCGTTATGCCATCGCGGTCGGCCGGGAAGGCCTGCAGTTCAAGGGTACGGTTGCCGTCGGGGACAAGCAGGAATGGCCGCGCTGGATTCCGACGCTGGATATGCAAAAGCGCGAACCCAAGCACTATGGCCAGTACAAGGACGGCATGCCCGGCGGCGGCGACAATCCGCTCGGTGCGCGCGCCATCTATCTTTACGACGGCAAGAAAGATACCCACCTGCGCATTCACGGCACCATCGCGCCGCAGTCGATCGGAACCAGCGCCTCCAATGGCTGCTTCCGCATGATCAACGAGCACGTCATGGACCTTTACCGCCGGGTGAAAGTAGGCACCAAAGTCGTCATCATCTGACGCTTTTACAGATCGTGCCAAAAGGGCCGGCCTCGCCGGCCCTTTTGTTTTGATACGCCAACGACCAGAGCGCCTTCTTGGGAAAAAGCCTTCGCGGCGGTTTTTTCTCTGGCGGAATCAATTCGGCCGCGTTAAGCGATGACTCCCATGGCGCGATATGTATTCATCACAGGCGGCGTGGTTTCCTCACTTGGAAAAGGCATTGCTGCAGCGGCCCTTGGGGCTCTCTTGCAGGCGCGGGGCTATCGCGCACGCATCAAAAAGCTCGATCCCTATCTCAATGTCGATCCCGGCACGATGTCGCCCTATCAGCACGGCGAAGTCTTCGTGACCGATGACGGGGCCGAGACCGATCTCGATCTTGGCCATTATGAGCGCTTCACCGGCCGCTCGGCCAACCAGCAAGACAACATCACCACCGGCCGGATCTATAAGAACATCATCGAGCGCGAGCGGCGCGGCGACTATCTCGGCGCTACCGTGCAGGTCATTCCGCACGTCACCGACGAGATCAAGAATTTCGTCCTCAACGGCAATGACGACTACGATTTCGTGCTGTGCGAGATCGGCGGCACCGTCGGCGACATCGAAGCGATGCCGTTCCTGGAGGCGATCCGCCAGCTCGGCAACGACCTGCCGCGCAACAACGCCGTCTACGTCCACCTGACCTTGATGCCTTACATTCCGACGGCAGGCGAACTGAAGACCAAGCCGACGCAGCATTCGGTCAAGGAGTTGCGCGGCATCGGCATTGCACCCGACATACTGCTGGTCCGCGCCGACCGGCCGATCCCCAAGGAAGAGCGCAGAAAGCTGTCGCTGTTCTGCAATGTCCGCGAAAGCGCCGTCATCCAGGCGCTCGACGTCCCGCATATCTACGACGTGCCGATGGCCTATCACAATGAAGGGCTGGATTCGGAAGTGCTGGCCGCCTTCGGCATCGATCCGGCGCCGAAGCCCCGCATGGAACGGTGGCAAGCGGTGTCCAACCGCATCCACAATCCGGAAGGCGAAGTGACCATTGCCGTCGTCGGCAAATATACCGGCCTCAAGGACGCCTACAAATCGCTGATCGAGGCGCTGTCGCATGGCGGCCTCGCCAACCGGGTCAAGGTCAAGCTCGACTGGATCGAAAGCGAGATATTCGAGAAGGAAGACCCGGCGCCGTGGCTGGAGAAGGTCCATGGCATTCTCGTCCCCGGCGGTTTTGGCGAGCGCGGCTCTGAGGGCAAGATCCTGGCGGCGAAGTTCGCGCGCGAACGCAAGGTGCCGTATTTCGGCATCTGCTTCGGCATGCAGATGGCCTGCATCGAGGCGGCGCGTTCGCTGGCCGGCGTCGAGCGCGCATCATCGACCGAGTTCGGTCCAACCGAGGAGCCGGTCGTCGGCTTGATGACCGAATGGCTGAAGGGCAACATGCTGGAAAAGCGCAGGGAAACCGGCGACCTTGGTGGTACCATGCGGCTCGGTGCCTACCAGGCCGACCTCGCCAAGGGATCGAAGATCGCCGAGATCTATGGCGATACCCAGATTTCCGAACGCCATCGCCACCGCTACGAGGTCAATGTCGACTACAAGGAGCGGCTCGAGGATTGCGGCCTGGTGTTTGCCGGCATGTCGCCGGACGGCGTGCTACCGGAAACGGTCGAATATCCCGGCCACCCCTGGTTCATCGGCGTGCAGTACCATCCCGAGTTGAAAAGCCGGCCGCTCGATCCGCACCCGCTGTTTGCCAGCTTCATCGAGGCGGCGGTAGAGCAGTCGCGGCTGGTCTAGACTAACCGCCCATGCAAACTTACGTCGCGCTGCTCTACAGCATTGTCCTGGGCGAGGGGCGGCGGGTCGTCATGTCCGATCTGAAGGCGATGGCCGAAGGCCTGGGTCTGAATAAGCCGCGCACGCTGGTAGCGACCGGCAATCTGGTCTTCGAGGCGCAAGAAACAGAACTTGCGGCGTTGGAGCAGCGGCTGGAGGCGGCGTTCGCAAAGATTTTCGGCCGCCACGTCGACATCATCGTGCGCCGCGCCGACGGCTGGCTAAGGCTGGCGGCCGGCAATCCGTTCCCAGCTGAATCGGCCGAGGCCGCGGACCAGGTGGCGGTGCGCGTGATGCGAGCGCCCGTTCCCGCCGAGACCGCCGCGGCGCTTGAGGCATATGCCGGCAAGGACGAGAAGCTGCGGATTGTCGGCGGCGACATCTGGATCGTCTTTTCCCGCGAGATGCCGAGTTCGCGGCTGCTTGCGGCGGTGAGCCACAAACGCCTCGGCATCGGCACGTCGCGCAACTGGAACACCGTGCGCCGCCTGGCCGAAATGATCGCAGAATGAACGGGGCGGCTCGCGCCGCCCCGAGTCTGTTCAGGCCTTGGCTATCCTGGCTCCGGCACCGAGTGCCATCGTGCGCAGCACGTAGTAGATGACGCCGGCAATTGCCACGCCGAAGAACCAGCCAAAGACGCCCCACCATGACGGCAGCAGGCTGGTGAAGTTGGGCAGGATCGAGGAGAAGACCGCGCCGATACCGGCGGCGATGAAGGCATTGACATGCCAGCCGCCCTGAAAGCGGAATTCGCCATTCTCCCTGTAGAGTGCCTCGACGTCGACCTCGCCCTTCCGGATCAGGTAATAGTCGACCATCATCACGCCGAAGATAGGCCCCATCGTCGCGCCAATGATGTTGACGAAGGAGGCGGCACTGCCTTCCCAGGGCGCGAATGGATAGAGCACCAGCGCGATCAGCGCCGCGATGTAGCCGCCCTTCTTGAAGTCGATCTGGCGTGGAAAGACATTGGAGAAATCGAAGGCCGGCGACACGAAGTTCGCCACCACATTGATGCCGAGCGTCGCCACCGCAAAGGTCAGGGCTGCGAGCGCCGCCAGGAACCAGCTGTCGAATTTCGCCGAAATCTGGTCGGGATGCAGCAGCACCTCGCCATAGACGTCGAAGGCGGCGATCGTGGTGACGCCGGCGACCAGCGAGAACAGGATAAGATTGACCGGCAGGCCCCAGATGTTGCCCTTGCGCAGCGATGCCTTGTCCGGGGCGTAGCGCGCGAAATCGCAGAAGTTGAGATAGAGCGCGGAGAAATAGGTCACCCAGATCGCGGCCACCGCAAACAGCGAGGTCCAGGAGCCCGGCGTGCCCGGCACGCCCGCGTCCTTTGTCTTTTCCAGCAGCACATCCATCGGGATGTCGCTGGTGAAAGCGAAGGTGCCTGCCTTGATGCAAAGATAGATCGCCAGGATCAGCATCATCACCCACACCGCCGGTCCGGCCCAGTCCTGGAAGCGGCGCACCGTTTCCATGCCTTTCTGGATGATCAGGAGCTGCAGCGCCCAGATGACGGCGAAACAGATCACCTCGAGCCCGGAGTGGCCGAGGAAATGGGTGCCCTGGTTGAAGTCGGCGAACCATTGCGAGCGGATCAGCAGGGCTACGATCGCCCCGGAGGCCGCCGCCGTCTGCGCGCCGTACCAGAAGCAGGCGACGATGGCGCGCACCAGCGCCGGTATGTTGGCGCCCCAGATGCCGAAGGAGGCACGCGCCAGGACAGGGTAGGGCACCCCGGTCTTCACGCCGGCATAGCCGACCATGTTCATCAACGCATAGATGATCAGCGAACCGATACCGATGGCGATGATGAAGTTGACGAAGCCGCCGCAGAACAGGAACAGGCTGGCAGCGAGATAGTAGCCCCACAGGCTGTGGACGTCCGACGTCCAGACGTTGAAGATCGAGAACGGTCCCCAGTTTCGAACCTTCGCCGGTGCGAGATCCTCATTGTACAGGTCCGGTGATGCGCCTTGTATGGTCATTGCTATGTCCTCCCCTTGTTACCGCACGCGCCTCCACGCATGGCACGCAGGTTAAGCCTGACGCAGGGGAACCGGCAAGCAGACGATTTGCCGGCTTTGGCCTTAAAGTCATTCAATGAGAAACGCGCTTATCGGCATGGCGTCGTTGAGCTTCTAGCGCCGGCGGTTCGGTGGGGTGACACCGATCGCTCGACCTAAGCTCCAGAGTCCACCTTGTGCGTGATCAGGGCGGCAAGCTTTTTGGGCGCTTGTGCGCGATAACTCTCATCGAGCCATGACTTCAGTTGTCCCATCGGTGGCAGTTCGTCCGGTGCTGGTTCGAACGTCACCCATCCGCTCTTGCCAAGGCCGTACTCCGTCGGCGACGCATAGTGGAGCTTTCTCGCCTCGTCGCCGCTGTAGGGGAGTTTGAGGGAGATGCTGAACGGTTCGCCTTCCAGGCTCAAATAAGCAAAGGTCTTGCCTTTCACCGCGAGATCGTCGTGACCAGGCCACGGACTCTTTGTCTCTGCGCCTGGATAGGTGAGGCCGAAGGCGCGCAGTTCCTTGAGAACGGTATCGGTCGAAGCGCGCGATTTCCTACTCATCAACTCTCCTCCATCGCTGTCAGCGGCTTACGGTCCGGCTTCGAGAAAAGCCCGGGCAAAACCGGGCTGCACGGCTTCTATCGTTCCATCGGGCAACTTCAAAAGCCGGTCGATTGCGATGCCGTAGAGCCGCAATCGGCCCTCGAGCAGCCGCGCTGCTTCGTCGATATTACCCTGTTCGGCCTGTAGCAGGGCGCGGTGCATCACGTCCCGAAAGGTCAGCCGGAGTTGCAGGAACATCTCGGCAAAAGCTTGCGGGTCGGGCACGTCGAGAATGCCTTCCTCGCTTCCCTTCCTGAGCAGATTTGTGATTATCGGCTCGGCCAGTTCCCTGGCCGCCTGGTCGACCCGATGGAAGAGGGCAAGGTTCTCGGGCCGGAACACGACGAAGAACGTTTTTCGCAATTGCGGGGCAAGCTCGATGTTCAGCCGTCGCGAGCCGGCAAAGAGTGCATTGAGCCGGCCAATCCCATCGAGTGACGGGTCGTCGAGGACGGGTTGCAGCTCGGCAAGGCTGTCACGTGCGAGACGTCTGGCGAGCGCCTCCAGCAGGGCCTCCTTCGACGCGAAATAGTGATAGAACGCACCCTTCGACAAGCCGGCCTCGCGGATGATGTCGTTCACCGTCGTGTTGTCGTAGCCATGCTCGAAGAAAAGCCGCTGGGCACAGTCGAGGAGCTCGGCGGATCGTATCTCCGGCGGCTTTATCACTCGGGGCAAAATCGACCTCATAAAGTACAGGGGGCAAGAGGAGCACGAACCGTTTCTTTATGCAACTTTTATAGACCGACGGTCGGTCTAATGCTATGTCTGCCACCGCTCCGACGTTCGCATTCGATGGTGGAAGGAGAGCTTCTTGCGACGGATACGCTGGACTGTCGGCATCGTTCTTGTCGCGGCGACTGCTGCTTTCGGCGCTTGGTATGTGTGGCAGCCGGCCAAGGTTTCGATCGTGACGCCACAACGCGGCGACGCGGCGGAGATCGTTTACGCGAGTGGCTCGGTCGAGCCGCGAACCTGGGCCAAGGTGACTCCCGTTGTCCGCGAGAGGATCGTCGAGCAGTGTAATTGCGAGGGGTCGAGGGTTGCACAAGGCGATGTGCTCGCCAAGCTCGACGACAGCGAGGCCCGGGCTGTGCTTGGCGAGATCGAAGCGCGTCAAGCACTCGCCCAAGAAGAGCTCCGGCGGCTGACCGTGCTTGCCGAAAGGCGTGCGGCAAGCCAGCAGGCGCTCGATCGCGCGCAAAGCGAGCTTGGCCAGATCGAAGCGCTGGTTGCCGGACAGAAAGCGCGGCTCGACACCTACGTCTTACAAGCGCCGAGCGCCGGCGTCGTGCTCAGGCAGGACGGCGAGGTCGGTGAGGTCGCCGAACTCGGCACGGTGTTGTTCTGGGTCGGCGAGCCGAAGCCGCTCCTGGTGGTCGCCGAGGTGAACGAGGAGGACATTCCACGGGTCGAGATCGGCCAGCGCGCGCTGCTTAAATCCGATGCGTTCCCTCGGCAGAATCTGGAAGCGGTGGTCGACAGCATCACGCCCAAGGGAGATCCGGTGACGAAGACCTATCGCGTCCGCTTCCGCCTGCCGGACAATACGCCGCTTCGTATAGGCATGTCGACCGACGTGAACATCGTCATCCGCGTTTCGAAAAATGCGCTGTTGATCCCGTCGGTTGCGGTGGATGGGAACAAGGTGTTCGTAGTCGAAGGCGACAAGGCCTGGCGGCGTGAAATCCGCACGGGCATTCGTGGCACCAATGGCGTCGAGGTACGGTCAGGCATCGACGAGAAGGCCAGCATCGTCTCGCCCTATCCCGCTGACCTCGGCGACGGTGCGCGCGTGAGCATCGCCGCCGCGCAGGAGAGATAGGCAACGATGGCGCTGATCGTCGACATTGCCGTAACGCATATCGCCGGCCGCGGCCGCCAGACGCTGGTCGCCATAGTCGGCGTCGCGGTGGGTGTCGGCTTCTCAATTGCGATGGCAGCGCTGATGCAAGGCGGGCAGGACGATTTCGTCAAGCAGCTCGTCGACACGATGCCGCATGTCGACATCACCGACGAGCAGCGCACCGCCCGCCGGCAGCCGGCCGAGGACTACTTCGAGACCGTCGCCATCTCCGGGCTCCGGCCACGCGACGATCGGCGCGGCATCATCAATCCGACCGCCGCGACCTCCCGGCTGGAGAGCTGGATTCCCGGCCGGTTCGCAGCAAGCCTCAAGACTCAGGGCGTGATCCGCTATTCCAGCCGCGAAGTGGGCGCAGCTATCATCGGGGTCGATCCGCAGCGCGAGACCGGCGTTTCACCGATCGTCGGAGAGTTCGTCGAAGGCAGCTTTTCGGCACTTGCCGCGGGCGGCAACAACGTGCTGATCGGCAACACGATGGCGAGCCGGCTCGGTGCCGGATTCGGCGATACGATAACGGCGGTCTCCTCGGAAGGGCTGACGCGCAATTTCAAGATCGCCGGCCTTTTCCACACCGGCACCACCGCGCGCGACGAAGGCGAAGCTTATGTGCTTTTGAAGAACGCGCAGATTCTCTCAGCGCGGCCAAACGCCATCAACGAGATCCGCATCAAGCTCGACGACCCCAACCGCGCTCCCGCGGTGGCGCATCGTGCAGAGGCCGAACTGGGCTACAAGGCCGTGGCGTGGCAGGAGGCCAATGAATCGATCCTCGAAGCACTCGTCGTGCGCAACGTCATCATGTACACCGTCGTCGGCGCGATCATGCTGGTTGCTGGCTTCGGCATCTACAACATCATCTCCACCATCACGCACGAGAAGGCGCGCGACATCGCCATCATGAAGTCGCTTGGCTTCCCGGAGTCCGACATGCGCCGGCTCTTTCTGCTGGAAGGCGTGGCGATCGGCGCTGCCGGCTCTGTGCTCGGCGGGGTGCTTGGCTTCTCCATGACCTATGCACTGTCGCTGGTGCGTTTCGAGATCGCCGCGACTGGCCAGGAGATGACCCGGCTGCCGATCGCTTGGAGCTTGATGCACTACGTGATCGCGTCGGCTTTCGCGCTGGGCTCGGCGGCAGTGGCCGGCTACCTGCCGGCGCGCCGTGCGGCGCGCCTGAACCCCGTCGAGATTATCCGAGGCGCGTCATGAGCGCACTCATCGAGACCGAAAAACTGACGCGCGTGTTGCCCGAGACGGTTCCCGTCACGCTGGTCAAGGACATCACGCTCGCGATTAACGAGAGAGAATTCGTCGCCATCACCGGACCCTCCGGCTCCGGCAAGTCCTCGTTGCTCTATTTGCTCGGGCTGCTCGACCGGCCGACCGCTGGGACGTTGAGAATAGGCGGCCGCGACACCGAGCCGATGAATGAAAGGGAGCGCGCGCAGACACGGCTTTCGACGCTGGGCTTCGTCTTCCAGTTTCATTTCCTTCTGCCGGAATTCACGGCGCGCGAAAATGTAGAAATTCCAATGCGCAAGCTTGGTCGGCTGGCCCGACCCGTGATGCGCGAACGGGCTGGCGAGTTGCTGTCATCGCTGGGGCTCGGCGAACATCTCGACAAGCGGCCGGACCAGCTTTCGGGAGGCCAGCGTCAGCGCGTCGCGGTGGCACGCTCGCTCGCCAACGACCCGCCGCTTATCCTGGCAGACGAGCCGACGGGGAGCCTCGACAGCAAGAGCTCGGAGCAGGTGTTCACAATCCTGCAGAATCTGGTGCGCGAACGCGGCAAGACGGTCGTGGCAGTCACGCATGACCTGGACATGGCCGCACGCATGGATCGCCGCATTCACATGGTGGACGGGAAGATCAGCTGAACCGGGCCACGGCGCGATCAGGCCACCGCCGACGTCTCGAAACTGGCCTCGAGCCAGGCTATTGCGCCGGTCACGTCGTCGAGGGCATAGTTTGCGGCCGTCGGTCCGTTCGGCTTCACGCGGATGGAGATGCCGCCAATTTTATTGATCGCCTCGAAACCGTGTTCGTCCGATGTATCGTCTCCGAGGAATATCGGCCGCCGGCCGACAAAGGGCGGAATGTCCATGAAACGCCGGATGGCAGCACCTTTGACGGCTTCCAAAGGCATGAGCTCGACGCCGGCGTTTCCCGGAAGCACCCGATAACCCTTCGGAAGCCGGGCCAATGCCTGTTCGACGAGCTGGATTGCGGGTGCAAGCAGTTGCGGTGCTGCTCTTGTATGAACGGCAAGGACCGGCCCCTTGCGCTCGACATAGACCTTGCCGCTGCCGAGTTCGGCCTCGATCTCGTCCGCAAGGGCGGCGATGTCGGCCGGCGCGTCGGCGGCATCGATCGGACCGCTCGGCGTCAGCCGGTGCTCCAGCCCATACAGTCCGGCGATCCGCAGCTTCAGCGGATGGAATAGCTTGTCCACGGCGGGAATCGATCGGCCGGTGATGAAGGCGACCGCACCATCCAGCCGCCGCTCGATGCGTTCCAGCAGATTGCGCAATTCCTCGCCGACGAACACCGCGTCGGGATGGGCAGCGTGTTCCAGCAGGGTTCCGTCGATGTCGAGGAAGAGCGCCCATTGCCCTTCCGACAGGTTCAACGCCAGCGGTTGTTCAAAGCTTTTCACGACGCTGCCTTCCGAGCCCGCTCGAACATCGAGATGACGTTGTTGGTGTTCGATGGCGGGCGCTCGCCGGTTCCGGTCACCCTGTCGAGATCGCCGCGTTTGCGCAGGCGCGCGGCGTCCAGCAGCATACTGCCGGCCCAGCGGTAGACATTGTTGTCGCGGACCATCTCGCGCATCGGCCGCAAACGTTCGCGCTGCTCTTCCGGCGTCATCGTCAGCGCCTGCAACAGCGCCTCGCTCATCATGGCCGCATCGTAGGGGTTGACGATCAGCGCTTCCAGCAGTTCGCGCGAGGCACCGGCGAAGGTGCTGAGCAAAAGCACGCCCTGTTCGTCGTCGCGCGCTGCGACGAATTCCTTGGCGACAAGGTTCATGCCGTCATGCAGACTGGTGACCATACAGATGTCGGCGGCGCGATAGACCTCGTAGACCTGCTCCTGCCGATGATGTTCGGCGACCATCAGGATAGGGCTGTATGTCTCGCTGCCATAGCGCCGGTTGAGCTCCTCGGCACAGCGGCGGCATTCGTCGTGGAGTTGCTGGTAGGCGGGCAATGTCCCCCGGCTCGGCGCGGCGATCTGCAGGAAAACCACCTTGCCTATCCATTCGGGATATCTCGTGAACAATTCGTCCAAGGCATGGAAGCGATCGAGAATGCCTTTCGTGTAGTCGAGGCGCTCGACGCCAACGCATAGTTTGGTATCCGCAGACAGGCCGAATCTGTCGCGCACGCTGGCGCGGCACTCCTCCACAGACGGCAGTTTTGCCAGCAATTGGGCCGGCCATTCTATGGAAATGGGATAGGCGTGGACCAATGTGGTCTGCCCACCATAGGAGATTGCCGCGTCTGCCCGTTCGATCCGGCTCTCCAGAAAGCGGTCGACACTTTCGGTGAAGTTGTTGGCATGGAATTGGGTATGAAAGCCGATGATCGAACTGCCGAGCAGTCCTTCCAGGATCCGCTCACGCCACGGACAGATGCTGAACACTTCCGAATTGGGCCAAGGGATGTGCCAGAAGGTGATGACTATCGCGTCCGGCAGGCGCTGGCGAATCATGCGTGGCAGCAGCGCAAAATGGTAGTCCTGCACCAGCACGATCGGCCGTTCGTTGCGGGCTTCGGCAACCACCGTATCGGCGAATTTCCGGTTGACGGCCTCGTAGGCGTCCCAGTCCGAGGCGCGAAACACGGGGCGGGTGAAGGCGATATGGCAAAGCGGCCATAGGCCCTCATTAGCGAAGCCCAGATAATAGCCCTGATATTCCTCCTCCGTCAGCCAGACCCTGCGCAGCGTGTAGGACGGATTGCCCGGCGGCACCTGCACCCGGTCGTCCTTGTCGACGGTGAGGCGGTCTGCCGTGCCGCCGCCATAGGCGATCCAGGTGCCGGCACAGGCGCGGGTGATGGGCTCGAGTGCCGAAACCAGCCCGCTGGCCGGCACCAAAAGTTGGACCCCGTCATCCTTGATGTTGTGGATGTAGGGTTCGCGGTTGGACACCACGATGACCTGTGCGTCCGGCAGGTCGTCGGCCAGGATCTTGCGCAAAGTGTCGGGCGACCATGTGACCAGTGCCGCATCGGCCGACTGGCCGTTCTTTTCGAACTCGCGCAGCACCTTGCGTGCCGCTTCCGACGCGACATCCTCGCTCGGCGTGTATGCGGCCGCCGTTGCGCGGCCGCGACGCTGGCGGGATATCGACAGGAGAATGGCAAAAGCGGAAAAGCCAAAACTTGCAATCAGCAAAACCCAGAGCAGGTTTACAGTATAATCTGACATGGAATGTGATCTCGCCTCCGGCCGGTCGATAGCCGTTTTTTTATTTGTTTTCTGGTTCGCCGCCGTATGACAACGACAACGTCCCCGCGCCATTTTTGCAACGCACAAACAGGCTATCGGTTCCGGACGATTGCAATGCCGCGCGTCATTTTCGATGCGCCGCAGCGCGGCGGCATCAAGTACGCACGATGAGCGGCACCATCCCCTCATACCGATCGGCGAGAAAGGCGACGACCCGGTCGCCGACACGCTGGAATGTGAGGTCGACCACTGTCGAGCCGACGCCTAGATGCCGCAATGTCAGCGTGTCGATGCCGATCGGCAGCCTTGGGCGGGTGACCCGGATTTCGCTGTTCCAGCCGTCGATTTCGAGCCCAAGGCAGGCCTGCATCAGCATGAAGGCCGATCCCGCCGACCAGGCCTGCGGCAGGCACGCGACGGGATAGGCGATGGGCGCTTCGCCCGGCGACCGGGTAAAGCCGCAGAACAGTTCCGGCAGCCGCATGTTGAAATGGACAGCCGATTCGAACGTGCCGCTCATCAGCCTGACTACGCTGTCGCGCACGCCATAACGTGCCAGGCCGGCACCGCACATGGCGGTGTCGTGCGGCCAGATCGAACCATTGTGGTAGGACATCGGATTGAAGAATATCGCATCGTCGGCCAGCGTCCTCACTCCCCACCCAGAGTGGAACGACGCAGAGAGCAGCTGATCGGCGACCATCTGCGCCCGTTCCGGCTCGGGCAGCCCGACAAAGAGAAGATGGCCGGCATTCGACGTCCGTACCTTGCAGAGCTCGCCTGCACCATCGATCGCCAGTGCATAGAAATTGAGATCGTCCATCCAGAAATGGCGTTCCACCGCGGCGCGCATGGTTTCGGCCCGTTCCTCCCAATGATCGGCCTTGTCGTCCTCGCCGCGGCGGCGGGCGAGGGCCGCCAGCCCACGGAACGCGGCAAAGACGTAGCCTTGCACCTCGACCAGGGCGATCGGCCCCTTGGGCATGCGGCCATCGGCATGGAAGACGGAATCGAAACTGTCCTTCCAGCCCTGGTTGGCAAGGCCGGTCTCGGCGCCGCGCTGGTAGGTAACGAAGCCGGTCGCGCGGCTTGTCTCCTCCGTCCATTCGGCCGCTGCACAGAGCGATGGCCACAGGCCGTCGACGAACGCCATGTCGCCGGTACGATCCGCATAGGCGCAAGCGAGATGAATGTAGAGCGGCGTGGTATCGACGCCGCCGTAATAGCGGCCGAACGGGAGCTCCCGCAGTGCCGCCATCTCGCCCTTGCGGGTCTCGTGCATGATCTTGCCCGGCTGCGAATCGCTGAACGGCGACGTTTCGGTCGCCTGATGCTGGGCGAGAAAGGCGAGTACGCCGCGCGCCAGCCCAGGATTCAACCACAGCATCTGCAGTGCGGAAATCACCCCGTCACGGCCAAATGCCGTCGAGAACCAGGGTATGCCGGCATAGGGGTAAGGTCCGGTTGAAAGCTCGGTGGTCAGCAACGCCACGTCCGCGCGCGCGCGTTCGATCCAGTCGTTGAAGACGCGGCCGGAGCTGTGCACCGTCGCGCCGTGGCGGCGTTTGGCGCGCATGCCGAAGCGAGCGCGGGCGGCGGCAGCCCGAAAACGGTCGCGGTCGGGTGTCTCCGCCACTTCCGGGCCGACCTCGATATAGAGGACCTCGCTGCTGCGCTTCGTCACCGCAACCAGGAAATCCGCGCGGCTGGCGGTCAAATTGTCCGGCGCCTGCGAGAACGAGATCGCCGACAGGCGCACGAGCTGGTCCAGCCCGTCATATCGAAGCACCACGGATGTCGGACTGGTCTCGGCGGCGTGGGCTATTCCGCGCTTGAGCCGGGTCGAACCGCGCACCTCGAACATGTCGCGGAAATCTGCTGCGAAATGCAAGGAAACCCGAATGGCCGACGATTCCTGGCTGTAGTTGGAAAGGGTGATGCGCTCGAACAGCCGGTCCTGCCAAAGCAGCCTGACGCGTTCTATGTGGATCGCGCCCTGCGGAATGTCGCGACCACCGACACTCTGGATCGGCAGATTGGTCAGGTTCGAGGTGAAAAGCACATTGTCCTGGCTGAGCGAGGCGCCGAGCAACGACATTTGCCGGCCACCGACCGTCAGCCGGAATTCCGAAAGCACACGCGTGTCGTCTCGGAAAAAGCCATCGCCGGCGCCGCGGATGTCGCCATAGGCGTCGGCCACCGCGAAGCAGTCGGCTTGCTTGAGGGCGAACAGCCGGTGCGGCTCCCGGGGCGCAACCTCGTCGAGGGAGGCAAGGGCTACGGCGGGATCAAGCTTACGCTCGTCGAGTTGATTCATACGTCACAAGCTCTGTCGTTTCGTTCCAACGTCCACAATGACGCCGATCAGGACGCTCTGGCTTCACCGGGAGTACCGATCAGGCGCGCATAGGCAGCCACATAGTCGTGGGCCATTCTCGTGGCAGAAAAACGGTTTTCGAACACGGATCTCACCTGTCGCCTGTCGAGGCGCAGCAATTCCGGTATCGAGGTGACTGCGGCATCGACCGTATCGACAAGGAAACCGGTCACGCCGTGGTCGATGATCTCCGGCAGGGCACCGCATTTCCAGGCGATTACCGGCGTGCCACAGGCCATAGCCTCTATCGCGGCAAGACCGAACGGCTCCGGCCAATCGATCGGAAACAGCAGGCCGGCCGCCTTGCCGAGGAATTCCGCTTTTCTGTCCTCTTCGATCTCGCCGATATAGTCGACACGGTCGCCGTCGATCAGCGGCTCGACCGTGTCGTGGAAAAAAGGGCGGTCGTCGTCGCCGATCTTTGCCGCAAGCTTCAGTTTCAGCCCGGAGCGCAAGGCGATCTCAATGGCACGGTCCGGGCGCTTGTCGCGCGACAGCCGGCCGAGAAAGGCCAGATACGGCTCGTCCGCATTCGTCTCGAAAGTCGGCTCGTAGATATTGATCGGCAGCCCGTGATGGATGGTCGCCAGCCAATTGGCCCTGGGTAGCCCGGTTCTCTGGCTGCGGGAAATGGAGATCATCGGAAAGCGCGGAAAATGTTCGTAGGCCGGGGCCAGGTCGACATAGTCGAGCCTGCCATGCGGTGTCGTCACCGTCCGGTCAGGCATGTGTTCGAAGAAAGGAAAATGCAGGAAGTGGCTGAGATGGAAATGGATGATGTCGAACTGTTGCGCGCGGCTCCTCACCTCGGCGAGCATCGAGAGATGCGCCGCCGTTTCGGATTTGTGCGGGCGAGAATCGAGACGGAGCGCGCGCTCGCGACACGCCACCAATTTCGCCGACGTCTTGGTATCGCCGCTGGCGAACAGGGTCACGTCATGGCCAAGCTCGACCAATCCTTCGGTCAGATAGGAGACGATGCGCTCCGTCCCTCCATAGAACCGGGGTGGCACGGATTCATGGAGCGGCGCCACATGGGCTATTCTCATGTTTTGGCATTTCCCTCAAAAAGACTGCTCGTGGCATCGAAATGCATCAGCCGCGCTAACGTTCCCGTACAATGGCAAGATGTCACCCAATTGGGGCAAGATGTCACCCAATTGGAGCTGCCGGGCGCGTCCACCGCTGCTCGTCTCGTGCAGCCAACATTTTTCAGGCCAAGCCCTCTTTTGCCGGGAACCAAAGTCGGGTTCGCGAGTTTAGTGGGGTTCGATCGCACGCATCCGGTCGACGGGGAGGAAATGATGGACCGCTTGCAATTCTTTTCGCCCGTGCGGGTTTTGCGCGGACAGGGACAGCCTGTGGAGGAGATCGACAGCGTTGCCGAAGCAATGGCATTCTTGCGAAAATGGCCGGCGGGGCGGCGCGGGCCGGTTTACCAGTGCGCCGTGAATTGCTGCGCTGCGGCCATCGCCGGCCGGATGTCGGCCGAGGAAGCGAGAAAGGCTTTTGCCGGCTTCGCCCGGATCACCCGCCTGCTCGAGGGCGATCGGCCGTTGCCGATGAGCGGCGAGGATCGGCATCGCGATCACGCCTTGAGGCGATAGCGCCGACTGCCGCAGATGGTCCGAGCAAGGGTGGCATTCAGCCGGAGCGCCCGATCGGCGACCGACGAGCAGCGCCGGCAAGGTGTCGTAGAGCGTTGCCCAGTAGGGGCGTAAAACTCACGCCGGTATTCCGGCACTATCCAGTAGACTGCGGCAATGGTCGTGAGCGTAACGATGAAGCCGATGAGCTTGCGCACGACACGCTCGACTTCAAGCGCTCGCATCGGCTTCGCCTGCAATCCCGTTGAACGCCTTCGAAACGTCTGGAAATAAGCCGTGTCGACCGCGATCATTGCTGCAGTAGTAGCTGCAATGACAGTCATGGCCTGCAAATGCACAGGCCAGCTTCTGTCGGCGAGCATCGCGACGGTGAGCGCAAGACCAAGCAATCCTGCAAGGTCGGTGAGGGGCGCGGTCGCCGATTTCGGTCGGAGCGTCATACTACTACTCCCGTTGTCGTGAGGATCGATCGTCGTTGCCGGCCGCGTGGTCGCCGCCACGGTTCAACTCGAGTGGCGCCGCCACCGGAGCCGCTTGAGCAGCCGCTACACTCCGCCGCTGCCGTTAGACCCGCCGCTGCTTGTTCCGTCGTTGCCGCCACTGGATCCGCTGCTGCCGCTCGAACCGCTGCTGCCGCTTGAGCTGCTGGCGCCGCTCGATCCGCTGCTGCTTGAGCCGCCGATAGGCCCCTTGCTCGCCTTCTACAGACCGACCTATGGCAAATCAAAGTCGCTTCGGTTGTCTCGGGGTAAGGCCCGTGATGACCATTGCGGTTGCCGTGGCCGCCATGGTCATCATTGTGAACCGGAGTAAATTCCGAAATTGTACATAGATACCTCGCTTTCTGACGCCTCGCTTCTCGGGCTCGCGCCCAAGCGTCCTGATTGTCGAGTGGGCGTTTGCGACAGCCCGCATACGGATCGCTTACGCCTCAGCGGTCGGGGCTCAGGGTCGGCATAAAAGTTGGACGAAGCGCAGACAATGGTGCCGCATTGCGGTATTTCGACCGGAAAAGGCCAAAGATGCACTTTTGGGGGAATGGATAATGTCGAAACGGCTTAGACTGGTGCTGGGAACGGTCGGCGCAATTGCCGTCGCCATTGTCTGGGGGATCGTCGCCACGTCGATGGGTGTGCCATCGATTCTGATCACTGTAGGAGCGGTCGCGATCGGCGCGGGCATCTACAGCTATGTCGATCGAAGCCGAAGCTGATCCGGTTATCAGGCTACGGGCATAGCGCAAAAATCCCACGGTCGCAGACTGTCTGCGGCAATGCTCAGTGTACGAAAATTACCAACGACAGCGTTCTGTGGAACGAGTGGCCTGCCGAAGCTATTGTGGTGGCGGTCCGAGACGCCCCCGCCTCGGGTCATTGGCTCACCCAGCCGAGTGGTCCGCTGCTACCCAATGGCAGCGGACCTTCATCCGGAGGACAGACCCGGAAGACGGACATTGTGCCGAATCGAGGGAGGACGATGGTCGTTGACGAGATTGCCGCGCGGCGCCTGAAAATTCTGCTCAAGCAATACATGGAGACCAGGAAGAGGCGCCACGATGCGGTTTCCACCGCAGCGGCTGAGATCGCGATCAGGGCTGTCATGCCGAATTGCCCGGTCTCCGGAAAAGCCCCGGACAACATGATTGCGGCATGTGCGTTCGAACACGGGCTGGGGGTGCTGTTCGATCGACCTGACGCATGAAGGCCTAAACGCCATGAATCCCAACGCCAAAATCGCACGGTGCTGTCGTGCACAAATCCGACGCTGTTCCTGAGGCGCTCGCGACTAAAGCGCATCGCGCCGATCAGCCTCATGCGACGCGCTTTAAGTGCTTGTTTTTGTACATGTCGTTGTCGCAAAACCGCTGCACACTTTTGCGCGACATGCATTAGAGAAACCGACCCACCGGAGGAGCCATGCCGAGATATTTTTTCCATTTCCGAAACAATGAGGGCCGCTTGACGGAAGATTTCGAGGGTCAGGAGTTGGACGGTTTGTCCGCGGCTCAGGATAACGCAATGGCTTCGGCCAAGGAAATCCTGGCCGAGGGCCTGCTCAGCGGCAGCCCGGTCCTGACAGGTCTTTCCTTCGAAATCTGCGACGAGAACCGGAAGCTGCTTTTCCGATTTCCATTCTCGGAAGCTGCCGAAAAGGCCGGCGCTCGACCGTGATTGGCCAAAAGCCCCACGATGCGGGCGAGCTTTGATCGAGCCTGGCTGAAAACCGCATGTCGCGGCAAGACGGTCGTTGGTGCAAATCAGCACCATTCGACGCGCATCTGCTTTAGGGCGTTGCCTTGCTGCGCGCAAATATGTGATGAAGAGGCGCGGCGCCGTCGTTTGCGGCGCGCAGCGCAAACGGGGCGGGTATTAACTCCCGGCTGGGAATCGACTAACTTCCGAACTGGCCAGGGCACGTGACCGTGATCTTGAGTCGCAGTGCATGGCGTCCATTCCCGATGTTGGCTTATTACGAGCGACGGAAGGCGCTTCCTTGCGGCAATAAGGCCACGTCCTTCAGCCGGAACTCGACGTCATTCGCGTCTGATGCCGGCAGAGCTTCTCTTCTGTCCGTGTTATGAACATACCGAATGATGGAGGATACGGATGAAATTGAGAGACGCGGCACTTGCTGTTATTTCGAAAAAACGCAGAGGCGCGGTTTGGTACAAGGTCTCTCAGAAGAAAGCCGACAAATACGGCTTCTATGTCTATTCCAGCCACATGGTCTGGAAGGATCAGTCATTTTTCCGCAAGGCGCTGCAGCGAGTCAAAAACATCCGCGGGATTCCAGATCCGCGAGCTTTCGTTCTGCAAAGCTGCTTGCGATCGATCGAGCGTGTCGACGGCGATGTGGCCGAATGCGGCGTAAGGCAAGGCCGGTCGACGATATTCATGCTGATGAGCGATCTTCGAGCACGGCACTACCATCTTTTCGATTCGTTCGCAGGCTTGTCGGAACCGACCGCGGAGGATCGCAAGCAAAACGGCCGAACGTCATGGAAGTCCGACGATCTCAGCACCGACGAGACAATAGCCAGAGAGAATATTTCAGGCGTCAGCAACACCACGTTTCATGTCGGATGGATACCGGAAACTCTTTCAGGCGTAGCCGACCGACGTTTCGCCCTGGTCCATATCGACGTCGATCTATACGAGCCGACACGTGATGCGCTTGCCTTCTTCTACGATCGAGTGTGCGCGCATGGCCTGATCATATGCGATGACTACGGCTCTGCGCTCTGTCCTGGAGCCCGAAAGGCCTTTGACCAATTCTTCGAAAGTCGCCCGGAAGGCATCATCGAACTTCCGACGGGACAGGCAATTGTCGTAAAGGCAAGCTAGCGCTGGATGGCCGCGGCTGCGTCACGGCAATTGCTGACGGTGGCTGTGGGCCGCGGATCGCGTTTATTGGAGGCTCCAACTGAGGCAGGACGGTTCAGCCGACAACCCTCAGTGCGCTTACCGCGAACTCGCATCGCAGTCTTACCGCCCCGGCCCGGACGGACTTAGAACCAGCGCTTCGAATTCATCGTAGCGATCGGGGCAAAGCAGCCTGACATAGTCGAGCGCCTGCAGCGAATTGTCGCTCGAGTGCAGAGCGTTCAGACGCTTCTTGTCTGCGAGTTGCGCGGTCCGTTTTCTTAATTTTTTCTTCAGCAAAAGACGTTTGTTATCGACAAAGGCGCGTCCGATTTCCACCTGCTCGGGCATCGGCAATGGGTTGGGGTCAAACGTGACGATGAAATGGGCTGGCACGCCAGCCGGTTCGCTGTCTTGCGACGATGCCCAGTTGCCGCCACGAAAGAGCGAAGCAATTTCCATCCTCCGTTCCACGGGTATCATTTCGGACAGCTTGATGTCGAAGCCTTCCGCGGCAAGTATCGTTTCGATCGGACCAACCAGCTCGTATTTCAGCGCGGCTTCGCGGACGATGAACACGGCCAGGCCTGGCAAGTAGGATGACCTGACCGCATATCTCGACCGGACGAATTCGTTCGATCTTGCCACGAAATTGATCGTTTCGCTTTCGGGGAACCATTTCTCGCGCCGCAATAGCGCTTCCATGTCGCTCAACGTCCGAACCCGAGCGACGCCTGCCTTGTCGCAAAGCCGCATGAGCTCGGCAAACCGTGCTTCGTCGTCCCAGGTTTTCGGCAGTAGGGTTTCATCCTTGCCCAGCACTCCTGGCTGCCTGTGAAAAAGCAAATGATAGCAATAGCTCAACAGCGCGTCGGCTGGACACGGATGCCATTCGCCCCATTCGCCCCGCTCGCGCCGCGCAAGCAAGTCCAGGGCGCGGGCAGGGGGCAGATAAGCGACATTGCCATCCGAATGGCCCGGCACGCTAAACGGCGTATAGACGTCGAGGGGGATCGTGCCAAAACGCTCTGTCATTCGCCGCACCAGTTCGCCGGCATCGTCATTGTGGACCAGCAGATCGATATCGCCTGAAGTCGACGGATCCCTGATCTTTTGCGCCGACCGCAGCGTGCTGTAGCGAAGGTCCGCGACGGAACTGAACATGTCCACGATACCGCGGCCAAGCGCGGCATAGTATTTGGCGCTACGCTGCTTGCGCGCGACGTTCTCGAAGACAAGCCAGCGCGACCTGTGGCAGCTAGCGGCAGCCGGCATCATTACCTGCCCGCGCCAGGCGAGCCGCCCACGCCGCAAGTGATTTAGCAACAGAAGCCCGGCGAGAAACGAACGTGCGCTGGCCCTTACGAGCAAGAGCCTTGCCCCCCCTATATGCTTTAGATCCTTCGAGCGCAGCGCCATGGCGGACCGGCCCTCGAGCAGCACGACATCCGCATTGTTGCGACCGACATCTTTGGCGCTTCGATACGTCAGACGAAGTTGGTCAGGTGATGCCGGACCGTTGCCATAGATTGCGACATCGCGCGCACCAGCACCCCGGATCGCTTCGGCAAGCCCAGCGTCCCGCGGCAGAAAGATGGCGACCTTCTTCTTGTCGAAGACGTCGGAAGGCAACAAGTGGTTTCTAGGCGGGCTTGAGATCGTCGATGTCGCCATAATTTGCCGCGTGAATCCGTTGCCAATCCGCACTGTCGAAAAATTCGTAGTTTCCGTCGTTTCGAGCGAGCCGATGTCGATTGTGGTCCAGGGTGGCGCAGAACCGGAACCATTTGTCGTACCAGCTTGCCAGGAAGTCAGGGGAATCATACCGGACGTAAAGGCCTTCGTAGCGCACCTTGGCGTCCGGTTTCATCCGTTTCTTGTTCAACTCATTGGCGGCCAGTTGCGAACGGATACGCGCCTTGGGCGTCATCATCGTGAATATCGAGAGGTGTTCGGCGCAGCGAATGAATTCCGCCGCCGGATCGCGCTCATAGGTTCCAAGCGCGCGCTCATAAGGCCGAAAGAAATCATAGTGCAAAACGACATGATCGAGCGGGCCATCTGGCAGCCGCCTTATCTCGTTCGCGTCGGCTTGCGCGGTTACTCCCTCGGGCAAACCCAAGGACACACGAAACGCTTGATCGTTGATGAGCCGATTCTTGAACGTACTTTTTCCGGAACTGGTCGGTCCGGCCACAACGGTCAGATGCTTGATACGTCTTTTGGTAGCAACCACCAGAAAACTGTTTCGCGGCTTCGACGGGACAATTTGGACAGGTTCGAATGTCGCCATGTGCTGATTGAAGATCCCTTCCATCGCGGCGACGTTCGGTAGAAAGGTGCGCCCGGCGACTTCGTGCATCCTCCTGGCCCAGGGAACGTCGATAGCGGGACCGGGCGTCCGAAAGCGCGAAAACAACTTGCTGGGCTGGTTCGGCAATTCGAGAACCAGACGTTCGCGCGCCATCGCCGCCATTCGTCGCAAGGCATGGATCGGGTCGAACAGTTGTGGCAAGACGTTCAGGCAGGCGACGACATCGAAGCTTCCAAGATCTCCGATCCGCTCGAAATCCGCTTCCAGGTATTCAGGCGAGAGTCCCGTCTGCTCTGCTTTTTGCCGAGCAATCAGTACATTCTCACGAATGAGTTCAACTCCGACAGCCCGCGTCGCGCCGCGGCGAAGCGCCTCGAGACACAGTTCGCCATGGTGACTGCCAATATCAATAAAGGTCTTACCCGCTATCTTGTCGTTGAAGACGCTATCGTTGCGGAAGCCGGCATAGTCGGCGGCATCCTGCCGTGCAGCACCCAACACGGTAAGCATCTCGATCAGAAACTGCGTGACATGCATTTGCCCCACTGGCCGCCGCGAACTTGAAAAACGGGTTCGACCCCCCAATTGCCAATTGCCCGAAGTGTTCCACTAAAATAGCAATTTCGCAACAGGCCGGCTAACGAACTCGTGCAGAACCGACACAGGAAGCGGTTTTTAGCAATACGGGCGACATTGGTCCTGAGTATCTGGGTTAGGATGCGAGAAACTTCGCGACCGGGGCCGTTGGACCATCTGCCTTCAGGCTTTGGAACGAGCGCGAGTGAAGTTGCGGTCCATGGGAGTTCCTTTCTGTTCCTTTCTCGCGATTGCGTTTTCAGGGTTTTCTGGGAAGTGTCAATTTTGGGCGGATATCTGCTCGGCCCAAGGCCAGCGCCCGCTCCCCGTCAAGGAAGCCAGTCCCGCGCGGCTAGTGAAAAAAAGTTGTGGTTCATGTTCTCAGACAATCGCCTGCCATCGACGTAACTCTGATATGCGGCAGAAGCCCGAATTGCTTTCACAAACGCTGCAATCGTTTCAACAGATGTTATTTCGGCACTTTCGCATCGATGGGGGTCTCCGTCACATCGATCCGTTTGGCGGAAGCGAACTCGATCATGAAAGGTGCCGTAGCCTTGTTCTGGCGTATTTTCCCAATGCAGTCATTCATCGAATCGCCGAATCGGCATAGGGGCGTGGAGGTTATCTCCACGTCCCCTGCCACACCACCCCATCTCAGAACCAGAAACTGCAAGCTTTGGACATGCAGTGAAGGACGTTTGGTCTCGAGTGATTTCACCATTTGTCTTGCATCTCGAAGATGACTGGCTTGCACTTGAGCCTATCACCCAGACCGGGTGTTTCCCCGTCGCACTCGAGCAGAGAAACTTGTAACAAAAGAGCTCGGGTGGAACGGGCGTGACGAGTTTCGCAGGCGAACGGAGAAAGTAAGATTTCTAAGCGTTAGAATTTGGAAGAGAAAGTATCCTAACTTTGGAACAAGCCCGGCTTTCTTCTCGGGAGATTTTATACAGGAGTGCAGTGCACTACTGGTTCCGGATCTTGACCCAGAAAAGCAGCAGCGCGCCCACTATAATCGTCCGTTTACAGATTTTACTTCGCGTTACCAATGCCGTCTTTTGTCAGGGATTAAACAACCAGAAATGATCGTAGATATTGGCAGGAAGTGGCGCGAAAACCAAGGTGTATCAAAAAAATCAAAGAACGGCAGAAGTGTTTGGGACAACGCCATGCAAAATCGTTGAGATCGTCAGGCTGTCATTCGGTATCAGGCTAAATGCTCAGAATTCCTGGACGTCGCATCCGGAGTCAAATGCAGGGTTCAGAACTTGCCTATTAGTGTCCGTTCCAAAAAGAGTTGAGTGATTTCAGCAGGTTGTGATTCTGTCGGATTTGCGAGATTCGATGGAGATCACGATGGCCTGGACTGAAATCACCCGT
>NZ_JAMYVA010000052.1:0-38445 GCF_040323505.1 Mesorhizobium sp. M0040
ACAACCACCCATCCCAACCCCCCATCTTGGGGGGCCCCCGCGGCAGCCCCCCGCCCTGGCCCAAAACAAACTTCTAACACATTCCGTGCAAAAACCAAAACCCCCCCCCCCACCTTTCGGGGCGCCGGGCTCCAACTGAACGTCACTATTTCGTCGGGCTTGGGCGGCTTACTCCTCCTTCACCGGCCCGAACCGGCGCACGATCATTTCGAAGACGATGTCCGAAATCCACATGGCCGAGACGCCGATTAGGAACGCCGCGGCCAGCGTCGTGGTGTCGTCGTCCGGAGAAGGAATGGGCAGGCCGGCGGCGCGGAAATAATGCACGACCGGCAGCGTCAGATAGGCCGCCGCCAGCGCGCCGCAGATCGGCGAGGCCACCATTTCGCGGACCTTGTAGCGATGACGCGACAAGGCCCGCAAAATGCCGCCGGACAGGCCGGCGACCAACACCGGCGCCTTGATGCCCAGGACGTCGAGTAATTCGTGCATCATGGCGTCCACCCGCACCATCTGGCACCCTGCCCGTTGAAGGCGTTCATCTCGTCGAGCTCGGGCCGGGTCATGGCGGCGACGACGGCCGCCGATGGCCGGCGCGGCTGGTTGTGGTCGCACCAGACCTGGCGCGGATTGCCGGCCGGCGTGGTTGTCGCGCAGCCGGCGAGCGCCAGGCAAAGGATCAGCGCTTTGCCCATTTCTCAGCCTCCGCTCTTGCTGCAGCATCGGTCATGCCGGCGACCTTGCGCCCTTCGGCGGCGGCCTCGCGGTTCATTTCGAGGCGGTCCTCGGCGGCCGCGACTTTTGCCTCGGCCTGTTTGACCGCCTCCTTCTTCGCCCGGTTGATGCCGCCGGCAACGTAAAGGCCGATGCCGCCGGCCGCAGCAGCGAATACCGTCATGACGACCTTGTTGCCGATGATGGCGCTGAGAATGGCGAGGAGTGCGGCCATCACAAATCCTCCGCGCGGCGGCGGCGCAGGAACTCGGTCAAAACGCCGTTGATCACAAGAAACCAGGGGAACCATTCCCCCGGAATGATCGGCGAAAGCACCTGCGGGTCGACATAGGTGACGATGCTCGCGATGACGCCGATGGCCGCCTGAAGCCGCGCCCAGAATATTGTCTCGCTGTCGCGGAAAAAGCTCTTGATCCGGGTCCACATGTCATTTCCTTCCAGACAGTTTGAGGATGGCTGATAGTTTGAGGATGGCGGCGATCAGCGCTGCCCAGAGGCCGGGCCTGGCGGCAGGCACGGGAGGTGCAGAGGACGCGGGCGCAGCGGTCGCTTGCGGAACGGCAATTGGCTTAGCGAGCTCTGGCGGGACTGCGGGGACGACCGCCGATGACGCCGGACCGGCAGACGGCCAGGGCGTGTCCTTGATGCGGCTCCATTTGCGATAGGCCTCGGCAAGCCTGGTATCGTAGGAGTTTTTGCGATAGCCGGCGCCGTTGTAGCCCTTGGCGAATCCCGACCAGTCATGATTGCGCAGATTGTCGTCGAGCCGGTTCTCGACGATGAAGTCGATCGCCGCGCCGAGCTGCAGCGCCTCGTCTGCCATCATTGCCTCGGCCATCGCCTGCACGGTAAGGAAGCCTGCCGCCTTGAAATTCTCGCCGAGGACCTGACCCAGCCCCCACGAAGCGGATTTGAGCGCCGCGGTTTCGTCGATCGCACAAGCCGCCCTGAGCCGTGGGTAGCTATCCCTGGGATAGGGCTTCTCGCCCCACTTCGGATAAGCGAGGCCGGCGGCTACCGCTTGTGCCCGCTCGGCACCCGACAGGTTGCGGTAGAAGACGTGCGGTTCGAATAGGATGACCGGCCGGCCAACGGCGTCGAAGCCGTGCCCGCTGGTTTCAACATCGAGGAACGCGTGCATCTCGTCCTCGCCGACGCCGATCCGGGCACCGAGTTTCGGCAAGTCTATATCATCGAGGCGCCTGGCGGCGCCCCTGAACGTCATGTCCATGGGCAGTCCTTTCCGCCCTCGCGGGCAAGGTTTTGAGGTTGAAAAAGCAGATGCGTGGCGGCAAAGCAGAATTGGGCGGCAGCCCGTGCCGATGTTGCCGTGGCAAGGAAGGTTGATGTTTTCGACCTGCCGTGTGAAATGGGCGCGGGATGGTGCACATGTCTGATGATGAACAAACCGCTGCGGCGCGCTGGACGGTGAAGTCCGAGCTCCGCGCCGTCGCTCGCGACAAGCCGTTGCTGCTGGTGCTGGCGGCGATCCTCTGTCTCTATTGTGCGTTTATCGCCGGACCGATCGTCTATGCGGTGCTGGCCATCAACGGCATTGCGGATTTCTTCAAATGAAGCCGGTTCCGGCGATCTCGCTCCGGTCCCGGTTCCTGCGTCTACCGCGCCCGAAATTGCTCGACCTGGATGAAATTGCTTAGCCGGGATGAAACTGTTCCCGTCTATCGTTCGTACCTGTAGCGGGTACGGGAGGACACGTGACGATAAGAATCAGGCTTCCAGGCGGGACTTTGAAGATCAAGAAAAGGGACGAGCTGCGGCGCCGCGAGCAGAATCGCGAGGTGCCGGTTTGGCAGGTCGGCAATTACTTCGTCATCTGGTGGCCGAGCGGCGTGTCCGATCGCCCATCCTCGCCCAGAAAATCCTCGCCCAGGAAATAGCCCGCGCACCAGACGATGCCGACTGAGCAATGACGCCTCCGTGCGGGATCGGGAACGGCCGCGCGCGCCCAAACCTCAAGACCGCTCGACTAGTCCCAGAAATAGTCAGCGGGCAGGCATTGACTCTTCCGCAGCGGAAGGTCTCTGATGCTGCATTGCACAATGGGGTGGCGGAATCGATGGCGGTGCGTATCAGGATGCCTGGCGGCACACTGAAGGTGAAGGTGTACCGCGAATTGCGCGACCGCGAACGCGCCCGCCGCATACCCGTCGTCAAGATCGGCCGGATCTATTTCACCTGGTGGTCGAACCGCCAGCGCCTGGTTGACGATCAGTCGCCAGGGTGACGCATGAATATTTTCGGCTGCCATGCGCCTGGGAAAGCCCGCCCCGACCTCCGCCGGCCAGCTCGCAAAATAAGTTGATGACCCTGCTGTTGACTCTTCCGCAACGGAAGGTCTCTACTTACCGCATTGCACGAAAATTGCTGCGTTGCACAACGGGAGTTGGACCGATGGCAGTGCGTATCAGGTTGCCGGGCGGCACTCTGAAGATGAAGACCTATCGTGAGTTGCGGGCCAGGGAACGCGACCGCCGCGTGCCTGTGATAAAGATGGGCTCGCTGTATTTTGTCTGGTGGTCGAAATCCCAGGACCCGCACCAGAAGCCGCAGGACAGCAGACGGTAGCGGCTGCACCGGCGGTGGTCTGCGTCGGCGATGAACCCTGACAATTCCGAAATACCGCCCAGCTGTAGGATTTCTGGTCGGCCTGCTGTGCCATTGTTGGTGCGCACAGCATCCCGAGCGGCCCTCGCAGAGCAATTCTTCTGACGAACTTTTCGGCGATTTTCAAATGGCCTCCAGACTGGCGGACACGCGCGTTTGCAAGCTTGCAAACCGCCGTCGCTTGTCGCAAATAATTGTCCGCGGGCGGGCGATCAGGAGTCATCCATTGATGAATGTCCAATCGCGCATGCATGCTTTCCTTCGCTCAAGCCCCCTCCGATATTATTTTCACCTCGCAAAGGCTCGCCTTGCCGGGTCTCCGCAATCAGACGAAAGTGTGATCCTGTCGCAGATTGTTGGCCAAAGCCCGAAAACGTTCTTGGAATTTGGTTTCCATCCGACGGAGTACAACTGCATTGGGCTTAGTGAATTCAGGGGTCTGCTCGTCGACGGCGACGCAACGACCGTGCGGTTGGCGCGCTCGCTGCTTCCAAAGCGGATTGAAGTGCGCCAGAGCTTCATTGATCTCAACAACATCGAAAGTCTCGCCACGCATTTTCCGCAACTTGGAGTGCTTTCCGTCGATGTCGATGGAAACGACTACTGGTTTCTGCAAGCCTTGCTGCCAGTGCGCCCGGCCGTCATTGTCGCGGAGTACAATGCCAGCTTCGGGCTCAACCCCGTCACCGTGCCATACGATCCGTCGTTCGATAGGGCCGCAAAGCACGAAAGCGGTTGGTATCACGGCGCCTCGATCACCGCTCTGACGCAGCTCTGCAATAGTCACGGCTACAAACTCGTCGCTGTCTCGGCGGCTGGCGGCAACCTGTTCTTCTTGCCGCAGACTGTGGCCTTGCCCGGACTAGAGCCTGTGGAGGCGTACCGCGAGAGTGCACTTCGCAACGGCTGGTCAGGAACCACGGCGAAGGAGCAATGGGAGCGGGTCAAGCACATGCCCTTCGTGACTGTGAGCTAACCGTGTGATGAGCATTAACCCAAAGGCATCATTTCACGACCCGGTCAGGCCGCACCAGGGCGTCAGCAGGGACGTCGGTTCGCACTATGGAACCGGCGGAGATAATCGCCCGATCGCCGATCGTGACACCCTTCATGATCATGGCACTGTTCCCAATCCAGACATCGTCTCCAATCACGATCGGAGCGGAGCGGATGCCAGGGTCGACTCTAGGATGGCCCCGCTTGAAGATGGCTTGCATCTGCGCGAAGCGCTTCTTCGGGTCCATAGGATGCGAGTTGGTGTCGTGGATCGCCACACCCCATGAGACGTGTACCCGCTTTCCGATCTTGATCCCCACCGGGTCTGACGACCAAATCGTCGAGCTTGGGCCAAGATAGAACCAATCATCAATCTTGATCCGACCCTCGTGGGCAAAGACCTGCAAATGCCCATCCAAATGGCTGTCCGCGCCGATTGAGACGCGAGACCGGTCGCCGTGGATATTGAAGATCTCTGCCCCGGCGCCGAACTTCGTGCGCGGCCCGATGACGGCATTCTCCCTAGCGGCGCCCGTGGCGATCCACGACCAAAAGCGGCGGCGAAGAGTAAGAACGGTGGAGAAGACGCGCATTCGCGAACATCTGCCACACAGGACCATTCCAGTCTAGGCTCCGAAGAAGCCCCGGCGCGACAGACAACGGAGTTCCTCAGCGTCGAAAGTTCCGTGACGCAGACTGCCCGCAGCATTCGGATGGAGCTCATCGCCCATGTAAAGCAACGAGGTCAGGTAGCCGATGCCACTCTCACCACCTACGTCGATTAACGGTATGGACAGCAGCTTCGCCACTTCGCGCTCGGCGTTGAAGAACTGGTCCATGGTGTTGCCCTGGCCATTCACCCGACCTATCCGGTGCGTCGCGTGTCCAGGGCCGCCGCTGTAGGTGCCAATCATGACGATCTTGGCGTTCGGCGCACGCGCTCGGATGGCGGCGCAGGCCGCCCACAGCGAACCATAGTGAGTGGCGTAGGTCGTGTCGCCGAGAGCGCCCAGGGGCGTCTCCTGCGCGCCAAAGGCGTTCGGGCCCGGCTCCAGGATTACCAACTCCGCGTCGACTGGAATGTTGGTGATCGCATTGGACATTCCGTAGCTCGGATAGGCGGTGGTGCTCAGCCCCAAGGCCGAGCCACTGACGGCTAGATTGGTAGGGACCATACCGGTCAGACCGGCGAGGACGGGAACGTAGTAGGCTCCGGCCGAAATACTAGAGCCGATCAGCGTCAATTTCTTACCAACCAGGGCGGCCGAGCCGTCGTCATATGGATCGCCGCCGATGTTGGCCGGATCCGACAGTAGGCCAAGATACAGAGCGCCATTGGCGACTGCCGTCACGCCGGCGCTTTTGGTCCAGGCCGAGTTGGAGAGGTTTTCCGAAGACGAGAAGACATTCGGCCCACCATTGATGCTTAGAGCCGACCTTTGGACATAGAATCCAGACACACCATCGCCGACATACGGGTGACCGCCAGCAGACGGGAAAATACGCTGTTGCCAGTTCGTCGCGGCCGTGGCCGTTGCCGTCTTCGTGACCGTGCATTCGTACCAGCCGTTGCCAAGAGCGACGATGCTCGCGCCCGTGCCGGTCGCAGTCCCGGTGTCGAGATTGAAGGTGCAGTCGAAGATGACGGCGTTGTTGGAGTAGAGATTGAGACGATTGCGTTCGGCCTTTTTTAGCGGTGACTTTCCAGACGATATTGTCGCCATTGACCACGGACCTGCCCTGATAAACGGAAGGATTGCCAGAGCCGACCATTTCGACAAGCTTCGATGCCGTCATTCGGCCTCTGACGGTCACGTCGAGGCCATCGACAAGCGGAGGCAGGGAGATCAGCACCGGTTCATAAGGGCTGACCGTGGTGGTAACCGTCACGTTCTGCTTCGTGAAGGCGGCGTTGGCGGGGTCGCTGCTCGGGAACAGGTTAGCCGGCAGGCCCTGCTTGCGCAGCACGATACTGCGAATGTACATACCGCTGGTTCCATCGCCGGTGAACGGAAAAACGCCAGCAGCCGACATGCGTGCCTGCACATTGTTCGTAATACTTGCCGCAGCCAGGACAACAGCCTTGCACTCGTACCAGCCGGAGCCAATATCCGTGATGGCAGCGCTGACGAGGTTCGCGCCAGAACTGCTTGAGACGATACCCTCCTCAAGATTGAAGTTGGCTGTATAGGCCGCACCAGCCCCCGCGTGAATAAGCTGCAGAATGCTTCGCTCTCCAGCTTTGGCAATGGCAATGTGCTCGATCGTGTCGCCCGACACAAAAGAGTAGGATCGATATACAGATGGGCTGACTGATCCGGCCGCCTCAGTTAGCCTGGCGGTCGGAACGCTAAGGCCTTCGATCATTGCTAGGCTATCGACGCTCGAAAGGAGAGCAGCCGTTGCCGCGCGAACGCCCGTGTCGGCCGCCACAGGCCCTGCCCCGACATTGAACAACCCCAAAGAACCTGTCGAAACTTCGGTCCAGAAATACTCGCCGACATCGACATTCCTGCCCAGCACCGCCGCGGCGGCGGCGCCGGCGAGCCCTGCCGAGGCTGCAAAGCTGAACGTCGGCGCCACCGTGTAGGAGCCCGGCGCCGTGATCAGTATCTGCGTCAGCGCCCCGCCCGCCACTACGAAGCGGCCGGCGGCGCCCGAACCGGTCCCGCCGGTAAACGCGAGGTCGAACGTGCCATTGGCGCCGCCCGAGCCTGCCGTGATCGCACCGTTGCCGACGACGCCGAAGCCGATTGCCGCCGCCGTCGTCGGGAAAATGCCCTTGCCGTAGAGCGAAGCGTCGCGTGCGGCCTGAGCGCTGATGACGGCCGCCGCGGCCGCGACGGCATCGGAATTGGTGGCAGCCCGGTCGGCAGTGGTTTGGCCGGCATTCGCGGCGGAAGCGGCGGCACTGGCTGATGCCTGGCCGGCGCTGGCTGCGGCGGCATCCTTCAAGGCCTGGGTTTCATCGCGCAGCGCTTCGACCTCTTCGACCACATCGGCGATGTCGGGCGGAACGGATGCGGCGACGGTGATGGCATCGGTGCCGACGGCCGGCTCGTCGGCCGTGAACTCGAACACGCGGCCGGGATTGACCGATCCGATCTGGGTATGGACCGTCGTGCCCCTCTGCAGGGTGCGCGTGGTGCGGGCATCGGCGGCGCGGAACCATTCGCCTGCGCTCGCCGTGTAGATGCCGTTCTGCGTCGGGTCGGCCTGGTCCTTGACCAGCACGCGGTCGCCGATTTCGGCCGGCACGCCGTCGATGGCCTGCAGGCCGTGCAGGAGGATGTCGGCCGTGGTTGCGAGGCGCACGGGTTCGCGTTCTCCGGTCAGGAGGCGAACGGCGGCAGTTGCAGGTCGGGACATGAGGGCTTGCTCCATAAAAAAAGCCCCGCTAAGCGAGGCTGGAAGGGGTTCAGTGCTGTCGGTGGGGTATTTAAGCTACGCGGCCGGACACCGCGCTATCCGGCGCAGCCGGTGTATTCACGGACGATTTTGCGGACAACGAGCAACGCGGTCCAGGGCTACAGCAATCCGCCAATGAGCCTTCTTGTCCCACCCATTGCCGCCAGCCCACAGGCCATGCCGGCGCAGTCGGCGACCCAGTCGAGGATATCCATATCGCGCGCGATCAGCTGGGCCCCCTGAAGCAGCTCGATCGCCGCGCCGGTAAGAGCGAGGAGCACGACCAGCCTCGTCTTGTGTTCCGGCCAGCCGAGGCTTCCGAGTGCCGCCAACACCGCGAACGCCGCGGCATGGTTGAGCTTGTCATGGTGGAAGGTGAAGCCCATGTCCAACTCCTGCAGGAAGCGCACCGGCGAAAGCGCGAGCAGGAGAACGCCGGCCAAGGTGAGCAGAAAAACAATCCTTGCCATGGTCGGAAAAGTGTCTGTGCGCAACAGGTCAATCCTTCATCTGAAACAGGAGCCGAACCCAAGCACTACCGACTGAGACCGCTCTGCGATTAGCAGGCCATAAGCCAGCATCGTGACCACAATCAGACCGCTGTCCCGATGACGGCACGCTCTACCCGGACCGTCCGGCCACAAAACGGATACCGCATCACAGACTGCGGGGGTTGCATCCCTTCAGACCAGAGGCGAATACCGCCTCTAGCCAAGCTTCGAACGGGAGTCCCCAATGGCAGATCAGCGGAAACCCTGTTTTAGAGAAGGTCTCGGATATTGACAGGTGTTCCCGGCGGCAGGTCTTTCACCTTCGCGATAAGTTGGCCCATTATGTGCCAATAGACTTCCAGGTCCGACAGCTCCTGGTTTTTGATTTCGTCCTTGCCATCGAGAAACAATGGTATCTTTGTAGCCGATGCATTGGTTGTAAGCCGGTTCGGCGCCACCGGCCTCGCGCCAATCCGCGTAAAGGTTGGCGGCCAACGCCGCGTCTTCATCCTCTATGACATCGACCTCGTGGAAGGTGCGGATGTTGGCCGGCACCTGGAGCGCCTCCCCCGTGCCCGGCTCGAACATCACGACACCAAGTTCCCCTTGTTCCAGGCTTTGGCTATCGACTGCAAGCGCCGTCCCCAGCCAATCATAACCAAAGCAGGTGATCCGGCCGGTGAATTCCGGAAAACCCAGGCAGACACGTGCGTTCCAACGTGCCACGTCCTGCGCCCGGATTATCCTGTACAAACCGTGCTTGAACGAAGCGCCGCCGAACTGGCCAGCAACTCGCTCAATCCAGGCACTTTCGTATCCAGGGAGAAATTGCCGGTGTCCGCCGGCATCCTACTATCCACCGGGAAGTTTTGGCGAAATTTCTCGAACATTGCGATCTCCAATCTACCAGCCGATCAATCTGACGGTGCCTAACCTACTCTTGCCGAACGTCGAACGGCTTGATGGTAGCGGAAGGGAGACCTCGTTCATCAAACACATCGAAGACTCGCTCCGATAAGACGAGGTTAAGGTTCTTGGCTATGCCGAAGTCATCGTGACCCGCTTTCCCGCTCACCTTCAGCCACACGAAAGATGGAAGCTCTACCTCGGGCTGAAGTTCGCGGAAATCTTCGGACTTTATGACTTCAACAGGGGCGAATGTCGCTCCGGTGAAGCCGATTTCTGACAATGCGTGCGCGGCCTCTTCCGTCACGAGAAAACATGGAAAGCTTGTTATAAGAACATCACCGATCCATCCCTCCATCTGGTACACGAGCTTGCTTACGATAGGAGGGTGGACACTGGTATCCATGACAGTGCCGTCACCCAATCCTCCGGCCACATCGGGCAGAATGTCAAAGTATCTCATCATTCACCTATTGGTGGGATCGAACAAATGTCCGTACTTCTTGTCGATTTCGGTAACATAGTCAAGGACCTTCTGACGGGTGGCATGAGGGTTTTTCTTATAGAAATATTCCCACTCGCTCCGAATTACCTTCAGGTGCAAAATTATGTCGAACTCGTTCCGGATTACACGAAGATTCTCGATTGAATGCAGCTCTTTCTCTGTAAAAAGCCCGGGATACCTTTTAAAAACTCCCTGCTCGACGCCATGATGCACTCTATAGTCGCTTTTGTTGAGACTAGGATTCGCATCGAAAAAGACTTTTCGATAGTCGTTGGATGGAGCCCACCCAACCTTCGCCCCGGCATGTTTAACTTTGGACGTATTCCTAGCAAGCATCGCAGCTAATAGCGCGGTTTCAACTGCACTGTCGGATATTTCGCCGGGTGGTGTCTTCCGGCGTGGCATTGGTGGCGAGACCGAGCGCGCAAGCGCTTGCTGGTGCCTAAGGGTTTCGGCATCGACCCCACGAACAAGTGCCTCGCCGCCTTCGACTAGGTCAGTCGGCCGCCTCGAAAATATTGAGAGTTTCTCTACCCAGGGCTTGGCAATCTTCGCCGCGGCGCGTTCCAGGGCCACGGCCGCCAACCTATCGCCAGGAATTGCGCCCGCGGCATTGAGCAGTGTTTCTTCGTAGTTGCCTTCCAGCGCTGCATTTCCAGCCTTCTCCAGTGCAAATGACGTCCCCAACGGCGTGAAGTCGGCCACCGAGATGCTGTCTTCGCCAAGCCCATCGGAGCCCACGAGTTTTTGTGCGAGACGACGCCACAGGCTCCCCCGCTCACTGTCGCCGGCTATCAATCTCCCGAGCCACTCTTGATTCGTCGGTAAGTAGTTGGTGAGTTCCGCGTTTGATACCGATCGTCCTGGCTCGACAGTGTTGGCTAAATCGAGCAGCATCATCGGGTCGACTACAGCTGCCCGGACCGACCTATCCGCGATGCTGTTATCTGTTTGGGACGCGCTGGTCTGAAACAGGTGGCTGAGCACCGCTTCGCGCGCGGCTTGATTCGGTAGCGCGGCGAACACATTGCGCAGCTCTGCGGTCTGGTCTTGCGGCTGGGCCTTGAGTCTGCCGACAATGTCCTCAGCGACAGAGTTGGGTAGCGGCTGGGCGGTCTCAAAACCCAACTGTTGCTGGGCGGCGATGGAGCCAATGATCGCCGCCCGATAGTCTCCCGGCTTCGACAGGTTGCTCCAGGCCGCATCAAGGTTCGCGAATGCCTCGCGGACATAGCCGCCCGGATCGGCCTGCCTGGCCTTGAACGTCAGGTCCGCGGCGGTGGCGATAGCGTCATGGCGCGCCTTGTCCACTTCCGGCGTTGAACTATCTGCGGTGGGGTCGGCGTCCTTGACCATGGCCCGCACGGCGTTATTCGACAGGTCGCGCATGCCGTGGAATTGACGATTAACCTCAACGGTCCTGTTGAACGCCTCGAAGCGCCTGGCGCCTTCGGTAGCGCCATAGAGAGCGACGAACTGTTCCGGCGTTGGGATCGGGCCGGAATAGGTTCCATTGTCCCTGATGTCGGCCGGCGCATTCTGCTCGGCCAGGATAATGTTTGTGCGTTTTTCGACTTGCCGCATCGCGTCGGCGGCTCGGGCCTGCTGGACCAACCCTGGCCGCTCTTCGGGGGCAATGTCGTCCCCAAAAGCCTGCGCCAACGTTTGGTCCGGCGTAAGCTTGCCTACGCGGTCACGGAGCGAAGCCGGTGCGGCAGTTCCATCCGCCGGAGGCCCACTCACAGCCTCGACGGTATCGTCCTTGGTCCTGCCGTCAGTCGCTCCCGACCCCCCACCCAGCACCTCCGCAGCGCGCTTCGGGTCCTGGGCGATCATCGCCTGGACAAGCGCCTTTGCCGCGTTGCTGCGCCAGGCGGCCTCGGCAGCTTGCCGGGCCACCGGGTTGCCCATCTTGCCGATCAGGTCGAGCCCGCTCTGCCTGATCGCCTCGAACGTGCCGCTGTCGTTCGGGTCGCCTTGCGCGATGGCGCTTGTGTAACCGTCCTCGACCTTGCTCCACTCGGCCTGCTCATAATTCTGGCGCCGCGCGTGCTGCTGCGCGGCCATGCGCGCCGAGCCGGCGAGCCGCAACGCCTGCTTTTGGGCGAGGAAATTGGCGCGTTCGCCCTCCGGCACTTTCGCCGCGGTGTCGTCGAAGATCTGGTCGAACAGGCCGGGCCTGACGACGCCGTCGCTGCGCGGATCGAGCTGGCCATACATGAAGTCGTGCAGGCCGCCGCCGTCGGCCGGCGCGGTCTGCACCGCCACGGCCTCGGCGTGCGCGATGCGTGCGTTCAGCTCGCGGCCGATAATGTCGGCGTCGAACGCGTCCTGCTGCTGCTTCTGCTGCCGGAAGCGTTCGGCAATCGCCGAGAGCTCGTCGCCAAAGCCTTGCATGGCGGCGGCCACCGGCGAGCCGTCGGGATAGGAGGCCACAGTGCCGGTATCGAGCCGGCGCTGGGCAAGCTGGAGCGGGATGGTGGCCATCAGTAGAGGCCTCCACCCGGCGCCGGCGGGAAGGCGCTTCTGCCGAACGTCACCGCCTTGGCCGGGTCGTATAGGCCGGAGAGGCCCGACACGAGACTGCCGCCGGCCTTGAAGATCGAGGCGCCCACCGCCTGCCTGCCGGAAAAGCGCGCGATCGCCGCCTGCGTGGCGAGACCGTTCTGGCGCAGCTGCGAGCCGTACTGGATCGCCTTGAGGTCGAGCTGGCCCTGCCTGGCATTGGCGGCCAGCACCTCGGTCGGCGAACCAGAAATGGCGACGCCCGAAGCGCCGGCCTGGGCACGCGCCTGCGCCTGCAGCAGATCCTGCTTATGGCGCTCCTGGCCCTGCTCGAAGGCCGAGCTTTGAGCGTCGGCCCGCGCCTGCTGTTCATAGGCCTTGGCCTGGTAGTCGGCCATTTGCTTCGACCGCTGGCCTTCCGCCAGCGCGCCGCCGACCGAAAGCGCCGTACCGATAAGAGCTAGTGTGCACATGGTCAGCCTCGTTCGCCGGCGGGAATGAATTTGCTTTTGATGCCGCCGACCGGTGCGCCGATCGCAGGGCGCCGGTCGAGCACGCCGCCGGGGCTGAGGAAGGACAAAAGCAGCCGGTCGGCCTGGATCGCCGGGCGGCTGAGACGCGATGGCGCGGCGGCGCGCGGGCCGGCCATGGCAGTGCGCCGGATGGTGGTCAGGTTGACCTTCAGGCCGACGGCGCCGTCGGCATCGAAAAGGCCGTTGGCGGCGATGATGGCGCGGCTCAAGGCATCGGCCGCGAACAGCTCCTGGCGCAGTTGCTCGATCAGCCAGTGGACCGTGCGCCAGCGCTCGCCGAGCGCCTCGGCCTTTGTCCTGACCTCGTCGCCGGGCGCCGACGTGGCAGCGACGGCTTCGGCGGGGGGTTCGTCCAGGGGGGCGCCAACGCGGCGCTCGTCCGCGTCCTCGATGGTTTTCTCGATCAGCGCGATTTCAGCGTTGCAGTCGTCCAATGCGGCACGCGCCGCCGTCAAATTGCCGGCGCCGAAGATCGCGTGAAACTTTTCCGTTTCCAGCTCGCCCTTGCGGGCGATCGCCTCGTTGAGGTCGGTGTCGAGCAAGGCGCGGATGGCAGCGAAATCGGCAGCCGTCCGCGCCTTGCCGAGTTGCTCGGCATGGGTTGGGGTCACGGGTGGGTTCCTTGGTTGGGGAAGCGATGGAGGACGGAGCGGGTGATCTCCCCCCTCGAGGGGGAGATGGCCGGTAGGCCAGAGGGGGTCGTCTCGCGTGGAGCGCCGGCGTTCTTCCCCCGCGATGGAGGCGATAGGAGGCCGCGTCAGGACGAACCGACCCCCTCTGTCGCCTTCGGCGACATCTCCCCCTCGAGGGGGGAGATCAGCAGTTTCTAAGGCTCGGCGTCGAACACCGGTGTCATCGCCCTGATCGTGCAGGGCGTTGGATTGACGTGGCGGATCTTCACCCGCCCCTGCCCTTCCCAGCTATCGTCGATCGGCACCTCGACATTGCCGGTGAACAATTTCGCCATGCCGTCGGGTGCAACCACGGACGGGATGCGAACCTGCTCCCAGCGGCCGCGGATGAAGGACTGGACCTGAAGCCCGGTTGTGTCGGTTTCCAGCAGCGAAAGAATCAGCTTGGCCACCTTCTTGCGCCGCCCGACGATCGAGCCGTCGCGGCCGCCGACGTCGAGCTCCAGCGTGTTGGCTTCGGACTGGTAGCCGAGCCCGACCTGCCATTTGGCTGCCGTAGCTCCACCGGGGAGCGAAACCGCGCCAGCGGCCACAGCAAGGCCCTTGTAGACCTTGCCATCGGCCAGGACGTCGGCTGTTTCGCCGTTGAGATGATCAAGCCCCGAGACCGTGCCCACAGCGACGCCACCATAGGTCAGGCCGCAGTCGACTTCGAATGCATCGCCGATCCCGCCATACTCGAACGGCGCGGTCTTTATTTCGATATAGCGCCTGGTCACGCCGCCGATCGTGCGCTTGACGATCAGCCAGAGATCGTCGTTGCCGTCCTGGCCGGGCGTCACCACGGCGCTTTCGACAACGGCCCAGTTCGATCCTGCGAAGCTTCCGGCGATCTGGTGGATGTGCATGCCGCGAACGTCCTGCGACGGCTGGTGCGTGTAGCCGCCGAGTTCGCCATCCCCGAGCGGGAACCAGAGCAGCGGATCGGGGTCGGTCTGGAAGGCGAGTTCGACGACGCCTTTCTTGGGAATGTGCTCCGATATCTGACCGACATCGTCGGAGGTGAAGCGGCCGGTGGCATTTTGCGTCAGCTCGGCGATCGATTTGCGGGAGCGGGTGACATAGAGGAACGACTGCCCCGCATCGACGGGACGCAGCGGGGCACAACCGAAAGTCCGCGACCGGCGGTTCTTGAACGAGGACGGCGTCAGCGCCTCGTCGATGCCGGAGCCCGACAGCGCCCTCACCCCGCCAAGTGTTCCGATGATCAGCGCGCCGTCCGATTCCGCCACCCACGTAATGTCGTTGGCCTGACCGCCACCTGCCTGCACGAATTCCAGCGCGTCGGTGTCTTTCTCGCCGGTGGCGAAGTTGTCGAAATCGCCGGTTTGCGAGGCATAGACCGAGAATTTGCGACTGAACGCCAGGCGCTCCTCGTAAAGCGAACCGCTCTGGACATACTTGCCGGGCACGAACGTGCCGAGACGCCAGCGGATGATCGGGCTGAGATCGGGCAGAGCGTGCCCGTACAACTGAACCGTGACCACCATGGTGCTGGTCCGGGCAACGATCTTGGCCCAGCGCCAGAAGCCATCCGCGCCAAGCAGACGAACGGCGCGGCCGACATCGCTGGTCTGGAAGCCGATGCCGTCGTTGATGCCGACGATCGAGGAGGCCGAAAGATCGAACGGCGTTTGCGACGGCGCGTATTCGTGCAGGGCCAGTTCGGCGATAGCGGTTCCGTCGCTGCCGCCACCTGAAAACAGCAGCTGATAATATTCGTAGGCAACCGTGTTGTTGAAGCCGTCGAAGAAACGGGTTTCCGACTTGGACCAGCCGGTCTCTCCGTCCCGGCTGTCGAGCGTCGTCCAGTCGGTGCCGTTGTGCGAGGCCTGGAATTGCCACTGGGTCGGCGATGCAGTGTCTGAGTGATCATTCGTGGCGGTAATCCAGTAGGCGTCGACCGTCTTGGCCCCGCCGCCGCCGAACTGGTAGCGCAGATACCCGCTCGGAAAGCCCGCTATGTTCTCCCCCTTCTGCTTGTCGCCATCGAACACCTGCCACACGTCGGATGAGCCGTTGCTGTTGCTGACCGTGCCGCTTGGCAGCGTATTCGCGACCATGACCGGCATGGCGTTGCCGGTTGCGGCCGGCGTTAGCGTCGTGGCGGTGGTGTTGATCTTGTCGTATGGGCCGTCGAGAAAGACGAAATCGGCGAGCATCCAGGTCGTGTGCGCAGTGCGCGTCAGCACTTTGACCGGATGACCCTTGTGGGTGATCCACATCTGGTCTGCCGACTGGACGAATTGCAGGTCGAACAGATCGGCCTCGGGATAAGGGGCCGCCACCTCGACCGTACCGACGCGGGCGCCATAGGCGTAGACGCGGATGTAAAGATCGCCGAATTCGAGCGCATAGGCCTGATCGGCCGAGAAGATGAACGGGATCAGCCGTGTCGCCTTTGACGGAGCCTTCACCTGCGCGCAAAAATACGTGCCGCCGCGTTTCCTGATGCCGCCATGCGGCAGCGTGACGAAGTTCGTGCATTTCGACAGCGCCGCCCGGTAAAGGTCGAGCGAGGCGCGAGCATGCAAGCGGGGAGAAATCTCGCCGCGGATGAAAGCGTCCTGGATCGGATAGAGCGTGGTCATCGGCCGACGCCCCGGCTGTCGCCGCGCTGGAAAGCCCAGGACGTCGTGGAAAATCTGCCGCCGCGCTGGATGGCATTGGCTGAATAGGCGGCGTCCAGCGCCCTGTCATAGGCGCTACGGGCGACGTCGATCATGCTGGCCTTGTGGGTCAGGGGATGGGCGATCTTGATGGCGAGCGCCGCCACCAGCACTTCGCTGAACAGCGCGTCCCAGTCGTTGGGATCGGTCAGATTGGCGACATAGCGGATGATGCGCGGTCCGGCCTGATCGGAATAGACCAACCCGGCCTCCTGTCGCCATGAGAGCGGCACGCCATCCGGCTCGCCATTCCCTGTCAGCGGCAAGGGCCGCAGGCAATCGGCGGGAAGCTCATAGGCGAAGTTCAGCGTGCCGGCGCCGCTGCCGGTGTCGAAGCCGGCGACCGAGGCCGCCAGGATGGCGAAGACAAAGGCGTGCTTGGTCAATTCGGCCTCGCGGGTCAGGTCAAAATGCAGATTGAGCAGGCGTGCCGCCTTGGCGTCCTGGTCGAGGCTTTCGATCGGCGCCTCGTCGAGCACGGCGAGCGCCATGTTGGCGATGTCGAGCGGGGTGATGGCCATGGCTCAGGCCTCCGGCTGTGTGGTTGGTCGGGGAAAACGGGGCATGGTGCCTCCACGGCAAAAAGCCGCTTCAAGGCGGCTGGGATTTCTTGTGATTTTGGCTTGGGCGGAACGTTGCACGTCTCGTGCATGGAGCCGTCACGACGCCAACCGCCCGTCAGGACACGGGTGGCAGGCGCTGCGTGATCCGCCTCTTTTCCGTTCGAAGTAAGGAAGACGGCAATGCTTCGGTTGTTGCAGTTTCACGGCACCGCCGCGCAACGCGGCGATGTCTTGCCTGAATTGGGTCAGCCGATGCGTGCGCCGGTCGAGATCCCTGTTTCAGCTGACTTGGCAAAGACGCTTGCTTTCACCCTTCCGGCACCTCCCGCCAAAGCCAAGCCCCTGTCCAGGGCATCCTGAAGACTTGGCGTGTAGTAGGCGGTGTCTTCCAGGCCGCTGAAGAAGTTTATGCGATGAACTTCCCCCTTCTTACTCATGACAATGCCCGCTTTTCGGAGCACTTCCTGAACTGTTTTGTACTTCATGTTCATGGTGACCTCCCTTACCAAGACAAGGCAGCATCGCCCTTTCTTGTAACTGTTTGGTGCCGTCGATTGGCCAAAGGGCAACATGAATGTTGTAGCGAACGCCAAAATTCACATCACTCCGACGCAGCGCAGCGGGTGAACTTGGGATTCGCCGACCTGGTGTCCCGAAGGGGCGGGACGTCTGACGCCCGCCCCTTCGCCCGATCAGGCCTCGGTCGTCTTCAGCGCGATGAACGTCATGTGCTTGACGCTCGACGCCGTGCGGTCCCAGTTTGCCGCCAGTGCCAGCTCGGCATCGGTGGCGAATTCGCCGGCCGAGGACGCGTCGAGGAAGCGGGTGCCCGGCACATGCGGCACGAAATGCCGGCGGCCGACCATTTCGGTGACACCACCGCCATGGCCCTGCCGCGGCTTGCGGTCGAACTCGAGCGGCCCGCCTTCGGTGTTGACCGGCAGTTCGTTCCACAGGATCGCCTTGTCCTTGAACATGAACGCCGTGTAGACGCCGCCGGCAACCGGAATGTCGTCGTCGACGACGGCCCTGAGCCCCATGTAATAGGGGATCAGCGGCCCGCCCTGCTCGGACGACGGCACATAGTCGATGAGGTCGGCGAGTTTCAGCGCCTTCATCTGTTTCGAGTGCATCCAGATCGTCTTGAACTTGTCGGCGCGGTCGCCCATCAGATAAGCGGCCTCGATGATGTCGGTGTCGACGATGGAGGCACCGGTGATGCGCACCAGGTCGCCTGCGTCATTGGCAATGTTGTCGGCCAGCACGCCTTTCAGTATGCCCAGCAGCGTCAGCTTGTTGGCGCGCTGCCAGTAGTCGGTCTGGCGGCGCACGATAAGCTTCTGCGGATCGTCGCCGGCAAGGATCGAGGTCAGATCCGGGATGCCCCAGGCCTGCGCACGCACATTGCGGGCCGCGACTTCGCGGCGCGCGCCGATCTTCTTCATTTCGATCGAGTCGGCCGGGTCGTCATTGACCGGCTCGGACGGATCGTTGCCGAGGTCCTTCCAGCCGGGCATGTCGACGGAACGTCCGCCCAGGCTGAGCTTCGAGGCGATCGACGGGTCGGAAAACAGGATCCCGGCCTGGTAAATCTCCAGCGACTGGACGTGCTCCTCGAACGAGTATTGCGCATAGACGGACGGAACGATCGCGTCCGCGATACGGGTATAGGCGTCTGCCATTTTTGTCTTCCTTCAGGTTTGGGTTAAAGAGGATTGTTGGGCATCCACAGGTCGGGATTTTCGCCGGCCTCGCGTGCCAGCCGCCGGGCGCGGGCGGGGTCGCTTTTGACCAGGGCTGAGATGCCAGTCAGGTTGCGCTCGCCGGCGGCATTGCGCTTGAAGGGATTGCCTCCGCTCAAGGCAGCATTGCCGTCGATTGTGTCTTCGCGGAACATCGCCTCACCGATGGCGTGGAACGCCTTGGCGATCTGCGGGTCGGTCAAGGCACCGTCCGGCAGAAGGATGCCCTTCGCCTTGTAGGCATTGACCAGGCCGAGCTTCTTCATCGCCCGGTTGGCGACCTCGAGCTTCTGGCGAAAGCCATCGCTGCCGGTCGGTCCCCAATCCCGCACGAGATCGTCGTGCGTCGTCTCGACTGAGCGGGCAAGGGCGATTTGCTGTGCCTTGGCCTGCTCCGCCATGTAGCCGACGAAGCGGTCGTGATAGGCCTGTGCGACCTTCGGGGTAGCACCTGCCTCGACCGCCCAGGCCTTGGACGCATTGGCGAGCTCGTCCGAATAGGCGAAGTTTTCGGGGAGCCCGTCGGGGCGCCGGTACTCGACCTTGTCGGGCGAGGTCAGCGGACGCATCGCCTCGGGCAGCCGGGCATGGAACCTGTCCCAGTCTTCCGCGGCTGCATCGGCTGCCGGAACGCGCAGGCTCTCACCCTGCTGCCGCTCCAGCTCCGCATAGGAGTTGAAAACCCGATCGAGGCTGTCAGGCTTGGTCCAGCCCTTGGTTTCAGCAAGCTTGCGGTTGCCTTCGGAAAGACCGTCAAACCAGCTTGTGGCCGCAGGCGGGGCGGACCCGTTGTCCCCGTTGGCCGGTGGCCGTGCAAGGTTGCCCGCCGGTGGCGCCGCCACCACGGACCCGGCGTCTGCCAGATCTGTCATGAGAAGATTCCTTTTGTTACAGAATTAAAGGCCGGTGATGAGAGCGCTGGCGGCGAAGCTTGGTATCTCCCCCTCGAGGGGGAGATGGCCGGCAGGCCAGAGGGGGTATCCGCGCGTGGAGCGCCGACCTCATCTGTCGCCGGGCGTCGCGCCCGGTCGAACCGACCCCCTCTGTCGCCTTCGGCAACATCTCCCCCTCAAGGGGGGAGATTAGCGCCTACGCATTATCGCCCCAGTTCTCCCAGAGCAGCGTGATGGTGCCCGACACCGCCAGCGTGCCGTCGGCGTCGATATCGGTGCCGGTGGCAAACGCCAGGTTGAGATAGAGGTCGACCGGCGTCACGGTGCCGTCGAGCGTCAAGGCTGCGGCAACATCGGCAATCGATGCGCTCGACGGCGCGGCACCCGCGCCATCCAGCGTACGGCCGGTGGCGCCCACCACATTGGCCATAGTGCCTGCCAGTACAGCGCTCGATGCTGCCGCCGAGCCGAGCGACCAGGTCAGCGCGACATTGTCGTTGATGGTCGAGGCGCGTGGCGTCAGCACGGCGAACTGCAATCGTGCCGTGCCGCCCTTGATCCGCGCCTTGCCATCGAGAAAGTCGAAGAGCTTCTGGCTGGCAAAGCCCTGCGCATCGGTGACCGGCACCGGCATGGCATTGAACGAGAAGACGGTGCGGTAGGCGCCGCCCTGCCCGGTCGTCCTGGCGGTAAGCCCCGCCCTGGGCGGGGCAAGGCCGGCTTCTCTGGCGGCGGCACGCGAAAGCGTCCGGGCAAGACCTCGGGTCATTTGGTATCTCCATTCTTGCGGGATTGAAAACGGGGTCGGCTGGGCCGCCGCACGCAACAGCGGCAAAAGCTCATGGACATTTGGATCAGTTATGTGTATCTATACACAACATGAAGAGCGCCGATGTCATTCACAGGCTGTTGGCGGATGGCTGGTACGAAGTGGCTCGAAAAGGAAGTCACGCCCAGTTCAAGCACAAATCCAAGCCGGGCCGGGTGACAGTTCCGCATCCCAGGCGCGACATCCCGATCGGCACTCTCAAGAGTATTGAAAACGATCCGGCGTGAAGCTGAGGTAGAGAAATGCGGAACTATATCGGATTGATCCACAAGCAAGCGGACAGCGACTTCGGCGTCTCCTTTCCCGATTTTCCGGGCCTGGTGACAGGCGGCGTCAACCTGGATGATGCCCGTGCCATGGCCGGGGAAGCACTGGCCTTTCATGTCGAGGGGCTGGTCGAGGATAGCGAGGCCATTCCCGAACCGTCGTCCCTGGAGGAAGTGATGTCGGACAAGGACAATCTAAGCGGTGTCGCCATCCTGGTTCCCTTGAAAGCTGAAGCTGCGAAGGTCGTGCGTGTCAATGTCACCATTCCGGAAGATGTCCTCGATCAGATTGACCGATATGCGGAGCGCCACGGCTACAGCCGATCCGGATTTCTGGCCGCTGCGGCGAAAAAGGTAATGCAGATCGAGGCAGCGTAGCGCTCTCGAAGGTCGACTGGAGATGAAGCTCTTTGGGTCTTGTTCGGTTACTTTCTTTGCGGATCAGGCCGTCAGACAAAAACAACCATGTCTTATTTCGTGAGGCACGGTGCCTATGTTCCGCCGCAAATGCGACCGTACTTGGCAAAATCAGCCTGCGAATTAGTTCATAGACTTCAAGGGAGTATCAGACGATGACCATGTCCAGAGCCATTGCCGCCATGTTCGTAACCGCCGCGCTGGCAGGCTGTGCGCAGACCGAAGCACAGCAGAGAACCAGCACGGGCGCGCTGCTCGGCGCGGGTGCCGGCGCGCTTGCCGGCCAGGCGATCGGCGGCAACACCAAGAGCACGGTCATCGGTGCCGGAGCCGGCGCCCTGCTGGGCGCCGTTGTCGGCAATGCCACCACGCCGCAGCCGCCGCCCGGCGAACAGCTTTGCCGCTATCAGGACCGCACCAGCGGCCGCATCTACACCGCCCCCTGCGACGACCGGTACTACAACGGCGATTATTGAGTGTAGAATGCGGTTGGCGCGGTGGAGCCAGCTTCAGCGGCTAGTGCATGTCGCCCAAAAGTTTGCAGCGGTTCTGGGACAACGACATGGATGAACAAAGACCTAAAGGCGCGTCGATACGCGACGCCCTTTAAGGGACGATCTGTCAGGCCAAGCCGGGTATACGGCAGGGCAGAATTAGGGGCATCATCACCTCAATTCGCAATTCCAATCAGAAGAACGTTCAACCCACGAAATTTTCGTCCACGAACATCTCCGCAAATTTCTGCGGTGTGAGAGTTACATCATTGTCGCGGGCGATTTTGAGGTTCCTTGCCCACATATCCCGGATTGCTGCCGGCATTCCCTCAGGCATGTGCATAGACTGGGCTATTGCGTCATGCCATTGTCCATCGCCGCCATAGATAGATTGCAGTTTGGGGCCCATCTTTTTCAAGCCATCCTCCGACTCCTGAGAAAGTTCTCCGATGGCCCAGAGCACATAAAGCTCCAGTAACCTAAGCAGCGGCTGTCCATCATAACGTGGGTCAGTCGACATATTACCTCATGCATCATAGGTGGCGTAATAAATGAGTCTTTCACAGATCGCGGAAAGGCTGGGCCTTTCTTTCAGCGACGCAACCCAGGCCTCGATAACCTCGATCGCAATGTGGATTTCGAGAAAGTATGTCAGGCCCTCTTTGGCTGCCTCCGCTGGCACCAATGCCCCTTCCGGCCCAGTTGCAACCATTGCGTCTGAATCTTCGGTCCAAGGCTCCGACACATAAATCGTGTCCTCCTCGTCAAATTCCGGCAACCGTCCAACGATATCCAGCAACTTTATTGTTTTCCCCACAAAGAAAATCCTCCTCGGCGATCCGGGTTTAGTGTCTCCTGGAAGATAGTCCCAGGATCATGTTGGGATCTAGGGACGAGTTGCATTACACCGGGTTCGTAGACTTGCACAATGATCAGCCGAAGTGGGTTATGGCCTCCGCAAGGTCAATGCTCCCCGCACCCTACTCCTCCGCCCGTGCCGCCTTCTCCAGCGCCGCCTTACACAGAATCCCGATAACTCGATTCCAGTAGCGCACCGCTTCAAAATGCTCTTGTCTGGTCAACCAGGTCTTGTTCTCCAAACCGACTGGATCGCCACCAACGATAACCGGCGTAATCTCAAACAACTCCATGCCCTTGGGGCGCAAATACCTATTTTTGGCGCTCATTTTCAGTCCGCCAACCGAGCAAATAGGTCGGCGAGGTCACGCGCTATCGTCTCAGCGGACGCCGATCCATACCTATGAATGGGATGCGCACGATTGGCATGGCCGCATCTTCAGTGTCGAAGCCATAGCCTTCACCTCCTCCGTCCGATGCGAACAAGAGGATGCCTGGCGCATATTTTTCAACCTCATACTCTCGATTGAAGTCAGCCAATTCTTCGGCTTTAAAAAAAATAACACAGTTATTGCGGATGAAACCTTCGCCTCCATTATGCTCTTTGAGGAAGTCGGTGTAATCCTTGGGCAGCGCAACTCCCAAGCGTGCGGCCAGTCCATCGACGACTGCGGACTCAGCCGGTGCGTCGAACTGTCCCTCGGTTAAACTATATCCCACTGCTATCCTCCTTCAGCAACTGATTCCACCACGGCGTACCCTGTTGTCGATGAACATCGCGAGGCAGTGCGAGCCGGGCAGAATCGAGCTCGTCGTCTCCGGTGCTGATTTCGGCAGGGGGCAAGCGCATGACGTGCCTAGGTCGGGTTTTGCAGTCCATCAGCTAAATCTCTGACGTGCGAAGTCACCAGGATCATTCAATCCTTTTCCGGCTCGTCGAATGAATGAATCCCGGCCGACTCATTGCCGAGGCGCTCAAACACGTCTAGCGCCCGCTCTGAAACAACAAGCGTGTGGTTCGAAGCCATGCCGAAGTCATCATGTCCTGGCCGCCCATGGATCTTCATCCAGACGAAGGTTGGAAGTTCTGTTTCTGGCTGCAGCCGACGAAACAACTCCGAAGCAGTAACCTCGACGTCGGCAAACGTCGCCCCAGAAACTCGCATCTTCAGCAGCTCCAGCTCGGCTTCTTTGGTGACAAGATAACAGGGAAAACTCCTTATCAGGACATCACCTATCCAAACGTCAATCTCGTAGTGAAGTTTGTGCACAATCGGCCGGTGAACGCGGTTATCGAGAGCCGTATTTTTGCCAAAATCACCAGCAACAAATGGCTCTACATAGTAATAATCCATTTTTCACCTATATTTTCCGACAGGCGGCACGAAATGATGGCCATATTTCTTATCCATCATTGTAGAATGATCCAGAATCTGCCGCTCTGTTGGGTACGGGTACTTTTCATAGAATTTGTCATTTTCGCCCCTAATGATAACAAGATGCAGAATATCATTTAAATCCTTAGGGATCCCCCGGAGATTTTCTATCGAATTGATCTTTTTCTTCGATAGGAATTTAGAAGCCTCTTAAGTAATTGCTGCTCAGCCGGATGATGAATTACTACATCCTCGATGTTCACGTCGGGGTTCGCCTGAGCATACGCTTTCCTAAAGCCCCCTACGCCTCCAGCCTCGCCGCCTTCTCCAGCGCAGCCAACTGCGCCTCGTCCAGTGTCAGGAACCCCATAATATGCTGCACCACTTCGGCCCGCGCATTGCTCAGCGCGCTGTGCAGCTCGAAGCCGTTCGGCGTCTTGGTCTTGGCCAGCCACTCGCCATAGGACGGGCGGCGGTAATAGCCGGTCACGGCCGTCAGGTCGGCCAGCACCATTTCGCCGTCCTGGCCCGAGAACACCCTGAGATAGGCCTTGGCCAGGCCATCCCGCGCCTTGGCCGGGCCGCCGGCCTGGCTGGAATGGGCGAAGCGTTTGCCGCTCATGCGCCCTGCCCGCCCGAAGCATCTTGCGCAGCCTGCGGCATCAGTCCGCCGAGCCCGTCGAGCAGGCCGCTGTCGCGCGCCTGCACTGCCGCCGGCACGGCATCCCTGGCGACCTTGCCGGCGGCGGTCATCGCCGCCATGCCGGCCTGTTCCTGCTGCGCCTTGGCGCGGGCATCGCGGATGCCGGCCACCTCGTCCTGGCGGCGAAAAATGCGCTGCGGGCTGCGGCCGGCGCCCTGCACGATCTTCAGCGCCTCGTCGCCGTCGATATTGTCCATCACGCCGGGATCGAACTGCGCCATCTGCATGGCGGTGGTGACAACCTGGATGGTGTCGCGCGCCTCGGCCGAACGGCGCAGCACGTCGAGCGGGCCGGTGAAGGTCGGCCGCAGCGCCTTGCCGGCAAGGCTCGCCGGCGGCAGGAAGCGGCTGTCTTCCTCGTAAAGTCCCTTGTCTTCCAGAATACCCAGCTCGCGGTCGAGATTGCTGGCAAAGCCGGCCTGGATGATCGAGCCGGACGGCCCGAGCAGCGCGCCCTTCTCCTCCTGCCGGATCAAGGCTTCGGTCGCCGTCATCTGCGGGTTCTGCACCAGCGTCTGGAACAGGTTGACGAACATCATGTCGCGGATCTCCTCGGCCCGGCTGTCGGCATAATTGAAGGCATAGGTCGGGTTCTGGCCGGTGGCGATCGGCGCGATCAGCGGCCGGCCGGCATCGTCGATCAGGCCGGGATAGTTCTCGCCGGGATTGAGCACCGGCACATAGTCGAGGCGAGCCTTGGAGGCGGTCGCCGGATCGGTGATCTGCTGCAGCGCGCGAAGGCCGGAGCGCCGCACGGCGTTCTCTTCGCGCACCGTCGTCAGTGCCTCGATGGTCGGCGAGATGCCGTACGGATCGCCTTCGTAGCGGCGCCAGTTGAAGCACGACACCGGGAACGAGCGAAACCCGCTTTCCCTGACGATCGCCTCCTCGTCCTCGATCACGTGATAGGAAGCGAACGCCGTATCGAGATACTGGTAGGAGCCGCTCAGACTGTACATCTTGCGCTCGTCGCGCGGCTGGACGCACTGGATCAGCGAGATTTTCGTCTCGCATTTGACGGGGTCGTCGACCAGAATCTTGATCCGCGCCGGCAGTCTGTCGTAGCCGAGCAATTGCGCCGCCTGCCGCGCCGTGCGCTCGTAGCGGCGGTGGAAGATGTCGACCTGGCCCCAGCGGTTGCGTGAGAGATAGCCTTCGACCACAGGGATCGAGGCATAGCGGATCAGCGTGCCGCCAAAACCTTCCTCGGCATAGAGATAGGCCGGGCCGTAGCGCACGACATTGCGCAGGCAAGCCTGCGTTGCCGGCACGAAATTGGAATTGGCGGAATAGCGCAGCGAGAACAGGAAGTCGCGCAGCGCTTCCGCCCATTCCTTTTCCTCGTCGGTCTCCTCGTCGTTGGTGGCTGCAGTCGACAACCCATGCCATTTCTCCGACTGCGGAATGATCAGGCTTTCCAGCCCCGCGGCCAGCCGGTTGGCGGCCGAGTTGATGGTGTTGGCGTAGACGCGCGCACCGCGCCGCTCCTGCCGCTCAGCCTGCGAATCGACGCCGGCCTGGCGGCGGCCACTCCACATATCGGGCGCGTCGGGATCGCAGAATTCGGACACCGCCTCCCAGACATGCTCATACTGGCTGCGCTCGCTCTCCAGTTCAGCCTGTCGCGCCAGGATATCGCGGGCACGGGAATCGCTCATGGTCAGCCTCGCTTGATGAACTCAATGGGGAAAAGAAAGAAATGGCGGGACGCCGAGGCTGCCGATCTCCCCCCTCGAGGGGGAGATGTCCGGTAGGACAGAGGGGGTCGTCTCGCGTGGATCGGCGACCCCCTCTGTCGCCTTCGGCGACATCTCCCCCTCAAGGGGGAGATTGGAAGCGCCTTATTCCGCCGGCGTCGTCTCCAGCGCCGGGCTCCGCCCAAAGCGCTGCACCACGAAACGGCCCATCTTCTGGCCGGGTACTTCGATCAGCATGTAGGTGATCCAGGACAGCAGGCACACCACCGGCAAGACGACGACAGTGACGATCGCGAAGCGCAGCGGCGCCGACAGCTCGTGGCCGAACTGGGTGATGACCAGAGCCGCAACCGGCTGGAGAACCAGCAGATGGATCAGATAGATGCTGAAGGAAAGCTCACCCATCAAATGAAAGAACCTGTTGGCGAGCGTCATGGCGATGTTTCTGGCCACGATACCCGCCATTCCCGGCAGCATGCGGTAGAGAACCAAGGCAAAGAACCCCAGGACGAGCGCTTCGCGCATCAACAGCTTGCTCAGCCCATAGCCGCCGCCGAACGGCAGCGCCGCCAGCAGCATGGCCAATGCCAGATGCACGAAGGGCCGCTTTTGCCTTTGATGGACGACGCCCGCCAGCAGCATCCCGCACAGGAAAATCTGCATCTTCAGCGGCAGGAACGACGGCATCGGAAAATGCACCGACAACTGTCCCATCAAGAACACCATCGCGCTGCCGGTCGCCGCGACCAGGATGGCCGCCCATATCCAGTCAAGCCTGCGAACCAGCAGCATGATGGCCGGGAACAGTGCGTAGAACTGCATCTCCAGCCCCAGGCTCCAGTCGGGCAGCGGCGTGCGATAGGCGAAATTCGGCACCAGGCCGAACAGGAACAGCAGATGGGCGCAGATATTCTTCAGCCCGCTGTCGAGATAACGCTCGGGCGCCTGCGGCGACCGCAGCAGGAACTCGTCGATGATCATTCTCGACCCGTAGAGATAAGGGCCAAGCGCCAGGGCAGCGAACAGCATGACGTAGAACAGCGGCGCTATCCTGAAATAGCGGCGGGTCCAGAATTTCAGCCAGGTTTCCGGCCTTTGCCAGGGCTCCTTGTCCTGGCGCAGCTGGTAGTGGAACACCATCAGGAAGCCGGACAGCATGATGAACAGATCGACGCCGAGGTCCGGTTCGCCAAGAATAGGAATCTGCCAGCCGGTCAACAACAAGCAGTGCCCGATGAGCACCCAGATCGCGGCAAGCGCCCGAAGCCCGTCCAGGCACTCGATGCGCGATGACCGGGCTTCTGTCATGCCGAACTCCTCGATTGCCATGTTGCAATGCAGCATGGCGGCTGAGGGAGGAATGTCAACCGTGCGGAAGGAACACGATTTGCGCTGTGCTGTTACGGAAAAGGCGGAACACCGGAGGGCAATTGTAGAGGCATGCACTTGAACACCCCCCTCTGTCCTGCCGGACATCTCCCCCTCAAGTGGGGAGATTGGCAGCTTGCAGGACAACGCCTTTTCTGCACCCCTCGAAAATTGGCGAAGACCGAGACGACAGCCAATCTCCCCACTTGAGGGGGAGATGTCCGGCAGGACAGAGGGGGGGGCGAAGGATCGCGGCTTACGCGATCCCGGCAGGCAAGCTCCCGTCTATCTCTTCGCCAACCGCGCGTGCCGGCGCCAGTACCACCACGCCAGCACCCGGTTGCGGAACACTCTTCTCATGGCGCCCATGTCAAACCCCCAGCAGCACGCGGCGCTGGCCGGTGAGCTCACTGGGCGACAAATCGGTCTTCACGGTTCCGGCGGTGCCGTCATTGGCCGCCAGCTGGGCCCGCAACGCTGCTTCGCGCGCCTGCACGTCCTTGTCGGCAATGGTCGGTGTCGGCGGCAACGGCTTCAGCGCCGGTGGCTTTTGAAAAAGGCACATGGTTTTCTCCAAAGTGAGAGGCTCTTGTCCAGTCGTAGAGCAGAAAATCCTCGCCGTTCCGGCCATGGCCCGGCAGGCGGCAGCGTTGCGTCGCGCCAAGCCGGGCAAGCCAGCGCAGCGCCAATTCATTGGCGGCCAGCGCTCGCGCCTCGACCCGCCACGCGCCGCGCGCCGCAACTTCAGGCCCGAGCACGGCATGAAAGAATTCCGTAATCCCAGGCACGCAGCGCCTCATGCGGCGCGTGCCCCAGCTCCAGGCGATCCATAAGCCGCCGCGCTGTTCGGCAGCGCCGAAGCCGGCCTCCGGATTGCCGTCGAGCTCGGCGACATAGGCAAACCCCTGCAGCGCCGTCAACGCCAGCAGCGCCGGCGACCAGTCATCGAACTGGCAATCGATCTCGGCCCGGTCTTCGGGCCGGAGGTTGGCGGCGATGTAGGAGAGATCGCGCAAAGTGGCAGGGATGATGCGGACGGTCATGTTGGGTCATTTTCCGGCACGCTGCGAAGCGGAGAGCCCTAGGGAAACGAGGCCGCCAAGCTAGATTGACTCTCGTTGCCGTCTGGATTTCCTTGGCCTGTGACTTGTGGATGTACCTATGGGACAAGCGCATGACTTGTCGTAACTGTGCGCCGATCAAGGAGACCCGTACGATCTTTAGCACCGGTCGTCTCGCGGCGGCGATCACGATGGCCAAAGAGGCCATACGCGACGGTATTCTGCAGGAAGTACCGGGTGGTCCTATGTCGAGTGTCATCCCGTTTTCGGATCTCAACCCGGATGGACCATGGGACGATCTGCTTCGTTACCGCTTTCGGTGCACGACCTGCGCACAGGTTTTCTTGCTCTCCGCAGAGACCTATCATGGCAGCGGCGGCGAATGGGCTAAGGAGCCCGGCTAAGCTTTTCGGCGCTTCGTCCTATGCGTCCGCCGCGAATCTCAGTCCTGGCGTATCTTCGCGGACATCCGGCTGTCGATCTCGGTCAGCTTGGCGAGAATGCCTTCCTGCGCCTGCACCATCGCCTGTTGAACGCGGATCAGCTTGAAGGTGAGCCAGATCGTTACCCAAAGGCTTGCTGCGAGATAAATCAGCATCGGCATCCAGGAGATGAATATCCCGAGCAGCGAGTTTTCCGATTCCATATTGCCCCCTAACATGATGTTGCCGCTACGTCGTCGTTTTGCCGCCGGGCGTGCATAAACGCAAGCATCGTCACCGAAACGCCCCCAGCGGATCGCTCTGCCCGGCCTTCCGCCGCGCGGCCTTGAACACCGCGGGGTCGACCTGCGCTTCCCTCAGCATCATCACGCCGTAGCGTGTCGCTGCCATCAAATCGTCGCGCAGCTTCATCACCTGGCCGTCCCTGCGATGATAGAGACGGAACTCCTCGAACCAGGGCAAGAGCGTCGAAACCACCTTGAAGCGGCCTGATTGCATGCGGCCGAGCATCGGCCCGACCGCCACCGAGCCGCCGGCGAACTGCGCGCGGGTGCCAAGCCTCTATTTGTAAGCCACTGCTGCGCTTGCAGGTCCCGCCAACGGAATAATCTCGCAGCGACTAAACCCTGCCTCTTTGCACCACTCGGTGAACTGGGCGCCGGTGAAGTCAAACGCCTCGCCAAATTCGATCAGCATGTTCAGCGACATCATGAGACCGAAGCCGTTTTGCCTGCGTTCATCGTCGATGATGTTCTCGATGGCGACCAGCGCGCCGCCGGTCGGCAATGCACGATAGGCCTTGGCGATCAGCATTTTCTTGTTCTCGAGATTCCAGTCGTGAAGGATCATTCCCATCGTGATGATGTCCGCCTTGGGGAATTCGTCCGCGAAGAAGTCGATCGTCTCGGCGATGACCCGGCCGCCGAGATTACGCTCCCTCAAGCGCCGTTCGGCGATCGGCTGCACATCGGCGAGATCGCACGTCCGGCATTGCATGTGCGGATGCCGCGCCGCGACGATGGCCGAAAGCTGCCCGGTTGCGCCGCCTATATCGGCCAGCGTCTTATATTTGGAAAAGTCGAATTTCTCGGCAAACGCCGTGAAATTGCCCATGGAGATGCCGCTCATCGCGTCCATGAACTGCTCCAGGCGCGCCGGGTCCGCATAGAGCTCGCCGAACATCGACTTGCCTGTCTCCTTGATCTCGTTTTGAGGCTTTCCGGTTTGCAATGCCGGTGTGAGATCGCCCCAGAATCGATACAGTCGTGCGTTCGCCATCTCAAGGATTCCACCGATGTATTGGGGGCTCCGCTTGACCAGGAACAGCGCGGTCGATGGCGTATTGCCGTATTTGCCGGTTTCACCGGCGCCGTCCCTCTGCAGCAATCCGAGCGCGACGAGGGTGTCGAGAAAATCATACGTTGCGCGCGGATGCAGCCTCATCGCGCCTTGCAGTTCGAGGCCCGTTTTGGGGCCGTCCGCAAGCAGCGAGAAGAGTCCCAGTTCCACGGCGCTCAACAATGTCTTGGCTGGCCAGAACCCAAAGCCAATTTGCAGTATGTGGTCTGGAGAAATTCCGTTTTTCATCTGATCCTCCCCTATCGGCGAATGCCCCCGTGAGGCCACGCCGATGCGTCCCTTGAGCGGGATCATTCGATGCTACACCACGTCCACGGACGTTCACTACAGTTTTCCAATCGGAGCCGGAGCGCATTGCCTCCCTCCCCGATTTTCCTCACCGAAACGCCCCCAGCGGATCGCTCTGCCCCGCCTTCCGCCGCGCGGCCTTGAACAGAGCCGGGTCGACCACCGCTTCCCTCAGCATCATCACGCCGTAGCGTGTCGCCGCCATCAAATCGTCGCGCAGCTTCACCACCTGGCCATCCCTGCGATGGTAGAGCCGGAACTCCTCGAACCACGGCAAAAGCGTCGAGAACACCTTGAAGCGGCCGCTCTGCATGCGGTCGAGCATCTCCATCAGCCCGGCCTCCACCGAAACCGAACCATCGGCGAACTGCGCATGGCTGGCGAGCATGTTCAGCCCATTTGCCGAATATTGCTTCGCAAGGGCGGTGCCGGCACCTTCCAGCGTCTCGCGGCGGCCGTCGCGCGGCCATGCCCATGGCAGCCATTCGCCCCATGGTTTCAACGTCAGCGCCTGCATTGCCGGAGTTTGCTGCGAGGCGCGGCAGGCTTTGGTGACATAGACGACATCGGCCTCCGTATCCCAGGCGAGCTCGACCGCGGCCGAGGGATGGTCCCAGCCGAAATCGAGGGCGCCGAGCCGCGGCCAATAGCGCGGCAGCGGGAATGGCTCGCAGGCGATCAGCTCCTCGGCCACCGGAAAGATGCGGCCGGAGCCCAGCACCGGAATGCCCTTGGCCCGCGCCTCGCGCTCATGCGCCGGATAGGCGGCAATGATCTCGGCGCGCTGCTGCGGCGTATAGTGCTCGGCATCGTCGATGGTCATGAAGGTGACGTGACGGGTCATTGTTTTTCACCCTCGCGGCATTGAATCGTGGTGGCGGGTGCGCGCTCCAACGCCCCGCCTCGCAGCTCCGTTTGCATCGCTCGGAACACCTGCCACGGAGCCGGTCGAAAAGTCGGGATCAGATCGCCCGACGTTTGATGCGCACGACTTTCGGCGCCTGTGCATCCATGAACATGTAGCACCGGCCTAGCAGCGCCTTTTTGCCAAAATCATCGAATACGTTCTGCCCGAGCGGCGTGAACAACACCTCGTCGGTCGTCAGTCCGTCCTGGTGGCGAGCCTCGATCTCTGGCCAATGCGCCTTGGCAATATCGGTCAGCACGACGTTGAAGGCAGGATGATTGTAACTGACCAACAAATTGCCATCGTCCATATCAGATGGTTTCATGTCCGGGTGGTAGTTGTAGATCTCGGCAAGCGTCTGGATGGCTGCCAAGGATGCAGCGCCATCGGAAAGACCAGCCTCCGTCAGCACACAGGTGCCGTTTTCAAGGATGGCAAAGTCGCGCTCCTGGTTGAAGTAGTAGCCAAAGCGCTCCTCGATGCGATCGATGGGCTGCGAAAACGATGGCCGCCATTTCGGAACGGGAGGAAAGGTCGCTGACATGCCGACGTTGCCTTCTGGTGATACGACAATTGACGAAAGGCCGCCGATCAACACCATTCGTCTATTCATAGTTGTGATCTCCCGCCCAATGTAGCCAGTCTAGTTCCGGATCATGGCTTGGCAACCGCGCTGGTCATGAAGGGAACGTCGCGGCTCATGCGAGATACCTTGCTGGAGCAAAACCGGGACGGCGCGCCACGAACACAGGGCGGGCCGGCTAATGGCCCTGAAGTATCTTGATCAACTTACTTTCGTAGGTAGGTCGCGACAATCCATTTTTGTAATCCGCATACGTCATTCGCCCGCTCATCGCCGCATCAGTCCAGCGTTTGCAGTACACCTCTGGCAACGCTTCAACACTTGTGTTTATTATTCTTGCCCATTGTTTGCGGTAAGCTAGTGGCTTTGCCCCTAATCCCACCGCACACTGAGTCATAAAATCCTTTTTGAAAGCTGTACTTCTTTGTATTCCAGCGTTGATTGTGTTGAACCGGCTCTCAGTCACTACGCATCCTGAAAGCATTATTGCACCGATCACGACTAGCGACCGATAGTGATTTCCCACTGCCCACCCCTCCGTTACGGCTCTCATCCTCTGTCCAAATAACTACAATTTTGCTGCAAGAGAAGTGCTCCACACTTATTCCGTGCGCCACAGTCAGTTGGGATAATGATTGCGCCGGGCTGGCTTATTCAGCCGATTGCTTCCCCTTCACCAATGAACTCGACCTGCTCAGCCGACAAGAACAACAACACCACGTCCGACATGCCGAGCAGCGGCGTGAAGGTGACGATGGTGATGCCGCCGGTGGCGTTGGTGCGGGTCAGCCCTTCGGAATAGATGTCGAGCGGCGGCTCCTCGTCGAACCAGACGCCGTGCAGCGTTTCGCCCTGCCATTTCTCGCGACCCTTCTCGTAGCTCTTGAACGACAGCACCGATTCACCGGCCTGGACGTCGCCGCCGCCGCCCCAGCGCACCACGACGCTGTCGAGCGCGCCCGGCGCCCGTCCCGCCATCGTGCTGACGATGGCGTCGGCCGGGATCATGCCGGTGCCGGCCGCCTGCTGCTGCGGCGGGCCGATCAGGATGCGCTGCGGGTTATCGCGCGTGCTTTCGCCGGTGACGCCGGCCGCCCACATCCGAACCGGACAATCGAAAACCTTGCCTTGCCACCAATCTGGATAGCGGCCGGTGAGGTGCATCGCCCATTCGGCGCCGCCGGCCCTGGTCTTGCCGAGCTGGTTGCCGGCCATGAACAGGCGCTCGCGATTGGTCGCGCCGGCTGCATGGAACTCGGCCTGCCTGGGATAGGGCCGATAGGCGGCAAGCTGGTTAGTGCGGCGCCTGCGGTCCAGCTCCGCCAGCAGGCTGAGATATTCCGTCCTTGCCGCCCGGCTGTGCGAGGCCTTTTGCGAAGCCCGGCTTCTCGAGGAACGGCCTAAGGACGGCTTCGAGGCCGCGGATGCGCTGCCTGATTTCGTCATCGCTCAATGCATCCAGATTGTTGATGTTGACACTAATATCCTTGGGCAGCACCGACAGCACGAGCTTCAGGTACTGGTCGGGCTTTTCGGCGCGCACCTCGGCGATAACGCCGGCGCCATGGGCGCGAAAATCGGCGCGGATCGCTTCGAGAAAGCCGTCGGCCAGCGTCTTCTTCGCCCGCTTGGTTCGGCTGCCGGGTGCTTGATCGTGCGGCTGCGGATCGCCGGTGGAAGGAGCTTCGGCCATGCCCTACTCCGCCGTCCCAGCGGAGACCGCCGGCTTCTTGTTGCCTGGCCGCACGATGCGCTTGCGCGGCCTGGCCTTCTTGCCGGCGCGTGCCGACTTCGGCTTCCGCGGCTGGCTTGCCGGTTTCGCATCAGTCGTCGTGCCGGGCTTCATCGCACCGGCGTCAGGCAAGGCATTCAGCCTTGCCCTGAGAATTGCCACCGCCTTGCCGTCGAGTGCTCCCGACGGGAAGCCAAAGCCGCCGACCGCATCGACGGTACCGCCGCGCACCATGCCGATCCGCACGCCGGCGGCCACCTGCTCGAAGCGGCCATGGCGTGCATAGGGTGCGGTGCCGGCGAACTCGCCAATGGCGCTGACGACCTCGCGGCCGTCATCGTCGGTGATGATGGTGGCATAACGGTTGGACATGGGGTGTTCTCTGAAATGGGCGCACGGGCGCGTTGGGAAATCTATGGACGATAGGTGGTTGCGGACCGGGATAGTCGGTCGCGTTCATTCGCGCCGACATACCTCGGCAGCACACGCAACATTCGGTCGAACAGGAGCCCGAAATGAAAAACCCGCCTCGGCGGGCGGGTCGTTGGAGCCAATTGGCACCATATCCAGACTAGTAGCATAGCTGCCGGCACAAAGCAAGAACAAAATGTGGCACCGGCGGAAAAATGCACTGACGACCTCGCCCCCTCGTCGGTGAACGGCTGGAAGGAGGGGCGAAAAGGGCGGGCATTGCGTGAGACTTGCGTTGATGGGATGGTGGTTGCGCTTGAGGGGAACGCGTCATGGGCAATGTCACCAGTCACTACGGCAGCGACGGCATCGTCGATCGCATATTGGCCGCGATCCCGGACGCCGACCCGGCCGGAAAACTGGCGGCCGCGCAACTCTATCCATTCGATCAGCTCCATGGCCGCGAACTGATCGCCACGCGGGAGCATGCGGCCCGTCTTGCTCCTTCGCCGACAGATCGGATCCTGGATATCGGCAGCGGCATTGGCGGGCCGGCAAGGTTTCTGGCCTCGACCTATGGCTGCCAGGTCGACGGCATCGACCTGACACCAGCCTTTGTCGCCGCGTCGAGCCGACTGACCGCACTCAGCGGACTGGCAGACACGGTTCGCTTCCATCAGGCCGACGCAACGAAACTGCCTTTTGGCGACAGCACCTTCGATGCGGCGATCTGCTTCTATGTCGGCATGAACATCGAGAACAAGGCCGCGGTCATCGACGAGGCCTGGCGCGTGCTGAAACCGCGAGGCAGGCTGATCTGGACCGAAGCCGTGCTCGCCGGCGGCGAGCCCTACTATCCCATGCCCTGGGCGGTTTCTGCGGCGACCAGCCACCTCGCCGATCGGGAAAAATTGAAAACCCTGTTTGTCGATGCCGGATTTCGCATCGACGAAATCGTCGACGAAACCGGCGAACATGTTGAGCTGGCGCTGAAGAGAGCCAATTCCGGCATCGTGCCCTCGCCGGCGCAGCAGCAGGCAAATGAAGTCGTCATGGGCGCGGAATTCCTGCAGCGCCGCCGCAACTACATCCGAAGCCTGAGTGACGGAAAACTCGCCTCGCTCGCCGTGATCGTCTCCAAACCGGCCTGAAACAAAAAACCCGCCTCGGCGGGCGGGTCGTTGGAGCCAATTAGCACCATACCCAAATTAGTAGCATAGCTGCCGGCACAAAGCAAGAACAAAATGTGGCGCGGCGACAAAAAAATGCGATTTCCTTTCAGCGCCTCGCCTTGTCCGCCTCCCGATTGACCTTCCAAGAAGACCGCTAGGCTGCATTCCTTCGCGCCCCTCTCTGTCCTGCCGGACATCTCCCCCACTTGGGGGGAGATCGGCTTTCGCGCCGGCTTTCGCCAATCTCCAACGTTGCAGGAAGAGCGCAGCGCCGAAACCGCCAATCTCCCCACTTGAGGGGGAGATGGCCGGCAGGCCAGAGGGGGGTACTGTCCCGGGCGCTGTCCCGCCGACTTCACAGCCGGCAACACAAGCAACGTTCGATCGAAAAGAAGCCTGAAAACAAAAAACCGCCTCGGCGGGCGGGTCGCTGGAGCCAATTGGCACCATACCCAAATTAGTAGCATAGCTGCCGGCACAAAGCAAGAACAAAATGTGGCGCGGCGACAAAAAATCCGAATTCTCTTCGGCGCCTCGCGTTGCCCGCCAGCCACTTTGTGGGCGCGAACGCAGCGTCGGCAATTGGCGGTTCCTCCATTTGCCGGGCATCTCACCGGCCGACGAGCAGCCGCAGCCGCGGATCAGAACAGGCATTCGCGCGTTTGAACCCCAGCCAATGGGAGCAAAAGCCATGAACGTCGCCAATCTGCAACTCGAAGGCCTGCTGATGGCCATCGCATCGATCAATCAGGTCCTGGTCCGCAAGGGCGTGCTCTCCGTCGAGGAGATAGACATCGCCTTGCGCAAGGCCGAAGCCAGCGAGACCAACGAGGAAAGGTCCGAGGGCATGTCGGCATCGAGCCGCGACGCCGTCAACTTCCCGATCCGACTGCTGGAGTTGGCCAATCAATGTCAGCCGGAGACGGACATGCCGTCCTTTTCGAAACTGGCGCGCATGGTCGGTCAGATCAAGGAACCTTACAACGACCAGATGTGACGCGGCGATCATAACTGACGCCGCGACAACGGCTTGCCGCGGCGGGGTGGCAAGACTGCTGGCGGCGCCTGCTAGCGGCCCTGCAGGATCTTGATCAACTTGCTGCTGTCGGCCCCCGGCGAGGAAAGCCTGCGGTAGTCCGCGTAAGTCAGCCTGCCATTAGCAACGGCATTAAAGAGCCGGTTACAAAAGGCGCTATCGTATTTTGCGACACTGACATTCATGATTGCTGCGTAAGTCTTTCTTTCGTTGAGCGGCGTGGGCCTCTCGCGTGCAATGCATTCGTTGATCGCCACGCGCTTGGTGACAGGGCTGCCTTCAAGCGTGGTATGCATCGTGTTGAATTCGCCTTCGGTCAAGGTAGTGCAGCCGGCAAGCAGAGACGTGCCGATCATGGCGGCAGCAAAACGCGTGGCGATGTTCATGAATTCCCCCTCAAGACCCGCGTCTTGCTTAGCCCGCCGAATGTTGGAAGTACAGAGGGAATGCAGGCGCATCTACAAAAAGCATAAACCTCGAACGCTCGTACTTTAGCTGTCGCTTTTATTGCGCGGGACCTGCGGATGGCCGGAATGACGGTACCCGGCCGCTCTCGATCGTCACGACGATGCTGGTGCGGATCGTGCTGCCGATCTGGCCCTGGTCGCGGTCATAGACCCGGCCGGGATCGTCGCAGCCACCCTTCTGAGCGCCTTTACGAGAACGCCGCCTCCGAGATTGGGGATCACCCCCTGCCAAGCCTCAGCGCCAGGACCCTGCCCGGCCCGTGCACGGCGGCGAACAGCAGCCCGGCCAGGAAGGTGAAGTGATCGACGAAGAAGCCGAACTCCGCCTGGTTGCCGGCCCAGTGCGACGGCCCGTGGAAGGCGAAGCCGAGGAACAGCACATAGGCGCCGGCGACGAGTGCTGCCCATGAGAAGAAGGCGCCGGTCAGGAAGCATAGAACGAGGACGACCTCGAGCAGGGCTGCGCACCAGGCCAGGAACAGCGGGAACGGAAATCCAGCCGCCGCGATATAGCCGGCGGTGGCGCCGATATCGACGAATTTGAAGATCACGGCCATCAGGAACACGGCTGCGAAGATCAGCCGGGCGATAAGGATTGCCGCGGTCTGCCACGGCGACTGAACGGTTGATTGAGCGGTTTCCAAGGTCATGATGTCCTCCCAAGAGTTACGATGGTTGTGCCCCAAGGACGCACCACCAGCCGCAAGCCCGACATCATCCCCCGAAAAACCTGCAGGAGACAACTGCGCGGCACCAAAGTGGCGCCTTCTCTTCTCCCCTTGTGGGAGAAGGTGTCGCCGAAGGCGACGGATGAGGGGTGCTCCAGCTTGGCGCCGGCGGCATTCCGTCCAACACCCCTCATCCGTCTCGGCGCTGCGCGCCGATCCACCTTCTCCCACAGGGGTGTTTGGACTGGGGACATCGCGAACAGATGTGCGAGGACATCGCGAACAGTTTTGCGCTTTTGCGCGAGGGGGTTCGGGATGCCATTCGAGGACAGAAGCGTGATGAAGCAGAAGCTGGAGTTTGTGAAGCTGGCGTCGGCGAAAGGCGCGAATGTAAGCGTGCTGTGCCAGCGCTTCGGTATCGGCCGGACCTGTGGCCACAAGCTGCTTTCGCGCTATCGGATCGAGGGGGAGGGTGGGCTGGTCGAACAGTCGCGGCGGCCACGATCGAGCCCGGCGCGCAGCGCGCCGGAGGTGGAAGCGGCGGCCCTTGCGGTGCGTATGGCGCATCCGGCTTGGGGTGGACGCAAGATCGCGCGTGTGCTTGCCCGCGAGGGTATCGGCACGCCGGCGGCCTCGACGGTAACCGGCATCCTGCGTCGCAACGGCATTGAGTTGGGAACGTCGGGCGGTGGAGCGCAGCCCTTCATCCGCTTCGAGCATGCCGCCCCCAACGATCTGTGGCAGATGGACTTCAAGGGTCACGTCGCCTTGCGTTGCGGCCGCCTGCATCCGCTCACCGTGCTTGATGACCATTCGCGCTTCTCGGTCGCGCTGTCGGCCTGCGCCGACCAGACCACCGCAACCGTAAAAGCCCGGCTGGTCACCGCCTTCCGCCGCTATGGCTTGCCGTGGCGCATCGCCACCGATAATGGCCCGCCCTGGGACGATGGCGGCCGCAACGACTTCACGCTGCTCACCGTCTGGCTGATCGAAACCGGCATCGCCGTCAGCCACTCCAGGCCTTGCCATCCCCAGACCCTCGGCAAG
>NZ_JAMYVA010000053.1:0-34071 GCF_040323505.1 Mesorhizobium sp. M0040
CCGCCGATGCTGCCAAAGTTCCCATCAGCCATCGCATCAAGAAATGCGCCTGGAACGACGACTATCTCATCAATGCCATCACTCATATGCGATAGCCCTGCCCTTGAGGGGGAGATGTCCGGCAGGACAGAGGGGGGCGCCGTAGAACGCTACGGAACGACTTCAAGCGGTATTTCGCACAACATCTGCGGTATCTCGCACAGCCTCTACGCGGCGCATGGCCCATCCTCGCCGCTTCCAGGAGGCACCCATGAGCATCGTCGTTTTTGACCCCGACAGCACCGAGGATGTCGACTTTAGGGATCGCATGCGCCATCCGGCGGCGGCGGATCCGGCCGGCGGCATGTGGCTGTCGGACACCGAGCCGTCCTTCATCGACGCCGACGCGCTGCGCAAGGGCCGGCTGGCCAGGCTGCGCGCCTGGATGCGCGAGGCCGGCTATGGCGGCGTCGTTTTGTTCGACCCCTACAACCAGCGCTACGCCACCGGCTCGCGCAACATGTTCGGCTATTTCCTGCGCAACTCGACGCGCTACTTCTTCATCCCCACCGAAGGGCCGATCGTGTTGTTCGAATATCCGCAGAGCTACCATGTCTCGATGGTGCTCGACACGATCGACGAGGCGCGTCCGTCCAAGCTGGTCTGGTCATCGGTGTCAGGCCGCGACGACGAGACCGCCGGCCCGTTCGCCGATGAGATCGCCGAATTGCTCAAGGCGCATGGCGGCGGCTCGATGAAGCTCGGCCTTGACCGCTGCAGCCATCTGCAGGCACTGGCGCTGGAAAAGCGCGGCTGCGAGGTGCGGGATTGCCAGGGCGAGATTTTGGCGGTGCGCGCGGTCAAGACGCCCGAGGAAGTAAAATGCCTGCAGGTGTCGATGGCTGGCGCCGAGGCCGCCGTCTATGCCGTGCGCGAGGCGATCAAGCCCGGCGTTTCCGAAAACGACCTGTTCGCCATCATGTATGGCGAGGTGATCCGGCAAGGTGGCGAGTTCATCGAAACCCGGCTGCTGACCTCGGGCCAGCGCACCAATCCGTGGTTCAACGAGGCGAGCGGCCGCAAGATCAGGCCGGGCGAACTCTTGGCGCTCGATACCGACACGATCGGCTGCTACGGCTATTATTCGGATTTCTCGCGTACCTTCCGCTGCGGCCCGGGCAGGCCGACGGATTACCAGAAGTCGCTCTACAAGATGGCGCACGACCAGGTTCAGCACAATATCGGGGTCGTCAAGCCGGGCATGGCATTTCGCGAGATTGCCGAAAAGGCCTGGAAGATACCGGACCGCTTCGTCGACCAGCGCTATACCTCGGTCATGCACGGCGTCGGCATGCATGGCGAGACGCCGTTCATCGCGCATGCCATGGACTACGAGACCTATGGCCGCGACGGTGTCATCGTGCCCGGCATGGTGGTCAGCGTCGAAAGCTATATCGGCGAGAAGGGCGGCCGTGAGGGCGTCAAGCTGGAGGACGAGATCCTGATCACCGAGACCGGCACCGAGCTTCTGTCGCGCTTCCCTTATGAGGACGAGTTCCTTGACAGGCAGGTTTGAGTGCTGACAGGCAGTTTTGCATGAAAAGCCCGATCTCGATCAAGCGCGGCAAGGTGGCGGCGGTGTTCATCGATCTCCAGGAGGAGCATCGGCGGGACAAGCGCTATCTGGTCGAAGGCTATGGCGATATCCTCGCCAACGTCCAGCGGCTGCAGACAGCAGCACGAGCCAATCATGTGCCTTTGTATCACTGGGCCTATATCGTCGATCTCGCCACGGCGCGGCCGTTCCACCCGGTCGAGGCCAGCGGCAAGTCGGCATTTTCCGACAAGGACGATCCGCTGACTGCCATCTGCGCGGAAGTAGGCCCGGCGCCAGGCGAGATGATGCTGGTCAAGACCGATGCCAGCGCCTTCCGCGCGGGGCCTGCCGCCGAACGGTTGAAGGCCGATGGCATCGAGTGGCTGGTCGTTGCCGGCGTCTGGACCGAGGCCTGCATCGATGCCACCGTCAAGGATGCGGTGGCGCTCGGGTTTCGAGTGCTGCTGGTCAAGGATGCCTGCGGCAGTGGCAGCACGGCGATGCACCAGACGGCCATCCTCAACCTTGCCAACCGGCTCTATGGCGGTGCCGTCACCACCACCGACGGCGCCTGCCGGCTGCTGACAGGCGAGACGGTCGAAGCCTGGCAGGTCGAGGGCTCGGTGCCGCTGCGCTTTAGCTATGAAAATGCTGCCCGGCTCTACGCAGAACTCTGAGCGGGATCGCGCAGCGATGATCACCGAGGCCGAGCGACCCGGAACGAGAGGGCGCGGAAAATACCAGACGCTGCTCGATCCGGAGCTGTGGGCCTATATCGATCGGGTCAACGAGTGGTATCCCCCCGAAATCGTCTACATGCCGATCGACAGGCAGCGGGCGGTCTATAATGCCATGTGCCGGACGTTTCGCGAGCCCTATCCACCTGGTGTCAAGGCCAGCGACAGCGCGGTTCCTGCCGGCGACCGTGCGATCCCGGTCCGACGTTACCAGATGGCGGGCACGGCGCCGCAGGCGATGGTTGTCTATTATCACGGCGGCGGCTTCGTCCTTGGCGGGCTCGACAGCCATGACGACATCTGCGCCGAGATATGCGCCGGCACCGGCTTTGCCGTGCTGTCCGCCGATTACCGGCTGGCGCCCGAGCATCTGCATCCGGCCGCCTTCGACGATGCGCTGGCCGTATTCGAATGGGCGACGGCGACGGCCGGCCTGCCGATAGTGCTCTGCGGCGAAAGCGCCGGCGGCAATCTGGCCGCTGCGGTGGCACAGGCGACACACCGCCATCCTCGCCATGCGATCGGCCAGGTGCTGATCTATCCCGAGCTCGGCGGCCCGGAACCAGTTGGCAAAGAGAGCGCCGGCTCCTGTGTCGAGCACGCCGAAGCGCCGCTGCTGACGTTGCGCGATATCGAATTCTATCGCAACGTGCGCTCCGCAAAGGCACAGTCGCCCGACGATCCGACCTTTTCGCCACTCCGAGGCAGCAATTTCTCCGGCCTGCCGCCGACCTTCATCATCACGGCCGAGTGCGATCCGCTGTCCTCCGACGGCGAGGCCTATCGCGACCGCATCCTCGCCGCCGGCGGCCGCGCCTGGTGGCGCGAGGAGCCGCGTCTGGTGCACAGTTTCCTGCGCGCCCGCAAAACCGTTCCGCGCGCCGGTGAAGCCTTCGCCCGCGTCATTGCGGCCATCGCCGCGCTCGGCAAAGGCGACTGGCCTTACTGAAGTTGCGAAGGCCCCCTCATCCTGCCGCTTCGCGTCCACCTTCCCCTCGGGGAGAGGTCGGATTGCCCCGAATTGCCCTTCGCAATTCGGTTGGCAATCCGGGTGAGGGGGGACCTTCCGTTTGCGGAACAGCGCACAAGAACTGCGGAAGTCCGAACACTCCCCCACGGGAGCTCGCCCTATCATCCCCGAGGCAATGGCGCTCCGGCGATCGCATCCGTCCCCCGCGTTTGGCGATCGGCAGAGGTGCCCAACAACAGGGGAATGACGACAATGAAGTTCATGCTGACCGATCGAAAACTGCATCCGCAGGCCGAGCCCGTCGCCGATGGCTTCAAGAAACGCCAGATGAACCGGCGCGAATATTTCGCCACCATGGCTGCGCTCGGCGTCAGCGCTACCGGCGCGCTGGCGCTCGGCGGGCTTGCGCCGTCACCGGCCAGGGCCGACGAGCCGAAGCGCGGCGGCATCTTGCGCGTTGCCATGAACGTCAAGGGCTGGAAGGATCCGCGCACCTTCGACGGCGTCGAGATGTCCAACGTCGCCCGCCAGTGCAACGAATATTTGGTGCGCTGGAAGCGCGACTTCACCTTCGAGCCATGGCTGCTCGAGAGCTGGGAGACCAGCGACGACGCCCGCGTCCTGACCCTGCATGTCCGCAAGGGCATCACCTGGTCGAACGGCGACACCTTCAACGCCGACGACGTGATCCACAATCTGACGCGCTGGTGTGATGCGTCCGTCGCCGGCAATTCAGTCGCCGCGCGCATGGGCGCACTGGTCAACGCCGATACCAAGAAGCCCGTCGACGGCGGCATCGAGCGCGTCGACGACGTCACCGTGCGGCTCAATTTGCCGAAGCCCGACATTTCGCTGATCGCCGGCATGGCCGACTACCCGGCGCTGATCATGCACCGCAGCTATGAAGGCGACGGCGATCCGCTGAAGGCATTGGCGATCACCACCGGGCCTTGCGAACTCGTGGCATGGGACGCCGAGGTCGGCGCCGAAGTCCGCCGCAAAGACAAGCCATGGTGGAAGGGCGAGTTCTACCTCGACGGCATCAAATGGGTGGACTACGGCTCCGACCCCAATGCGATGCTGTCGGCCTTCGAATCGGGCGAGATCGACACCGATCACGAAACCGCCTCCGACACGGTTGCGCAGACCGACTCCATGGGCCTGAGCAATTCGGAAATCGCCACCGGCTCGACCATCGTCGCGCGGTTCAATATCGGCAATCCGCCCTATGACGACATCAAGGTGCGCCGCGCCGCCCAGCTCGCCGTCGACAACGCCGCCGTGCTGAAGATCGGCATGGACAACCGCGGCAAGCCTGCCGAGAACCATCATGTCGGGCCGATGCATCCCGAATATGCCGATATCGGCCCGGCCGTCCGCAACATTGATCAAGCCAAGGCCCTGCTCGCCGAGGCCGGCAAGGCCGACCACGAATACGAACTCATCTCGGTCGACGTCGACTGGCAGAAGAGCTCCGGCGACGCCATCGCTGCGCAGATGCGCGAGGCCGGGCTGAAGATCAAGCGCACCGTGCTGCCGGCCGCGACCTTCTGGAACGACTGGAGCAAATATCCTTTCTCCTGCACGGAATGGCTCGGCCGGCCGCTCGGCGTCCAGGTGCTGGCGCTCGCTTATAAGTCTGGCGCCGCGTGGAACGAGACCGCCTACGCCGATCCGGAATTCGACAGTCTGCTCGACAAGGCGCTGGCGATGCCCGATCCCGGCGCCCGCAAGGAGCTCATGGCCAAGATCGAACAGAATCTGCGCGATTCCGGCGTCATCATCCAGCCCTACTGGCGCTCGGTCTACCGCACCTACCGCAAGGGCGTGCATGGCTGCGAGCAGCACCAATCGCTCGAGCAGCATTTCGAGAAGGTCTGGCTCGAGGCGTAGCCTTGCAGACGACCAATTGTCGGGGCCAGCGCCGCTCTTTCTTCCTTCTCCCCTTGTGGGAGAAGGTGGATTGGCGCGCAGCGCCAAGACGGTTGAGGGGTGCGGACGGAGTGCCGTCAGTATCAAGCTGGAACACCCCTCATCCGGCCGCTTCGCGTCCACCTTCTCCCACAAGGGGAGAAGGAAGAGCCACGCCAGGCCTTGAAATCTCCAGTCCAAGCCGCACGGTCTCCCGCACCAGCAGGTCCAGATCGTCGCGCCGGGTGCGGTGGTTGTTGATCGCCACCCTGAGGCTATGCTGGCCATGCACCGTCGTGTCGGAAATGGCGGCGATGCCTTCTTCCTGCAGCCTCAGCATGATCTCGGTATTGAGCGCTTTCAGGCGCTCCCCGCCCAGTCCGTCCGCGCGGTAGCGAAAGCACACGATGTTGATGCTCACCGGCGCTACCAGTTCGAGTGCCGGTTCGGCCGCGATCAGCGCGCCGAGATAATGCCCTTGCGCGATGTTCTGGTCGATCAGCCGGCCGAACTTTTCGATGCCGTGCTCTCGCAACGCCATCCACACCTTCAGAGCGCGAAAGCCGCGCGTCGTCTGCAGGCCGTAATCGTGCAGCCATTGGCCGGAGGCCAGGCCGCGCGGCGTCGATTCCAGATATTCCGGCGTCACCGCGAACGTGCCGCGATGCACGGTGGCATCCCGGATCAGCGCGCAGCCGACCTCGAATGGCGCGTGCAGCCATTTATGCGGATCGAGCGCGATCGAGTGGGCGTGCTCGATGCCGGCAACGCGATGCGAATTGTCCGGCGCAATCGCAAGCAAGGCGCCGATGCAGCCATCGACGTGAAACCACAGATCCTCTTTTGCCGCCAGATCAGCCAGCGCTTGCAGATCGTCGATTGCGCCGGTGTTCACCGTGCCGGCCGTACCGATTACGCAGGCTGGCTTGAAGCCGGCGTCGCGGTCCTCGGCGATCGCCGCCCGTAACGCAGCGATGTCGATCCGCAGCCCGGCATCGCTCGGGATGCGACGCAGCGCCCGGTTGCCGAGGCCGAGCACTTCCATCGCCTTGCGGTGACAGGAGTGAAGCTGGTCGGAGCCGTAGAAACGCAGCGGCTTGTCGATGCCGGCAACGCCGTGCTCGCGTATGTCGATGCCGGCCATGGCGTTGCGCGCCACGGTCAGCCCGATGATGTTGGCCATCGAGCCGCCGCTGACCAGCGTGCCGCTGGCCGATTGCGGAAAGCCCATCATCTGCTTGCACCAGTCGACGACCTGGTTGTCCATCAGCGCGGCGGCATGGTTGCCGCCGCCGAGGTTGGAGCCCTGGATCGCCGCCAGGAAATCGCCGAGCGCGCCGGTGAAATTGCTCGAGCCCATATACCAGGACCAGAAGCGCGGATGGACGTTGCCCATCGGATAGGGCATCAAACTCCTGGTGACGTCGCCATAGATTTCTGCCAGCGGCGCCGGCGAACGCGGCAGCGGCGATGTGAAGAAGGTCCTCACATCAACCGGCATCTCCTGCCACACCGGACGCTCTCTGACATCGCGCAGGTAAGCGACGGCATCGTCGACGATCCGATGCGACAGGGCCTGCACGTCGGCCCAGTTCGAGGGGTCAAGCGTTTCCTCGGTGGCCGTGACGGCCAGTCCAGGCTTCGTGTCCATGCAGCCCGCTCCCGATGTGCCGCTGTCACGCCGGAAACTGGCAGCCGGGCGTCGACTGCGAAAGCGCAGTCTCCTCGGCGTCCATCTCCGCCTCGATGCCGTCGAACAGCGGTGTCGTCATGTAGCGTTCGCCAGTATCGGGCAGCATGCACAGGATCACCGAGCCGGACGCCGCCTTTTCCGCGATCTGCCGCGCCACCGCGAAGGTCGCTCCGCCGGAGATGCCGGTGAAAATCCCTTCCTTCTGCGCCAGCGCCTTGGCCCATTTCATGCCCTCGGGCCCGGCAATCGGCACCACCTCGTCATAGAGGCTTGCGTCTATCGCCTCCTGCAGCACGTCCGGAATGAAGTCGGGCGTCCAGCCCTGGATCGGATGCGGCTCGAACGCCGGATGGCTGGCGGCAGGCGCGCCGCCGGTGCCGCGCTGCTGCGGCTTGCCGCTGCCGATAAGCTGCGCATTGGCCGGTTCGGCGAGCACGATCCGGGTCTCCGGCCGCTCGCGGCGCAGCACGCGTCCGACGCCGGCGACGGTGCCGCCCGTGCCGTAGCCGGTGACGAAGCAGTCGAGCCGCGAGCCGGCGAAATCGTTGATGATCTCGCGCGCCGTCGTCGCTTCGTGAATGGCGGCGTTGGCCTTGGTTTCGAACTGGCGGGCCAGGAACCAGCCATTGGCTTCGGCGAGCTCCACCGCCTTCTTGTACATGCCGAAACCCTTCTGGGCGCGCGGCGTCAGCACCACCTTGGCGCCCAGCATGCGCATCAGCTTGCGGCGTTCGATAGAAAAGCTGTCGGCCATCGTCACCACCAGCGGATAGCCCTTCTGGGCGCAGACCATGGCAAGGCCGATGCCGGTGTTGCCGCTGGTCGCCTCGACCACGGTCTGGCCAGGCTTTAGAGCGCCGCTGCGCTCGCCTTCCTCGATGATGTTGAGCGCCAGCCGGTCCTTCACCGAGGCGGCGGGATTGAAGAACTCGGCCTTCACATAGATCGTGGCATGGTCCGGTCCGAGATTATTGATGCGGATCACCGGCGTATCGCCGACCGTGTCGAGAACGCTGTCAAACAGACGGCCGCGCCCGGCGGTGGTTCTGATTTTCTGTTGATGCAACATGTCGATCTCCTCGCTTTGTCGTTGTCTCTTGTCGTCACGGGCCGGTTACAGACCGGTGGCTTGGGCGGCGAGGTTTCGAGACCTTGCCGCGCTACATTTGCCTCCGGCAATGGCGGCATCCGGAGCGGGAATTCGCTGCCGGATGCACCGTGTCGCGTTTGGTGATAAAACAAAGGCCGACTGGCCAGCGTGGGAGCAGGCGTGGAAACTTACGTGGAATCCACCCGATCGAGCCTCGGCGGCGAGGTGGCCGGCTTTTCCGTGCGTCTGCTCGGACCCCTGACGATCGCACGCAACGGCATCATCATCCAGCTCCCAAAATCGCGCAAGCTGTGTGCGCTGCTCGCCTATCTGGCGCTGGCGCCGCATCCGGTCGGCCGCAGCCGCCTCTGCGAGCTTTTGTGGGATGTGCCGAACGACCCGCGCGGCGAGCTTCGCTGGTGCCTGAGCAAGCTTAGAGGCATCCTCGATGAACCGCATCGTCGCAGGGTCGAGACACCAGGCGACACGATCGCGCTTGATCTGAGAGGTGCTTCCGTCGACGCTGTCGACATAGCCTCGGCCGCCGCCAAGGGCGTTGAGACGCTCGGTCTAGAGCGGCTGCAGGCTCTTTCCGGAATGTTCGCCGGCGACTTTCTCGATGGGCTGGAGATCGACCGCAGCCCGCATTTCAACAGCTGGCTGATCGCTCAGCGCCGCCGCTTCGGCTCTTGGCACGCCGCAATCCTGGAACATCTCGTCAACAAGCTTCCGGTGGATGCCGACAGAATGTCTTCGCATCTGGACAAATGGCTGGAACTCGCTCCGTTCGACGGGCGCGCGCATGTGGCTCTTCTGAAAGGGCTGGCGCAGCGCGGCCAGTTTGACGCGTGCGAGGAACATCTCGCTTCCGCAGCGCAGCTGTTTGCTTCGGAGGATCTGGATTTCGGACCCGTTCGTGAGGCATGGCGCACGATCCGCAACGAACGACCTGCCGCTACGCTCTGGGCGCGACCGTCACTCGTACCCGCGGCCCCTCACGCGTCAATTGAGCTTCCCAATTCCGACACTGCTGCATCGCAGAAGGCTTCGCTTGCGGTGATGCCGTTTGCCGAAGAGACGGCTGACGGCGGCCCACGCGGAGGCATCGCCGATGGCCTGACCCACGATATCATCACCCGCCTGGCCAAGCTCAGGGATTTCTTCGTCATCGCGCGCGGTTCGGTGTTTGCGCTCGCCGAAAAAAACATTGGGCCGGAGGATGCCGGCCGTCGGCTCAATGTCGATTATGTCGCCACCGGCACGGTACGCAGCCAGGCCGGCCGCGTCACCGTCGCGGTCGAGCTGGTCGAAGTGCGCACGGCCAGGATCGTCTGGGCCGAGACGTTCGAGCGCAAGCCGAACGACATCTTTGCCGTGCTCGACGACATCGGCAACAGCATCGTCTCGTCGATCTCGGCCGAGATCGAGACGGTCGAGCGCAACCGCGCCATGTTGAAGGCGCCCAATTCGCTGAACGCCTGGGAAGCCTACCACCGCGGTCTCTGGCACATGTATCGCTTCACCCGCGCGGAAAACGAGCAGGCCCGGCATTTCTTCGACATAGCCTTGAAGCTCGATCCGACGTTCGCCCGCGCCTATGCCGGCCTCTCCTTCACCCATTGGCAAAATGCCTTCCAGCGCTGGGGCGACCGCGACCACGAAAGCGCCCTGGCCTTCGAGGCAGCCGGCCAGAGCCTGCTCGTCGACGATCACAATCCGGCCGCTCACTGGGCCATGGGGCGGGCGCTGTGGCTGCGCGGCGAGCAGGACGGCTCCCTCATCGAGCTGGAACGCGCCGTAGACCTCAGCCCGAATTTCGCGCTCGGCCACTATGCGCTATCTTTCGTCCGTTCGCAGTCCGGCGACCCGCAGGCTGCGATCGGCTCATCCGACCATTCCAGGCATCTGAGCCCCTTCGATCCGCTGCTGTTCGGTATGTTGGGCGCCAGGGCGATGTCGCATGTCCGGCTCGGCCAGTTCGACGAAGCCGCCGAATGGGCACTGAAAGCAGCCGCGCGTCCCAACGCCCACGCCATCATCCTCGCGATTGCCGCGCATTGCCTTGCGCTGGCGGGGCGGCTGGACGAGGCACGAAGTTTCGCCGCTGCGCTGCGCAAGATGCTGCCGAACTACTGCGCCGACGATTTCATCGGCACGTTCCGTTTCGAGCCGGACGCCGAGGCGCTGTTCCGGCAAGGCGCCAAGCGGATCGGGCTGGGGTGAGGCAGGCGCGCGGTTTGCCAGGCTCTCCAAACCGCTCATCGCGGCTGGCCGCCCCAAACATCGTCGTGTCTGCAGCCATGGCGCATCGTCAGGTTGGTTGCGAATTCGTCGACCAGAGCGGATCAGACGGGCTCAACCGATTTGACGTTGCCGTCGGTATCCACGAGGCAGCTTGTCTTCTTGCCACTGGCATCGAGTTCGACCTGATAGGTCTTGGAATCGAGCTTGCTCGATGAAACCGGAAGTATCTTCGTGCTGTCGACACCGCTCGCCTTGGCGACCGCATTGGCGCAAAGCAGTTGAAGGTCCGCCGGGGCCGTCTCGACCTTGGTCCTGGACATCTGGTCCTGAGGCGGCGGCGGTGGCGTGCTGACACAAGCGCTAACGGCTCCAGCCAGGAATCCGATTGCCGTCACCAGGATCGAAGTTCTCACTGCATCTTTTGCCGACATTGCTTGTCCCTCTCCGAATGCCGCTTCACACACCCTTGTAAAGTGCCGCCCCCTGCATGAGAATGATAACCTTGGCTCCAACCTTGACGCGGGACGCGAGATCGACGATGTCGTCGTTCCTCATACGGATGCACCCCGACGACACGTCGAGCCCGATCGTCCAGGGCTCCGGGGTGCCGTGTATCCGGTAGATCGTGTCCTGGTCGCGCTCATAGAGATAGAGCGCCCTCGCGCCGAGCGGGTTGTCGGGCCCTCCCTCCATGCCTCCGGCGTATTTCACCGCCTTTGGATCGCGAGCGACCATTTCGGCCGGAGGTGTCCAGGTCGGCCACTCCGCCATGCGGCCGACGCGCACGATGCCGGCCCAGCCAAACCCTTCCCGGCCCACGCCGATACCATAGCGCATCGCCCGCTGACCCGGCTGCACAAGATAGAGAAAGTGCTGGTTGCCATCGATGATGATCGTGCCTGGCACTTCCGCGGTGCGGAATTTGACCATCTGCGGATGAAATGCCTCGGGCACCTCATTATGCGCGGCATAGTATTTGCGCGCCTTGGTGCGATCGTAGTCCACCCATTTGTGGCTTTTCGGGTCGAAAACCTGTGTTCCCGCAGCCAGCGCCGCCACCGCGACAAGACCGAACGCCGCGGCGACGACTGCCGTGAGGGAGCGCCGCCGGACGGTGCCGCGTTCCGCGAACATAGGATTTCCGCTCATGGATTTGCCCACCCGTGCACCCGTGCGCCTTGTGCGGCAACCCATTGTTTGGCGTATTCGTGAGGATCCTGACGCTCTACCTGGAGCGCATAACTCATCTTGGTGATTTCCTCGGGCCTCAGGTCGACCCGTTCCAGGAATGCCACAACCTTCGGATATTTTTTGCGCAGCGAGGTGGCGTAGGCGATATGAAAATGTGCGGTATCCCATGCCACCGGCGCGCTGGACTTCGAGACCCAGAGCGGATCTTCTGACGGCAGCACGATCTTCCACTTTGCCGGGTCGAAGGGCGGCTCGGTAAGGCGGACAATGTCGTGCAGCTCAAATACATAGTGCGGCGCGTAGCAGGCAAACACCATCGGATGATCCGTGGCGACGGCGGCATCGACAGCCGCCATTCCGGCATCCTCCGGCGTCTCCAGCAAGGTCATTGTCTTGGCATAACCATAGCTGTTGGCGCGGACGCGCTCGATAGCGGTTGAGGACCAACCCTCAGCGCCGATCCAGAGTTCGCCGCGTCCGTCGCCATCGGTATCCAACGCGGCCGTTTTCTTCGTATCGCTGAGATCGGAAACGTCGTGAATTCCAAATTTGTCGGCTGCCTCACGCGTCGCGCATATGCCTTGCCATGCCGGCACACCGATAGGGCTGATGGCCACCGTGCCGGCCCCGTCCACATACTTCTTCACCAGATTGTCCAGATTGGGCAGCCAGATTTCGGGATGAATATCCACCTCACCCGAATTGAGACCGGCAAAGGCAATAAGCGTCCCCATCTCGCGCACGTCGGCATCGAGCCCGAAATTTTCCTTCAGGCTGACCTTGAGGATATTTGCCGTCGCCTGGCCCGACGGCCAGTTCGGCATTGCAATGACGAGATCAGCCGCGTGGATCGGGATGTTTAGCGCCAGCATCGTCAATGCCGCCAGCGACACTTTCCGCAGGCACTGCCGAAATCGGTTGTGCATCTCTTCCCCTCGCTTCGGTGCTGAAATGAACCGGGACGGGAACAATCTGTCGCGGCAAGCACCGGACCCATCTTCTGACGGGCAACTGCTGAAGCTGCGGCAGTGCGTTCGCCAAAGAGAGCGCCTTCACGTGCCGCCCCTGCACGCTACCCGATGACAATCCGACTGGGAAGATGCTCACAACGCGGCCGCGGCGCCCCACTGTGCCCCTATTTGGCACGCCGCAGCGTTGAAAAGTCGGGCAAAGGGGCGCGTTTCTTTCGGCCCTCGCGACGGTTGGCTGGGTTCGAAAAAATACCACAATAGATCGCAATTAGGGCGATCGTATAAGATATGGTATCGTCGCGCCTTTTTTGTAGAGCTGGCGCAAAATTCACAACAACATAGAATATTACTTGTACTAACTCGGCTTAATGAGAACAAAACTAAGGAAGCATTCCAGAATATTGCTGCTGATCACATTTCAGTATCTGCTAAGATAGCCCGTGCTGATTCCGAATTATTAAGCATTTGCAAAATTCAATCCTGCGATATTGGGATTTGTCCTTGTCATAGGCTGACTCGGATGCATTTCTTGGAAGCACAGCCGCGTTAGCGGATCGTTGAAACATGCTTGGGCGGACGGGGCACTAAGCATGGAGAGGAATATTGACACTCGCTAATGCCGCGGCCCCCGCTGGGAGCGTTCCCTCCCACGTAAGATATTACGGCAACCGTCGGCTAAGTCGTCGAATGCATCGCCCACAGCCTGGCTCTCGTTTGATGGCCGGCGAAGCTTTGCCCTCCTCCGATTGGCGCCAGCCTTCGCGGCAAAAGCGGGGATCGCCGCCTGCAATGGCCTTCCGATATGGACGATGTCCGCCGCCAGCCAGTCGGAGGAATGAATCATGAAACTCGTAATCTGTGCGGCGTTGGCCACTGCTTTGATGGCGATCGTCGGTTGTACCACCGACGACTACGATGGTTGTCGCGGAAAGGGCTGCCTGGTTGATCGGTCCTATAAAGGGAGCCGGAAGATAGACGACCGGCCGCAGTTCGACAGGAACGGCAATCCCAATTTCGATACCAGGGGCCGTTACATCGGCTGCCATGGGCTCGGATGTAAAGTCGACGATCCTGATGACGGGGATCAAAGTATCGACGACAGACCGCAGTACGACAGAGAAGGCAATCCCAACTTCGATACGCAAGGTGACTACCAAGGCTGCCGCGGCATCGGCTGCGAGGTCGATACACCGGACGATGACAGTTCATCGAACGATGACAGTTCATCGGACGATGACGATTCCGATTAAGGGACTCGGGGGGCGAACAAGGAGGAAGCCAATCATGTCTGAATTCAGCGGCCTGGTCCGGCGACATGCCAAAATCGTTATGGTCGGCCTTGCGGGGTTGGGAATGGCGCTGACGTCCGCTTTCGCTGCGAATAACGCCTGTGACGGTATAAAGGTCGAAGTGACGAAGGCGCGCAAGCAGGAATATGCCCCTCTCGTCGTCTCGGCGATGACCAATAAGTTCAAGCCCGCTCAGGCAAAGTTCTTCTCGATCATGGAGAGCGGCAGCTGGAGCGCCGCCTACGTCTCCACGCCGGTGAGCGACGACGGCGTGATGTTCTTCCAGACAGTCGACGGAAAGAAGCAGTTTCGCGACGTGTGGGGCGGCTATGCCGAGCCGTCGGAAAAACCTGAACTGGTATCCTGGGCGAAGAAGCTCGGAGCGCCGCAAGACCTGGCAAAGTGTTTTGCCGAGGAAGTTACGGAACGACGGTGATGATCGCTGGAAATTGCCGCTGACCGTTGGTGCAGGGGGAGAATGATTGGTGAGCGCTCCGCGGCGCCGGGGGCTCTGAGATCGACTCCAATCATCAGCTGCAGGACGTGCAAAATGCAAACCGTTCGAAAATCCAGACTGATAATGCAGTTCGCCCGCGCATTGGCAACTTCAGTGAAAATGACGGCTGTTGTGAGTGTAGCTGTCCCGCACACGATCAATGTTACGTATGCCAGCAAGTATGATCTGCCGAAACCCTACGTCTCCCGGGCTCTTGATGCGGTTCTGATACCCATCAACCACGCCTCTCGGCACCGCTACCAGATCCCGCCCAAGCTTCGCGGGGTATATGTCTTGGCCGTTGCACCCCATGGCGTTGCCGCGCGGCAAGGCATCCGACCGGGTGACGTGCTTGCCACAGTGCGGCATCAACCGATTTCGACGCCGCGCGATGTCGATAGGTTCGTTTGGGCCGCCCTTGCCGCGAGTGCCACCAGTTTCCTGTTTGGCGTGAATCGCGGGACAGAAGTCGCAGATGTCGTCGAGGTCAACACCAACATCACCGTCAACAACTTCAACACCAACATCTCGGTCAACAATATCTCGCAATGGACGAGCGTCGACAATCGAGAGGAGTGGACGCAGATCGTCGATGAGTATGACGACGAGATGGAGACTGGCCTCAATGACACGAGCTATCGCGAGGACGACTCGCACGCTGGCGACGCCAATCCGGACGCAAATGTGTCTTCTCCCGATGCTGACGACGACGATTCCAGCACCGACACTGACGACAATAGCCCGGCCGACAGTACCGACGACAACAGTTCCGATCAGGACGATTCGAGCGATCAGAACGACGAAGAAAACTCAACGGACGGTGATGATGACAAGAACAGCACCGACACCGACGACGATAGCACGGATGACGATGCGTCGGATGACAGCACTGACAACAATGATTCCGATGATCAGGACGATTCCAGCGATCAGAATGACGATGACGACCCGTCGGCAGATGGTGAAGACGAAAACAGCACCGACAGTAATGACGATGCGTCGGATGACAGTAACGACGCTGACGGATCGGACGATGACGATGCCAATTAGCGGCCGACCGTGCCGGCAGTTCTAGACCGAGGACATCGATGAAAACCGCGATGCTGACCGCTGCCATCGTTCTGGCCATGCCGGCTTTCGCATTTGCCCAGGACAAGTGCAACGACGCCGCCAAGGATCAGTCCACCCCGAACGAGTGCGCCGATGCCGCGTCCAGGAAATCCGACAAGAAGCTCAACGAGCTTTACAAGCAGATCGAAACCCGGCTGAACGACGACGCGGATATCAGGACGCTTCTCGTTCAAGCACAGCGGGATTGGGTCAAACTTCGCGACGCAGAGTGCAGTTTCCAGACCGCAGGAGCGGCCGGAGAAAGCGTAATTCCAACGCTCATTGCGAGTTGCATGGACAGCCTGACGCAATCCCGTGTCAAAGATTTCGAGGGATACCTGAATTGCCAGAAAGGCGATGCGAGCTGCCCCGTTCCGGCAGCGAACACATCACATGCCGTACCTGCCGTGGCCGAGGAGAACGGCCAGACCGGCCTTGCCCAGGCTGCCGACCCGATACCCATTCCATTGCAACATGTTGTTGGGCACCTCGGAACCGGCAGTGATGAAGTCATCTACCACAAACTCGGGATCGTGATGTCCGATTTGCCGAGTGGGCCGACGAACGGCATGCATGCTTCTACGCGCCATTCGATTGGGTCAACAATGATGCCGACATCGTTCTGATCGGTATCACGCCTGGCATGCAACAAGCGGAAGCGTCTCTTCTCGCATTGCACGGCGCGCTGAAGAAAGGGGCGACGGTCGCGGATGCCGCGAAAGTTGCGAAAGCCGAAGCGTCTTTCAAAGGCGAGATGCGGGAGATCGGAGCTCGGCTGATGGACCATTTTTCCTTGAACCGCCTTTTTGGGCTTCGCACGGCCGCGGAGCTCTTCGGGACCGCAGCAAATCGCGTTCACTACACCTCGGCACTGCGCTACCCAGTCCTGGAACGAAAACCAGCTGACCCGACCTGGAAGAACTACGGAGGCGACGTGAAAATAGTTTTGCGACCGGCTATGAAAGCCATGGTTGATCGCTATCTCGCGCAGGAACTCGCAATCCTTCCCGGGGCATGGCTTGTGCCGTTTGGCCCCGTTCCCGTGCTTGCCCTGGAATACCTGGCCTCGCAGGGAAAAATCGACGCAAACCGCATCTTACCCGGCTTGAACCATCCGTCCGGCACTCACTGGAACCGGCACAAATGTCAGCTCAACCTCGTGGACCATCGGTCCTGTGCTTCCAACGTGGGATGCGAAACTATCCAGAGCCGGAGCAGGCTGCTGCGTGAAAAAGTGGCTGTAAAGCTTATGGCGACAGAGGGTCACTGAGAGTTCATGGCAAACAAGCTGCGACCCGATTGGTAATGTCGCGAGATCGAAGATCATTCGACGTCCCGTCAGCAGGGATTCAGATGAGTGGCTCACTGAAGGTGTCGGTCTCTATCGCGGCAAGGCTCTGAAGCTTCGTGGCCGCCTCGGCAACTACATTGTGCGGCGACTGCTCGAAGGCCTGCCCTGGCACGGGAGTAATTCTGAACAGAGCGGCAGAAGATCGGGGCCTTGGCAGGCGGCCTCCAGTTCTCAACACGAACCGAACGACCTTCGGTTGAATTCTATTGCCTGCGAGCATCTCGATGCTACGGTCAAAAAGGGAGGGGCAGTCGCATGGCGGATTCGGGTTCGGGGGGAGCAGACGGAACAACGCCAAGAGACCGTCTGACAGCATTGCCCAAGCCGACATCGGCGAATGGCGTGCGCGCGCGGCTTCTCGACATGTTGCGGCGCGATCTTGTTGGCCCGCATCCGGATCTCGATCCTGATCTGGAACGCGAGGTTCTCTCCGGCACCAGCCCATCGACTTGGTATCTGACGGGCTATCTCGGTCCACGCCGTCAAGGCTTGAAAGAGAAGCTGATTAAGGCCGTGTCCGGCGCTTCCGAGGAGGAACAATCCGAATTGCTGCTCGAGGAGCAGCGTTCCAGCGAAGGTATGGAACAGGGTGCGCCGGGTCCTGGACAAGCCGCGGACGACGGCGCCACCGAGCGCCCGCCGGTGCGTTCGTTCGAGCCGTCGTCTCTCGGTCTGACCGTCTTGCTGCCGCGCGACGCGACCGAACTGCAAGCGCGTATCAGTTGGGGCGACTATGTCACCGAGCCGCCACTGGACGATGCGGTGTTCTTGCCTGCCGCGCGCGAAAGAGCGGTCGAGGCCGGCGAGCGCCCAAAGGAGCCATCAAAAAACTCGCTCGAATGGCGACGCATTCCCCGCGAAGAACATGTGACAATTGCGCTGAGCGCGCAGCGTGACGGTGCGCCGATCCAAATCCTCATACCCGACAGCGCCGCGCCGCAAGTGCCAGGCGGCGGGCTGCAATTGGTCGTCTCGGCGCGGCCGACGCAGACCGCGGGTATAGACGGCGTCCGCCGCGACCTAATCGCCGTATCTGTGTTTCTCGTCAACGCCCGCGCCGAAACGCTGCGGCGGTTCGGCGATGTAGCCTTCTGCTTCCAGGCGCGGCTCGAGCTTCATTTCCCGGGCGGTTTCGGCGAACGGGATGATCGTGCATCCTACGACGCCAAGGACTTCGACGAGCGTCTGGCCGACCTGCACTATCGGGACGTCTTTTCCTTCGCTGTTGGGCACAACACCTCCGGCGACTGGGAACGAGACGCCGAAGGACGTGTAACGACCGTCTTCACCAATCCGCTGCCGTGCCAGGAAGTGGAGAAGCTTGGTGCGGACATCGAGGTGCCAGGCGTCGAACGCGGCATGGAGGCCCTCGCCAAGGCAGCCAAAGATCCTGCTACACTTCGCGCCGCGCTTTCGTCTCTGCCCGAGGCCTATGCGCGTTGGGCTGACAAACAGGCGGAGGGTATCCCGACCGTCAGAGGCCGGCAGCGGCAAGAGGTGGCTCGGAAATGTCTGGATAACGTCGCGGAGGCAAGAAGGCGTATTGAGGGTGGGATCAATTGCCTGCTGTCGGACCCGATCAGCCGGGAAGCCTTCGCCATCATGAATCGGGTGATGGCGCGCTCCAACAGACAACGCGGATCGACCATCAACGGCAAGCCAGCGGGAGAGCAGAGGAACCCGACGTGGCGCCTGTTCCAGCTTGCCTTCGTCTTGCTCAATCTGGAAGGACTTGCAGATCCGGCACATCCAGACCGGCCGATCGTCGACCTGCTGTTTTTTCCGACAGGCGGCGGGAAGACCGAAGCCTATCTCGGCCTTGCTGCATTCGCCATAGCGCGGCGGCGCCTCGACAATCCCGGCCTGGAAGGCGCGGGCCTTTCGGTCATCATGCGCTATACGCTGCGGCTCCTGACCCTCGACCAGCTGCAGCGCGCGGCCGGTCTCGTCTGCGCACTTGAGCTGGAGCGCTTGTCAGGCAAGCGGCTCGGCTCCTGGCCAATTGAGATCGGCCTTTGGGTCGGCGGGGCGGTGACGCCAAACAACCTCGGCAGCACTAAGAACAACAAGTCCAATACCGCCGTCTATTGGCAACGCGAACACCGCGCGGGTCGAGGGCCAGCGCCCGCACCCCTCAAATCTTGCCCATGGTGCGGGACGAAGTTTGAGCGCGACAGCTTTCACATCCATCCAAGCGGCGTCGCACCGCAACGGCTCGATATCCGCTGCACCAGTATCGATTGCGAATTTTCTTCCGCCGACCGGCTACCGATCGTCGTGGTCGACGAGGAGATCTACCGCCGCCTACCGGCGTTCATGATCGCGACCATCGACAAGTTCGCCAACGTTCCCTGGAATGGTCAGTCCGGCGCATTCTTCGGCCATGTCGAGCGCCATGACGGCACCGGCTTCTACGGCGCGGCAGAACCGGCCGGGGGCCAACGCCTTACGCGCGAGCTGCGCCCGATCGATCTCATCATCCAAGACGAGCTCCACCTGATTTCCGGCCCTCTCGGCACGATCGCAGGCCTCTATGAAACTGCGTTCGATCTGCTGGCTTCGCGGATTATCAACGGCGAGCGGCGTGGTCCAAAAATTGTCGCCTCCACCGCAACCGTGCGCCGAGCCGAAACGCAGATCAGAAACCTGTTCGGCCGGTCGCGAACGGCGATCTTTCCTCCGCCCGGAGTCAGCCGCGACGATTCTTTTTTTGCCAAGATCGACAACGATACGCCTTCGCGCGTCTACACGGGCGTCGCATCTCCTGGGCGCGGGCCGAAATTGGTTTTCCTTCGTACGCTTCAGACGTTGCTGTCCGGTGCCGCCGCGCTATCGACCGGAGCCCAAGATGATCCAGCCGACCCGTATCTGACTGCCCTTTGCTACTTCAACGCTCTGCGCGAGCTCGGCGGCGCGCGCCGCATCGTCGATGACGAGGTCCGCGCGCATCTGACTAACTACGGTTCAAGCCGCTTCCGTGGCGAGCCGCAGGGAAAGCCGTTTGCCGACCGCACTCTGCGCGAAATCCAGGAACTCACGTCGCGGTACAGCACAGATCAGGTTTCCGAAGCACGCACTCGCTTGGGATACCCGGTGCGTGACAAGAATGCGGTCGATGTGGCACTCGCGACCAACATGATCTCAGTCGGTCTCGATATCGGTAGACTTGGCCTCATGGTCGTCCAAGGCCAGCCAAAGACCGCTGCTGAATACATTCAGGCAACATCACGCGTGGGCCGCGAGGCAGACAAGCCCGGCCTTGTCGTAACTTTGCTCAATATCCACAAGCCGCGAGACCGGACGCACTATGAGCAGTTCCGAGCGTTCCATATGAGCTTCTATCGAGCAGTCGAAGCGACCAGCGTGACGCCGTTCGCGCCGCGCGCTCTGGATCGCGCGCTTGCAGCTATGGTGGTTGCAGCGGCCAGGCATGTAGAGCCGGCACTGACTCCCGAGGCAGGCGCAGAATATTTGGCAGACAATGCACAAGCATATGATGCCGTGAAGGCGGTTGTTTCAGAGAAGATGCGAACAGCAGGTCATCCGAAGGAAGTCATCGATCGGTGCCTGGAGCGCATGGATGCCCTGAAGAATGCCTGGATCGAGATTGCGGACAAGCAAACGAAAGGCGGGGACAAGTTTGCGTATGCGAACGAGGATCCTGTGCGTCGGCTTCTCCAGGATCCTTTTGGACACCGCGCGAACATGGACGCCAAGCGCCGCTGGTTTGTGGCGGCACGATCGATGCGAGATACCGAACCCGTGTCCCTCCTGAAGCTTAGAAGCCCGGATGGCCGAACCTTCGACACTGGAAATTGAATGGCCGACGTTACACAAAGTTTCAGCCAACTCCTCCTGACATATGGGCCGGGAGCCATGATGGACCTTCCCGAGCAGGCCGTGGTTGTTTCGGGGCTGCAGGGTTGGCGTCATGTTGGGAGCGAATGGCAGCCCGTTTCAGAAGAACGACTTGTGCCACTGTTACGGCAACAGCTCGGCGACAAGCTCGGCCCAAATTTTTCCGGGTTACGTCAGCCGCCAGCCTATGACGAGGAGCGGCGCGATCACAATGCCCCCGGCGTCGAGGTCATGATTTTCCCGACTTGGTTCACGGTGGATGAGATCAAGCCTGTTGCTTCGACAAGCTCCAGCGATGGTTCGGCCGGGTCAACAGGGGAGAAGCGGCGAAGGATCGTGGAGTTTGGAGACCTCACCGCCACCAAGGCAGGCAAGCTCTCCTATAACGGCGATGGAAAGAAGGTCGAAGTCAATCCGGTTCGCTTTGTTGCGGCATGCGCAAAGGGTCATCTCCAAGATATCGACTGGCGCTTCTTAACGCACCGAAATGGCGATCGCAGCTGTCGAAAAGCGCTGTTTTGGGTTGACCGAGGTGTCAGCTCCGATCCATCTGATATCTCGATCAGATGCACTTGCGGCGCAATTGTCACGCTTGGCGACCTGTACAAGCCAAAGTTTCTCGGACCTTGCCAATGCCACAGTCCCTGGCTTCAACCTCGGCGCGTAGTTGGGGAGACTTGTGAGAACGATCTGCGTCTGCTGCCACGTTCCGCAACAAACACGTACTTTGCTCAGACCGTGACCGTTATTTCGCTGACGAAATCAGACGACCGGGTCAGGCAAACCATTCAGGAGCATCGCCCTACGATCGACGGGATTCGCGGCCTACCGAATTTGGTCGATGTGCTTCGAAGCTTGCCCAATACAAAGCAAGCATTCTCAGATTTTGCGGATGAAGAGATAGTTCGCGCGCTGGAAACAGAAAGCGAAGCAGGCTCGGCCGTGTCGGCGAATCCCAGGATCGCCGAGTTCGATTTGTTGTCATCCGGCGCTTCGATAATCGGAAACGACGGGCCTGGGTCATTCCTCTACGCCGAAACCCTTGGTCACCACCACCTGAGCCCTCCTTGGGATGTTTTTTTGAAAAGCGTCGTCAAGGTTCATCGGCTGAGAGAGGTGACCTGTCTCTACGGGTTTACGCGACTCGAACCGCCACCGACGTCTGCGGAAAGTGAGCTCGATGAAATTCAGCTCGCGGTCGACGGTGCCGACCTCTCACGCAACGTTGAATGGCTGCCCGCTATCGAGCAGTTTGGCGAAGGAATTTTCCTCAACGTATCCCCCGAATTTTTGAAGGGCTGGTTGGCCAAGCCACAGGTTGGCGACAGAGCCCATCTTTTGAAGGAGGGCGAACGTCGTGACGCCGAGCGGTTCAACAGGCCTCCGATCTATCTCGGCGCCGCCTACTGGGCTCTTCACTCTCTCTCCCACGCTGTCATGGCAGAGTTGGCCCTGGAATGCGGTTACCCGATTTCTTCTCTAAAGGAACGGATTTACGCCAGCGGCAGCGGCCAAGCAGATCGCTTTGCGATCCTAATCTATACGTCAACGGCAGGTGGGCAGGGCACGCTGGGAGGTCTGAGCAATATGGCGCATGACATACAGCGCCTGTTGGCGAATGCGATTACGAGGTTGGGGCTTTGTTCAAATGACCCAATTTGTGCCGAACACGGTCCTCACTCTGATCATGATGATAGACCGCTTCAAGGGGCGGCCTGCCATGGGTGCCTCCTGTTGCCGGAAACGTCGTGCGAGGCCCGCAACACCCGTTTGGACCGGAGTTTGCTAGTAGAAACGGTGCTAGGGCTAAAGCATGCGATGTTTGGGCCTGTCCCACCTCTTTCAGGCCGGATGCCATCGCGGTAGGCTTATTCAGCATAGTAGCGGTTCGCGCACGGCGGCCGAAAGGTCGCCCTCATGCGGAGCGATTTGGCTCGCGCAACTCTCCGACCAGATCTTGCGGAAGCGATCCTCGGAGGCGATGCAGTCCTTTACCGCACCGCGGCCACGTCTACCGTCTTATCCTTAGCGGTACCCATAGAGGTTGCCGAGCGAGGCTATTGGGTCTTAAAATTGCGGAAGATCTTCTCGAATGATCCACGCAGCCGTATTTCTAGGTCCGGCGCCATCGGCGACATGCCGATCTCATATTCTTTGTTGTGTCGAGAGAAGAGCCGATCGACCGAACCGGTGTTTTGCGTAGACACGAAGAAACGCCCGTTTGTGTAGATGTCGTTGATCAGCCCCAGATAGGATCGTCCGAGGTTCACTCCAAGACTACTGCTGAGATAATATTTGCACTCGATAGCGAGCAGCACCTTGCTCGACCTCGGGTTTACGCTCTCAGCGCGACACGTGTTGGCCTCGTCCTTGTAGATGATGGCCACATCGCATTCATGGTTCACTTTTGATTTCCCCGATACATAAATGCCTATATGTGACTCTAGCATGGGACATCCGGTGAAGTGGATCTCCGCATGGCAATAATCGTGCGTCGTTGAAAAGATCGAAGAGGGTGAGGTGCGGAACCAGAAGTTGGTCGCCGGACCTCCAGAGCGGGCGATGAGCCGGATCGTAGCACCCTCGCGTCGGGCGGCTTCGAGCACGAGCGCCCACATATAGCATTCGTAGAGATCGTTGCCGGCCGACGCCGCAGAAAGGTTGGCATTCGTTGCCGGCCCAAGGGCAGCGGCGATATCACCCCACATGCCGGTTCGGAGCGGCATTAGATTGCCACCCGGAGCTCTGTAAAAGCGCGCTTCCTTAGGCCATCCTCTTGCGATAGTTCATTAAGCAGGTGAGCAAGGGGCATTGTCGCCTCGGTCGATTCGGCGATGGTTGCCCAATCCACGCGCAGGCTCGGCTCTGCGGCTCCTCCAGCGGCTGCTAGGGAGACCGACACGGACTCGGCGTCCTGCTTGGTCGAGCTAAAGCGCTCGATCGTATCGAGGAAGCGGGATGCCATCATTTGCGGCGCGATGAAAGCGAGACCGAGCGCCTCGACCAGCAAGTCAAGCTGCTCGACCTTGGAGTATTCCTTCTTACCGACAAACTCGCCGGTAGAGGACGTGCGTGTCCGAGGAACGCCTGCGACCTCATCAAGGCCAGGACTCTGGCGAACCGTCAGCTTTCTATCCACCGGGCGGCCCGCTTCTATCTCGGCCCGCCACTGGCTGATGAGATCCGCGATGCTGAGCCTACCGGGCCGCAGGGCCTCTTCTGGGATTGCCCCCAACATCGTGGAGATCAAAAGGCCGGCTTCCTTCTCAGTAATGGCCATACGAAATCAGTCCCCTGCATCCCCAACGATGCACCATTCATCACGATGAAACCTTCCAAGAGCAAGGGAAGAAATGTCCATGCTCAATTCAACGTGGCCAAGGACCCAAGGCCTTGCGCAGAGACTAAGCATCGTGACGTGCCATTGCTCTTCGCCGCGAGTTTACAAGCGAATACAATCAGCTGCCGGCTTTGATGTAGTGGGGGAGCATCCTGTTGACAATGATTGCTGACTCCTCGTCAGCGAAGGGCAGCACAGCGCGCATCGCAGTTACGTATGCAGCATCTGTCATCGACCTCGTTGAGGACTCTGTTGCCCTTTCGAACCGCCCCCGTGAAACCGCGTCCATCTTGCGCTGAAGTTCGATCCGCGATGTGGGCTGAAGACGTTCCTTTTCCATTTGGGAAATGTTGAGGTTGAGACGGTACTCGTCGACGGGGTCCTCAGATCTCGTACTCGTCCCGGCGTTTGCAAAGTGGAGTTTCAGTTCCGGAGTGGCAAGGTCCTGAGGGCGCGAAACCGATGCACGCGCCAAGATTGCCATCTGCTGTGGGTTGAAGTTGTTATGCAGTGTCATGTGGGCTCCTTGATTGAAATTATGAGTTCAGAATCCCTTAAGCGGTGAATACCAAGGACCGTACGGGAGCAATCCTGGATCTCAAGGGCACATCAACTCTCCGGCCAGAGCATGCTTTCGCATGTCAGCTTAAGAGTATTTGTCGGGAGAAGGTCGCAGCTACCCGGTAGCCTAGGCCATTTACAACCATAAGAAACTTTATACGAAATGTCAATAAATTGTTGACACCGGCTCACCAGATATAAGTAGCCGATGGCGGAGGACTCGACTTCCAGCCTCCGAAAGACAGCTGGATAGCGAGCTCATCCGCATGGCCGACGGGGCGTTCAAGAAACATACCTGATCATCTGAAACGAATGCTACGATTATTGGTCCGGAGCTGCTTATATTGAATTGTGCCGGGTAAAGGGCAATGGGACCCTCGAGATTCAAGAACGGGCGCTCAATACCTACAATCATCAATGTCCACCCTGGAGTTCCGAAGCTGCACGGATGGCTTAAGGAGAAATCTCAGGCCTAAGCCAGCCACGAAATCCGCGCCACTCGGGGACGAGGTTAGCCTCACCGGCCGGAGGCAAAGCCCCAGGGCAGTAAGGCGCGGAGGTGAGTTTGCCCTTGGGCACGGTCGCAACTCGGCCGAGCGGCAACCCGAAGGTGCCCACCCGTGTAGCCAACTATGGCCGGCTTCTGCACACACTCCGGGCACCCTCGGCTCACGCGGCCTTCTCCACGTCCGTTATGATCATCGCAACCGCCGGGTTGAAGCGCGCCGAGATCCACTCTCCTCATACAAGTTGGAGACGTGCACCCAACTGTCCCTTCCAGCTGTCCCTTCCAGCAAAAGCTTCATCATGGACTGCGCCCCTGGATTTCATATTGAGGCCGAGCAATCTCATTTTGGTGCCTGGGGACCCTGAAAATTCATCCCAAAATTTTCCAATATAGGTAACTCTTCTAACGCTCTCACTAAATGTGTCAGTTCCTCGCGATTGGTGTGTAGATCGGCATCAAGTATAGACCCGACGTGTTGTTCAGTTTTCCAGCGGAATATCCCTTGAGAATACAAAAGGGATACGTACGTTAACCATTCCGATTAAGGTTAAGATTTACCTTAACATTACGATCTGCTTGTACCATTCTGATTTATTTGTTTTGTTGATTGGCGTGAGCAGTGGAAAACTGCGGTGCCTCGAAGCCGATGCGTCGGATCGATCGGGCGGAATGGACATAGTCAATTGGCTAGTCACACCGCCTGGGCCGCCAGGGTAGCTTCTTCTACGACTTCATCTGTTTCGTAGAAGAGGGTATTCCCAAAATCTGCTCCTAACCGCAACTGCCGGGAACCCGGTTTTTGCTTCGTCAACCGATGGAATTAGGAGAAAATGAAATGAACATGATCTTTACCCCGGCACCGAAAATGAACCAGGTGCTTGCTGCCGTTATGTCCCGGTCGGACATCCCCATGTTGAAGCGCCAGGAATACGAGGCGGCGCTTCGCAACCTTGAAAGGTGGTGCGGACAGACCCTGAAGGACATCCCCGCCACCGTAGCCGACCTGCGCAACATCTACAGCCGGCTGGAACCCGCCGCTCTCGGGATTAAGCCCAAGACGTTTGCCAACGTGAAGAGCCTGTCGCTCAGCGCAGTGGCAAGGAGTGAGGTTGCATCAGTCACGCTTGCTCATCAACGTAAGCGGGGCCCCAAGCCGCGCGAATGGGCCGAGCTCTGGAACAGGTTGAGGCGTCCCATTCACCAGAACAGCCTCTCGCGGTTGATGAACTGGTGTAGCCGTGCGGGAATCTCTCCCGCCGAGGTCAACTCTAAGGTTATTGAGCGGGTGATGGCCGATATGGCGGAAACGTCGCTTCGTCCGAACCAGTATCAGGTGCAGCGCACCATGGCGAAGATGTGGAACGAGATCGTCGACATCTTCCCCGAGAAGCACCTGCAAAAGGTGGACGTGCCTGTGTCGCGTTCGCGCCGTACCCGCGTTCCGCCGACCGAATTTCCAGACAGCTTTCGGCAGGACTGGAATGCCTTTGCTGCGTGGGCGCACGGCGAAGATGTGTTCGCAGACGATGCCCGTCCGAAGCGGCTGAAGCAGACCACGCTCGATGGATATTTCCAACGCGTCCATTTGGCAGCCAGCACCCTGGTGCAGACCGGCGTGGACGTCGCCTCTATTCAGAGCATCGCCGACCTGGTTGCGGTCGATGCCTTCAGGCGCATTCTTCGCAAAAGGCACGAAGTCACCAACGGGCAGCCTTCCTACGAAAACTTCCACTTGGCTTGGCTCCTGTTTCGGCTCGCACGCGATTGGGTAAAAGTTGACGAAGAGACTCTCGCTGAACTCAAACAATTGGCCAGGAAGGCACGGCCACCGACCTTCGGGATGACACGCAAGAACACGCTTCTGGTCAAGAAGTTCGACGATGCTGACGTCAAGAGGCGTTTTCTGACCGCGCCTGACCGCATGTGGCAGGACGTGCAGAATAGCCAGCGGCGCAACCGTTTGCGCCTGGCAGAGGCCCAGGGTGCGCTCGGCATCGAGATCCTGATGTCTGCGCCAGTACGTCTGAAGAATCTGACCGCCCTGGCGTTCGAAGAGCACCTGTTTCTTCGCGAAAGGGGAATTTCGACGTTGATGTTGTCGGCAGACGAGACAAAGACGGGCGAGAATCTTGAGTTCGACATCCCACCCAAGCTTGCTGCACGTCTCATCGAGTATCACGATGTGATTGCGCCTGCTGTTATCGGCCATAAGCCGAAGCACCTGTTTGTTACTGACGATGGGAGGGTGAAGGGGTTCGCGGGGGTGCGCTACCTCGTGCAGCGCTATTTTAAACAGTATGTCGGCATGCACATGAATCCGCATGCGTTCCGGCATCTGGCCGCCAAGTTCATGCTGGACTCCAGTCCAGGCGGGTACGTGATGGTGCAGCACCTGCTCGGTCACCAGAAATTGGAGACGACAGCCGCCTTCTATTGCGACGAGAACAGCCGTCGTGCCGGACGTCACCATAATACTCTGTTGACCAAGGCTCTCGACGAGAGCCGTGCGAACCGGCGCGATGCCAGCCGGTCACGCCGCCCTCGCTCGGAGGACGTGGAATGACACGTCACCTCAACAGCGGCTTGCCGTTCCACGCTTGGCCTTTGCAGGACAGGGAATTGTTCGGGCGTGCGTTCGAAGGCGTCGATCTCTTCGATAGGGGGCCAGGGTCATCCCTGGCCCCGGCTACCAAATATGGCAGGAAGGCAAACTACGGCCTGTGGCTTAACTTCCTGTCCCACACTTTCCCGGATACCCTTGTTCTCCCTCCGGGGGAGCGCGTCGACCGGAAGCGGATCCAGGAATACGTTGACTATCTGCGGGAGAACTGCCGCGAAACGACCATCGTACATTGCCTTGCACGTCTGTTCTATACGATCCGGGCGTTCTGCCCGGATCGTGACTGGCACTGGCTCTACCGAATCTCCAGGCGCATCGCCGCAAAGGCAGTGCCGATCAAGCATCGCCAGGTGTTGAGTTCGGAACTCTATGCTCTTGGTTTGCGACTGATGGATCGTGCCCTCATCAAAGCAAATGCACTGGGACGCCTTACAAAGAGCTGCGCCATCGCCTATCGCGACGGTCTGCTGATCGCAACGCTGGCGGAAGCTCCCATGCGCCGGGGAGCCTTCTCCCGTCTGCAGATCGGCGACCATGTTGTGCGGATCGGCCAGCAATGGTGCCTGATGGTGCCAGCGGAAAACACCAAGACCAGGAATGCACAAGAGTACGAGCTGTCAAAGCGACTGTCTCGCTCCATGGACACCTATCTTGATCAGATCCGCCCGGAGTTCCCGGGTGCTGACACGCACAATAGTCTCTGGCCGTACGAAGGGCGTCCGATGACCGATAAGATGATCAGGAGGCGCATCATCAAGTGGACGCGACTAGGTTTGGGCTTTGAGGTCAATCCCCATCGCTTCCGCAACGCTGCTGCCACCTTCATCTCGATTGCCGATCCCGGGAACATCCGGGTGGCCAAAGATCTGCTCGGACATCGATCGTTCGCCATGACAGAGAAACACTACATCGACGGTGCTCAATCTCGCACGGCAGGCCGGGAATTGGCGGCAATCCTCGCGGAGCGCGGACGGACTTAGTCCGCGCCCACCTTACCGCGCCGGGCGCTGGACTGGCGGCGGTGCCTAAACATGGAACTGGAGATCTTCTTCCTGCGCCGGGCCGAGCCCGGCGCCGGCGGATCTTCGACGATTGGAAACCAAATGACGAAAATATTGTCTTGGAAGCGAGATCAACCGATATTGAACGGTGCCGTCGTTCTGGCACGACGCCCTGGAGAGAATGGACTTGTCGGACTCGTCGAGACCAGCCTGTTCATGAATTGGTCGTCTACGCGCGTACGCTTTTGGTGGACGGCCATCATTACTGACGCCGCGCTCGGTCTCACGTTCGATGTCGATGGCATCAACGATGCCGAGGCACACGCCAGCCATAGCCGGAGAAAACACCCGAACTGGGAAATCACAGTTTGGGATGCGCACGACGACAACCTTCCAATTTCGATCGATTGGACCGGATGGGCCAACGCGGATGACAAATACTGCCATCGAAATCCGACGTTCGCTATGAAGGGGTGAGCTGGCTGTTCGCCGCTGTCTTAGATTTCTGATAAATGATACTGAAGCCCCTTGGTAAGCCCTTCTCTGACCGATAGCAGTCAGACTGAACGTCAGGAATGCGCTTCCATCTTGTCATAGAACTCAGTTTTGCTTCACCTGAGAGCACACATCTCCGACACATCGCATTCCATGATTGTTGGGTATGCGCCCGATCGTGGCAAAGGCAGGCGGGTAAGTGGCGGAAGAAAACAAAGCGATCCTAGCTAGCTTTTCAGAGAGTCACATATCGGGTGGGTAATCTGGGCATTTTCAAAATGATTGCCTCCGCCCTCACGAACCCGGTGCTTATGGTCAATGTGCATAGAGTTTTTGTGGACCATCGCACCACACAACCCACACTTTGGCGCACCTGCAACAGCAGTGTTGATGAACGCGGCCGATCTGGTGCCCTTGTTGAAGCCAGTCTTTTTCTCGGACTCTTCGCTTGGCCTTCTGAGTAATGGCGGCTTGGCGGGTAGCAGATACTGGAAGTTCGGGTTTTCCGAAAACTGGGCAAGGATCTCCTCTCCGGTTTTTCCGGTTTGGAAGGCAAGCAACGCGCTCGACAGGTAGAGCACCAGCTGCGGTACGCTTCGTTCGCCGGCACCGAATTTGTGAACAGTAAGACTGACATGCTCCTTATGGTGAAGTAGAAAAGCCTCGAACTTGGCCCGCGTAGCTAGGAATTCTCTGACCGTTCCTGAGCTGATGATGCCGTCGATGAATCGTGAGGTTGCGAAGAACGCGGACGGCAGAAAGGCGCCGGTGCGGCTGTAGAAATAAACGACCGGGTGAAGCCCGTATGAGCTGGATTGATCCCCGGTGATTCGCTCGATGAGTTTGTTCGTCTTCTCCAGGTAATGAATGGTCTCGACGCCATCGGTCTCTTCCGGCAAGCCGGGCTCAGACTTTCGCTTCCCGTCTGGCACGGTGACCTTGTTGACCTGGTTGATGAGGTCAAAAACGAACGGCAGGGCATTGTACCCTTTCCCCGCCACCGGCAAATCCAGCGTCCTTACCGGGCCTTCACCGATTGGCGGCTCGTAGAGCGCTTGGTAGATGCTCTTCCCTAGCTCCTTAATGCGCGTTTGTTTGACGGGGTCGAATGGCGACCAATACTGGTGCCCGGTGCCTGCGCGTGTCACCGCTCTTGCCGCGATGGCGCTGGCAGACTTTCTTGACCGGAGTATCTTTTTCTCGGTCGGATTGATGGGTGTCGCGGCTTCATTGATTTTGAAGAACGATTTCTCAGCCACTTCCCTGTCGACGGTGGGCACCCACTGGGCCGTGACATATTGATTAGCGAGGTTGTTGTAGCGAATTTGCATGGGGGGCGGCAGGGCGCCGGGGTTGTTTCGGGCACCAACATACTCCCCATAGCTGCCTACCGACGCCTTCACGAGTTTTCGCGTGCGATCGGCAATGCGCCTTTGGTCGTCGGATACACGCCCGCCAAAATAGTCGAGTGATTTCCGATTATCGCCGTAGTCGTCCAGCACCCACGCCAGGAGCGCGCTGAGGCGGTGGGCGCCGTCGATGACGAAGGAGAAATTGCCTGCCGACCACAGGATAATCGCAGGGATCAGCTCGGCGTCTACGAATGACCTGATGAGGTCGACAACCTTGTCCGGCGTCCAGTCGGCGGTCTCCCGCTGAAAATCTGGCTTCCGCAGCCGCGTGGCAAAAAAGTGGTTGTCGAGGTGGTGGATGTCGATACGTTCCTGGCCGCTTGAACCGGGCCTATCTCCGCCTCCTTCGATGAAGAAGTCCTCGCGCGGAATGAGAGCGTCGAGATTCACAACATTTGTAGCCATCGTTCCCCCAGTAGGCGTCTTGTGGCGCCTATGCTGTCCTCATAGCATAAGTACTTGCCGCGTATTGGCGTTTCCGACATCGTTCAATAACGTGTTCCCGGCCAAGGATTACACCCTGGGGCGCGCATTATCCCAAAACATACACCGCCTGGAAAAGCAGGCAGAGGCTGACCTTAGGAAGCAGGTTACGGTGCAATTGGCGGGACGCCTGAGCGTCGTGATTGAGTGCGAGGAGATGCCGCCCAAGAGCGATAGCAACAAGCAACGACAGGCTCGCTTGAAAGGAGGGTGGCCACGCGATGTCGACAACCGGACTAAATCGGTTCTCGATGCAATGAGGGCGGCTGGTGTGTGGCTGGATGACAGTGAGGTGGTTCGGTTAGTGGTGGAGAAGCGATACGGCCCATTTGACCGAGCCTTGATTAAGGTTGAAGAAGTTTAGCTATAGCGATTCTCCGCGCCTCTGTCGGTGGACCAACACTGGGATAAGAAAATTGGCGACACTACCGGGAATCTCGCGACTTAGAGAGTTAGCGGACTCACTTGGGGTTCCGAAGCTTTTCATACGCCCTGATGGCAGATGCCCCCATTGCTCTACCCCAAACCCGACCTTCGAACAATGGTGGATCACTAATGGCCCGGTTGAGAACAAGTTGGGCGGCGCCCAGTATCCGTGGGGTACTTACTTCTGCACAGCGTGTGGCGGAGGATTGCTGGCACGTGGAGAAGCTGGCGGTAAAGGCGAGGATGGGCCGATTACACTAACTATCCCAAGTCCAAGGTCCGTTCACGAAGATTTGCCCCCGATGGCGAAACGGTTCCTGCAGCAAGCCATGGATACGCTGCATGCGCCAGACGCCGCCGCGATGACGGCGGGATCAGCCGTGGATGCCATGCTCAAGGAAATCGGCTACGAGAAAGGGTCAGTTTACGAACGCATCAATTTGGCCGTAAAGGACCACAAACTCACTGAAAGCATGGGCGAATGGGCTCACGAAGTGCGGCTCGGTTCCAATCGGCCCCGTCATGCCGACGCCGAACGGCCCCATGTCCTTCCAGGAGAAGCGGCGCAAGCTGTCGAATTTGCGGAATCGCTCGGCCACTTCCTCTTCGTTCTGACAAAGAGGATCGAGCGTGGCAGACTTGCGGCTACTGAAGCCTCCAATCCGGTGACAACTGAGCCGGAGGAGCCAAAGCAGCAAGGGCGCAAGACTGCCCTTGACCCGTTATAAGGCTCGGAAAACTTCGAAAGCGAAATGCTGCACGTCATATCGCCAAATAGAAACCCATAGGTGACGCGAGGCCGGATGGCCTCTAGTTCGCGGTAATCTGGCTTCAGATGGGTGGTGTCGGTGCCAGCAAGGAGCCGATCGACGCCTTGGTGATTGCCGGTTTGCTCTAGGCTCTCCAAGGCGACAAGGGCTGGCCGAATGGCTGAGCAATAATAGCTATGGAAAACGCAAGGAGGGGTCGAGCATAGCGGAGATCCCCCCAACCCCATCGGGACAATTAAGTGCGAACTCAAGGAGACGCAGCCTGTATCGTCCATCAGGAAAATAGGCCGTCTGTGGGCGACGGCAACAGTGCGGCGACCAAGGGCGGCGTACTCAAGCTTGACGTGGCGATGGAAGGGGCTTGTAAGTAATCAGACACTGCGGGTAACCGATGGCAAGCCGACAAGTCCAGAGCATTACGGAGCGACTGCCCTACTCTCTGAGAGAGGGTGTGAACGGCTACGTTGACGCCGTTGCCGCGGTAGTTCCTGACATCGCGAGGGACGTCCGTGTCGAGATCAGCGGCGACAGGCTGGACCAATTCCTGCTCATCGTCGCCATCCGCAGGATCTGGTCCACCGTAAACAGCCAGTTCTGGATCATGAACGATTGCATCAGCGTGGCAACGCGAACACCTCCGGGGTCGGAAGGCCCGCCTCAAACACGCGGCTTCCGCATCGGGCGGGACGAAATCAGCCAAGATTCCTCGGCAGTCGTGGAAGGGAGAAACCTTCGTCAGGAACTCTATAAGTTGATAGTTAAGCTCGACATCGAACACCTCGTTGGGGAAAGCAGCAGTCTGAGTGATGTGGCCGCGAAGATGTTCGTGAGGGAAGGTTGAACGTCGCCGAAATTGAGAAAGAGCTTAAAGCCTTCATCAACAAGCACTCCGTCCAATTCGAGCACCTGGCGGTTAGGGAGACTGCACTTCTAGAGCTGGGCGCCCTTACTATGGCGACCGAACATTACCGGCTGGCCGGGTACACGGTCACGGTGGAGAACGCGATCAACGGCCTCTTCGTGGCCAAGCTGTCGTCTCGCGGGTACCCTTATAATTTCTCATGGTTCAAGTGTGTTAAAGGTGACGAGCTTTACGAGATACATTCCAATCTCTCGGTGATGGGTGGCCATAAAGATGAGGCAGTCTATGTCGTCGACGTGGCTGTCGTTGTAGGCGACGACAAGGTGCCAAAGACTAAACCAAAGCAGAAATGGGTGGCGCTGGACAACAAGGCGCTGGCGACGTTCGCTGAAGTGAAAAAGCTGGTCGTGTACCCGATGCTACTCGCTCAGTTCATCGGAATTGTGCACGAAATTACGCCTTCAAGGCTCAAAAAGCTGAAGGCCGGCCTGCCTGCCGACAACCACTTCCCGCCTTCTCTGATCACGCTAGGGTATCTGACCGCGACCTCAAGCAAGGCCCTGAAGGGGTTTGCAAAACGGAAGTTCAGGGTTTGCGTCGTCCACAACTTCGATATGTATCTCTCGCAGATGAGGCGAGGCGAGGCATCGAAGTCGCCTTTCGTGATGGTACAGACCATCCTGTAATAAAAACCCGGCTGCAGGCGGGGGCGTGGCAGGTCGGCGTGAGGAGGAAGGCTCACGGGGACACATCGCGCTCTGCCATCTGCTTCCTTTTTGGACAGGGTGAGATGGTCCATACGCCATCGGCGCGCTTTCCATGAAAACCGTTGCGCCTCTGGGCTATTCCTTGCCTTGCGGCGTGAGGGAACAAAGGAAACACGACGTGGTCCGCTTCCAGCCCCAATGCTGCCGGGCCGCAATGCGCCTCATGGTGGCCGTAGACATCGTGCCGGCCGCATCCGCAGAGCAGACATTTCAGAAGATCGGCAGGTTACTGGTCTCTAGGTCGTGAACCCATAAAGGGTTGCGGAGTGAGCGGGCTCATGCTCTGACGGTGCAGCAAGCCGATCCGCGAGACACTGATGCGTAGCGAGAACGTCGAGA
>NZ_JAMYVA010000054.1:0-32693 GCF_040323505.1 Mesorhizobium sp. M0040
TCGCTTCCGCAGAAGCCTGGATATACGTCGCTCACATTCGCCTGCTCACCCGCAGGCTCGCAAGAAGTTGATATCAAAACACTCTTTTTGATTCAGGCTCTCAAAGGTCGTGACATAGATGAGATTGTAACGATTCCGCTGGGCGAACCAGAAAGCCTTTTTGAGCAACAGCTCACCGATCTTGAAGCCGCGTTTCTCCGGCCGGACTTTGAACGTGCAAATCTTCAGGATCTTCGCAGCTTTTTGGGTTGCATCTGTATCCGCGCCGATTTCATCTTTCCGTACGAGAATGCCGGCCACGCCGCCATCGTCTACGATCCAGCATGGACGGTGCTGTTTGACGCATTTCTCGGTCCACCAAGCATCGAAGTCTTTATAGTCTTCGCGCAGGCTATCGAAAATCGTGTCAGTGAGCGGGATCGAATGGGCTGAAACCTCTTCGACATATCGGACTGGAGCCTCGACAGGCTCGAAGGTTGTACGGAGCAGCTGCACGGCATCTGCCACAAAGAGTACTCGACGTCCGAGCTCGGGCGAATGACGACGCGCACGATCATGGAACCCACGGTCCTGCGTAACAACAAAGTCGGCAGCCCTAATGGCTAGGGCATGTAGCAGCGTTGCATCGACCACGTCATTCGGGCGCGGCAAAGAGCCGAATTCGGCTTGAAGCTGTGCGGCTGTCAGACCGCGAACCTTAACTAGCGTCTGGAACTTGTCGAGCTTGCTTAGGGAGATACGGCGGCGCGTTGCATCAGTGTCCCGGCCAATATCATCTCGCGCGGCCTCATGGACAAATATGTCCACTTTATGCTTGGCGGCGAGACTAGTGAACGCAGCGAAGGCCGGTTCGACCGTTCTGTTATCTTCTAGAAAAATTATGACATTAGTATCAATTAGATAAGTTTGACGGCTCATTCTGGAGCGCTCTTTGCAGACTGGGCTTTGCGTACAAAAATGACTGCGGTGCCTTAAACCCAAATCGCTCCCTCAATTCCGCTAAATCGAGGGGCCGAGAAAACAGCCGTGGCTTCACCATCGTCAGAGCGTAGCCTTCATCCAGCCCCCCAAAATAGGAGTCGAAATCGGCCTTACGAATCGAGGCCGATCTGCCATGGCGTTGCCACAGGGTTTTGATCGGCAACCGTTCGATACCACGGATTTCAGCGGCGCCAACAAGCGCGCGCACTGGCGACGTCGAATAGATATAAGCGACAGTTCCTCGAGGGGTAGCTAATGGAAACCTGCGCCGAAGTTCGACTGTTTTCTTGCCGACCAGAATCTTTTTGGAGTACTCGGGTTTAATACTTAGAACAAGATCGCGACGCGACCTGAGGTCATCGTCGAAGATCGGCAATACATATTGGTCATGATCATCTTGATATGCTCTCAAGGTATCGGCGAGAGCGTCGGACACAGCTGGGAAGACAGCATCGATACGCAAGCGCGCGCCCAATGCTTCGACATATCGCTGAAGGGAAGAAATCTGAACATCGCCCCGCTGTTCGATTTTCGAGACGGCGGCTTGGCCTACGCCCAACCGTTGTGCAAGCTCCAATTGGGTCAGTCCGAGAGCCTGCCGCAAGGTTTTCAGTGATATGCCAACTACACGGCCAGCCTCGCCGCTGCCGACGCGAACTGCATCGACGAAGGTGCCATCTTTCGATGCAATATTGTCTCTCTGATTCATGGGTATAATGATAGCAGGTATATTCCCTATAAGGAATTATTGTATATCGCCGGAGACATTCGCGCCGGCATAGTCCCGCCTGACCAGACTGAGGTCATGCACATGGATCAAGTCGAAATGCCTCGAGATCAAAACTGGGAGGCACGCCGCAACTGAAATGAGTGTGGTTCGAGCATCAGCTTTCGGCCACTGTCGTGATCGTCGGAGCGACTGCGTTGAGCGACAGAGCGATAAGCTGGCTGGCGAAGGGGAACAGCGTTGCCGTTGCCAGGGCAGAACAGCCAAGCCTTAAGGCGCCGACGTCGCAATCGCAGCCCACGCAGGCCGAACTTTGCCCACTGCACGGCATCGCCCTAATAGGCCAGCCGATCGCCTGATAACGCTGTAGCGGCTTCGCGACGGCTTGTTACGAGCTGGAATTCAGGTTCCGCCAGGGGCATGGCTGGCGGGCACCAACGCCCCCTCAATGCCTCTTGAAATACTGCACCTCGCGTTCGTGCTTTTCGGCGGCCTCGCGGGTATCGAAGGTGCCGAGATTGCGGCGCTTGCCGGTCTTTTCGTCCTTCTTGCGCGAATAGAGGCGGTATTTTCCGTCTTTGAGTTTTCTGATCATCTGTCACTCCCCGAGCCGCTGCTTCCCCTTAAGGTTGCGCGCGGCTTGTTCGATAGCCGCCCTGTCGTTTCCCAGCCTGTCGATCAACCCCTGCGCCTGTTCGCCCGATATGCCGGTGCGCACCGCCAGGGCCTCCACCGTCAAAACGTCGGAGCTCGCGACCTCGCGGGTTTCCGGCAGGGCATCGCCTGCCGTCAGTGGCAGGGCTGCCTCCCTGTCGATCTCGGCCTCGGCCTGGTGCCAGTGCCGCTCGGGATCGCCATGGATCCCGCCTTCGCGTTCCCAGATCTGGTATGCGCGCTCACGAATCTTGTCTTCCCGGTCGTCGCCCATGTTGATTTCTCCTTTGGGTATCGGATGAACGCCGCGCCAACCCGAACGATCCAAGAAATCTGCGTGATCGTTGGGTGGGGTCGCACAAGGCGCCATGCACTGCGGCCGCCAGCCACCCCCCGGCCTGCCTACTCGCACTGCCTGCGCGGCCCCCCGGAATACGGCTGATAGCTGTTGTCCTCCGGTCGATATGACCGGTAGCGGCTGAAGCAGTATTGCACGTGATCGGATGAGAGCTCGGCGGCGCCGGGTTCATCCGATGGCGGGTAGCCCTCCACCGACGACGTATCGCTCGCCTCGAAATAGCTGCCGTCATCGGCGGCGCCGAGATAGGGCGAGATGCAGGGGCGCTGTTGTCCGCTGTAAGATGTGTAGTGGTTGTCGTCCGGCCTGTAGGAGCGGTAGCGGCTGGCGCACCATTCCACGTGGGCGGCGGGTAGCGTCTGCTGCTCTTCCGCTGGTGGCTGGGTAGAGCCGGTCGCGGTGATGTCGGTTGTCGACGCTGGGGCATCGGCGGGTTTCGAGGTGCGATCGACTTCCGAGGTGCGAACGGGGACTGGGCGGGCCGGGAGGCGCTCGAGGCGCTGCGAGGCCGGGTTCACCGGTTGCGGGTCCCTGGTCCACAGTTCGGCGACGCTGGAGACCGGGGCGGCCGGCCGTACCGGCTTGGCTATTAGAAGCCAGGTGGCGAAGGCGAGGCCGCTGGCGAATACGGCAAGCGTCAGCACGAAGCCGCCAAAGATTGCGAACAAGGCTTTCATGCCGCGCTCCTTCGCCTCCCGGTTAAGGAAATGCGGGGGTGGGGAATCCGGTTCCAGGAAAGCGCGGGGCGGGGATCTTAGGCGGCTTTCAGTGCAGGCCGAATTCGCGCAGCAATTCTTCGCGGTAGCGCACGAAGCGGCTTTCGCTGCGCTCGCGCGGGCGGGGCAGGTCGATGTCGATCAGCCGCGCCGCGCCGCCTTTCTCCTTGGGCAGGATCAGCACCCGGTCGGCAAGGTAGATCGCTTCCTCTAGGTCGTGCGTCACCATCACCATGGTGACGTTCTCCTCGCTCCAGATGCGCGCCAGTTCCTCCTGCATGCCGATCTTGGTCATAGCGTCGAGCGCGCCCAGCGGCTCGTCGAGCAGCAGGATTTCGGGCTGCACGGTCAAGGCGCGGGCAATGCCGACGCGCTGCGCCATGCCGCCCGACAGCTGCCGGGGAAACGCATCGCTGAATTCGGCGAGGCCGACGAGCGCGATATAGAAGCGCGCCCGTTCCTCGGCCTCGGCCTTGGGCACGCCGCGCACTTCGAGGCCGAAGGCGACATTGCCGAGCACCGTCAGCCAGGGCAGCAGGCGCGGTTCCTGGAAAATCACCGCGCGCTCGGCACCGACGCCGTGCACTGGCTTGCCGTCGATGGCGACGCCGCCGCTGTCGGCAGCCTCCAGCCCCGCAAGTATGCGCAGCAGCGTGGTCTTGCCCGATCCGCTGGCGCCGACGATGACAAGGCATTCACCCGAGCGGATGTCGAGGTTGAGGGTCCTCAGCACGGCGAGCGAGCGCCCGCCGATGCTGAAGGATTTGGACAGGCCGCGTATGCTGACCTCACCGCCGCTTGTGCCGCTCATCGCGCTCGTCTCCCAACTAGTTGGTCGGTTGCTTTTGTCAGTTGGTCTTGGTTTCGCCGGGCCGGTAGAGGATGTCCGCTGCCTTCAGCTTGCCCTTTGGCAGGCGGCCGTCGCGCTCGAGCACGCTGACCCAGAAGTCGATGTCGCGATCCGTCGCCTTGGCCCCTTGGCGCAGCCCGAAGCCGGTCCAGTAGCGCGCCAGCTCGCCGTTTTCGCCGCGCTTGTCGAGGATGTTTGCCAGCACCTTGCGCGCTTCGTCGGGGTTCTGCAGCGACCAGTCAGAGGCGCGCGCCGATTGCTCGACGAAATTGCGGGCGGCATCGGGATGCGCGGCGATGAAGTCGCGCCTGAGCACGACGAAGCCGCCGGCCAGCTCGCCCAGCACGTCGGTGTCGTTGAACACGCCACGCACACCGCCATTGTCGACGAGGGCGCCGGCAAACGTCGCCTGCCAGTAGCCGAGCGCCGCGATGTCGACCTGGCGGGAGCGCAAGGTCTGCTCGAGCTGCGGTCCGGGCACGACGACGAGATTGGCGGCATCCGGCGGCAGGCCGACGCTGTGCAGCGCCTCGCGCACGGTGTAGTCGAGATGGGCGCCGAGCGTGTTGACGGCGATGGTCTTGCCGGCGATGTCGGCGATCGATTTGATCGGGCTGTCGTCCAGCACGTAGAAGACGCTACGCACCTTGCTGTTGATGCCGTTGCTCGGATAAGCGGCGACGAAGTCGTTGCCGCCGGAGATCGAGTTGATCACGGCTGCGGTTGCAGCCGAGCCGATATCGACGCTGCCGGAGGCCAGCGCAAACAATGATTCCGGGCCGCCGCCGGAATAGCCGACATTCTCGACCTCGATACCGAGGCCTTTGAAATAGCCGAGCTCGCCGGCCAACTCATGCGGAGAGATGCTGCCACGGCTGGCGAGGGAGCGGAACTTCACTGGTGCCGCTTCGGCAAAGGCGAAGCGCGGCAGACCGGCGGCGAGAAGGCCGGCGGCGAAGGGCGCGCCGGCAAGCAGGGAACGGCGGGAGATTTTCATGGTCCGGGTCTTTCCTGATTTGAGTTCTGGCCTGGTTGAGATTGGTAAGCGCGGGTGGTCAGTCGACGGCATTGCTCCAGCGGCAGAGCCGCCGCTGCAGGCTGACCAGCGCCTGGTTGGCGATCAGGCCGAGGCCGGCGAGGATGACGATTGCCGCAAACATCAGCGGGATCTGGAAGTTGTACTGCGCGTTCATCACCTGAAAGCCGATGCCCTTGTTGGCGCCGATCATTTCGGAGGCGATCAAAAGGAGCAGCGCCGTGGTGGCGCTGAGCCTAAGCCCAACGAAGATCGACGGCACGGCGCCGGGCAGCACGACGCGACGGAAGACGGTGAGCTGCCTGGCACCATAGACGCGGGCCATCTCCAGCAGTTTCGGATCGACCTGCTTGACGCCGCCGATGGTGTTGAGCAGCAACGGGAACAGCGTCGCCCAGAAGATGACGAACACCTTGGACGCCTCGCCGAGCCCAAGCAGCAGGATAAATACGGGATAGAGCGCCAGCGCCGAGGTCTGGCGGAAAACCTGCAGGATGGGATCGAGCGCGGTTTCGACCGTGCGCACCTGACCCATGAACAGGCCAAGCGGGATGGCGACCAGCACGGCGGCCGCGAAAGCGAGACCGGCGCGCTGCAGGCTGATGGCGATGTCGCCGAGCAGAGTGCCGCCGGCCAGCCCCTTCCAAAGTGCTGCGACAATCATGTCGATCGGCGGCAGCACGGCCGCGTTGACCCAGCCCGCGCTGCTCGACACTTGCCAGATTGCGAGGAAAGCGATGAGGACGCCGTAGCGCGACAGGAAGCGGATGCCCGCCCGGCCACCGAGGCGCAGGAAGTCCGTGCCGAGGCTTGTCGTGCTGTCAGGCGTGCCGAGGCTGGCGGCCTGTTCGATGTGCTGCAAGGTCATCGTGTTGCCTCCTGCTTGGAAAATATCGGGCTTTCTCGGGATTATTCGGCGGCCAACACCGCCGAGCGGGCGGCGGTCCAGGGGTTTTCCGGCCGCCTGAGGCCGAGGTTCTCGCGCAGTGTCCTGCCTTCATAGGCGGTGCGGAACAGGCCGCGGCGCTGCAGTTCGGGGATCACCAGCTCGACGAAGTCGTCGAGCCCGCCGGGCAGCCAGGGCGGCAGGATGTTGAAGCCGTCGGCGGCTTCGTTGCCGAACCATTCCTCCAGCTGATCGGCGACCTGCGTGGCGCTGCCGATGACGGTATAATGGCCGCGGGCCGTTGCCACCCATTGGTAGAGCTGTCGGATGGTGAAGTTGTGCTCGTCGGCAATCTGGCGGATCAGCGCCTGGCGGCTCTTCATGCCTTCGGTCTCCTTGCTCGGCGGCAGCGGTCCATCAAGCGGATAGCCGGTGATGTCGAGCGTCTGGCCGGCCAGCCCGTTGAGCAGGGCGACGCCGTCTTCGGGCAGGATGAGATCGTTCAGCTGCTGGTACTTGGCGCGCGCTTCTTCTTCGGTGCGGCCGACGAAGGGTGCCACGCCCGGCATGACCAGCACCTGCTCGGGATTGCGGCCGGCGGCCGTCACGCGCGCCTTGATATCGCGATAGAATTCCTGCGCCGACGCCAGGTTCTGATGGGCGGTGAAGATGACTTCCGCCGAGTGGGCGGCGAGCTTGCGACCGTCTTCCGATTGCCCCGCCTGCACCACGACCGGGTGCCCCTGCACCGGGCGCGGCACGTTGAGCGGCCCTTTCACGCTGAAATGCGCGCCCTTGTGGTCGATGTCGTGGAGCTTGTCCTTGTCGTAGAAGCGCCCCGATTTCTTGTCGCGGATGAAGGCATCGTCCTCCCAGCTGTCCCACAGCGCCTTGACCGTCTCGACGTGCTCATGCGCGCGGGCATAGCGCTCGGCGTGGGCAGGCTGCGTCTCGCGATTGAAGTTGCGCGCGGTTTCGTCGCCGGCCGAGGTGACGACGTTCCAGCCGGCGCGGCCGTTCGACAGATGATCGAGCGAGGCGAATTTGCGGGCGAGCGTGTAGGGCTCCTCGTAGGTGGTCGAGGCGGTAGCGATGAAGCCGAGATGCGTGGTGAGCGGCGCCAGCGCTGCAAACAGCGTCACTGGCTCGAAGCCGGCGATCTTGGCATTGCCGCCTTCGCGGGCGCCGAGCCCGACCGTCAGATTGTCGGCGAGGAAATAGGCATCGAACAGGCCGCGCTCGGCGGTCAGGGCGAGCTGCTTGTGGAACTCGAAATTGGTGGCGCCGTCGGCCGGCGCCTCGGGGTGGCGCCAGGCGGCGATATGCTGTCCGCCGCCGGGCAGGAAAGCGCCCAGTTTGATTTGCCTGGATTTGGTGGATCTGGTCATCGCGGCGTGCTCCTGGACGGATCGGAAAGGGGATCTCGGGTCAGTGGTGCGTTCAGGCGGCAAGGCCGACGCCGTAGGGCACCCCGGTTACACGGCATGCCTCGGCGACCGCCTGCCGGGCGCGGGCGTGGATGGCTTCCGACACCAGCACGCCATTGGCAAAATCCTTGTCGGAGGCGTAGATCGCGGTCGGCACGGTCAGCGCCTCGAAGAAGCCGAACAGCGGCCGCAACTGGTGCTCGACGATCAGCGAATGGCGCTCGCCGCCGCCGGTCGCGGCGAGGATGACGGGCTTGCCCCTCAGCGATGACGGATCGAGCAGGTCGAAGAAATGCTTGAAAAGCCCGGTATAGCTGCCTTTGAAAGTCGGCGAGCCGGCCACCAGGATGTCGGCGCCCAGCAGCCGTTCGACGATGTTGCGCGCCGCCGGGTCGAGATCGCCGAGGCGCCTTGCCTGCGGCAGGGACGCGCCGAGATCCTCGATGTCGAAGACGGCCGAGGCCGCGCCGATGCTTTCGGCGGCCTGCCCGACAATGTGGCTGACGAACGCCTTGGTCTTCGATGGCCGGGTCAAATTGCCCGACAGCCCCACCACGAGCTTTTTCGACATTCCTGGCTCCCTCTCAAGCGCTCTATTTTAAGATCTTGGGTCTAGCGATCTATGTTAAATCTAGAGAGTTTGTAGAATTAAGAGAGTGAGAAAATTTCAAAAGCAGCGCATTGGGCGAACGGAGTTTGCGGCACATCGCCCGCAATTGGTTCATTCAATGCGGCGTACTGCACCGGCGCAGCGCATCGACCGGCGATGCAAAGGCCTCCCAGCACCTTGTCCCTAGGGCTGCGGTGAATCAGGTCAATTTGATTCAAATCCGGCTGTGGATATTTGCTTTTGGCTAAATCGAGGCGGTCATCTTGCCGGCGGGCGGGCAACAGGGAGATGCCTATGACAAGCGACTTTGCCGCCGCACACCTGCACCTTGAACGAGCCTGCCACTATTTGAGCGGCGAGGACGAGACGAGCCGCACGGCTCGTGCGGCTCTGGATCTCCTGATCGATGCAATTGTCGCAGCGCAATACAAGCGGCCGGTGGGAGATGTTGTGGAGTTTCCAAGGCCGGCAAAGCTGGGGCAATCCGCAAGCGGGAACGGGTAATCCAACTAGCGGCGTCCCTTGTCCTGCCGGATTTACATGAACCAGGTGGCCACTAGGCCGATCGTCGCCGAGAAGATAGCGGCGGTCGTTGCCCAACCGAGTATGTTGGTGCTGCGGCTGTTCACCTGCTCCCCCATGATCCTGCGGCTGTTAGTCATCAGCATGATGAGCAGCAGCAAGGGCGGCGTCGAGAAGCCCTGAACGATGCCGGACCAGACCAGCGCCTTCATCGGATTGAAGCCGAGGAAGTTGAGGCCGGCGGCGATCGCCGTAAAAAATCCGATGGCGAGATAAAATTTGGGCGCCTCTCGAGCCCGGGCGTGCAGGCTGTTTTTCCAGCCGATGGCTTGTGCCACATCATAGGCAGCGCCGGTCGTCATGACAGGAACCGCTAGGAAACCGACGCCGATCACGCCTGCGGCGAACAGAACGCTTGCGGCCTGGCCGGCGAGTGGGCGCAGCGCCTCCGCGGCTTGCGCGGCCGTGTCGATATCGTGATGGCCCGCCTTGTAGAGCGTAGCACCCGTCGACAGGATGATGAAATACATGATGAGATTTGAAAACGTCATGCCTATGAGGATGTCCCGGCGCGAGCGGCGGAGTTCGCCGGCGGTGGCGCCCTTCCTTTGCCTGAGCGTCGTTCGCCCTTGGGCAATCTCCTCCTCGACCTCCTCATTGGACTGCCACGTATAGAGATAGGCGGACAGCGTCGTACCGATGATGGCGACCAGGATCGACAGGAACTCCCGGTTGAATTCGATCCTGGGAAGCAGCGTTCCGCGCAGCACCGCCGCGGCGTCCGGCTTGGCCAGAATGGCGGCACCGACATAGGCGAGCAGCGCCAGCGCCAGCCAGCGAAAGATGTTGCGGATCAAAGTATAGGAGCCGAAGACCTGGAGGGCGAAGATGAGGACGGCGACGAACAGCACGATCAGCGGAATGGGAAGCGGCACGAACATATTGATCGCCGCGGCCATTCCGCCGAGATCGGCCGCTGCCTCGATGGTGTTGCCGACGAGCACACCCAACAGCACCGACCAGAGCAGCCACCGCGGGTAGAAGTCCTTGATGACGTGGAACAATCCGCGCCCCGACACCTGGCCGAGCTTCGACGACAGGTAGACGACCGCGTACATCATCGGCAACGTTACCGGAGCCGTCCAGAGCAGGTCGGGTCCGAAACGGGCGCCGGCACTGGCATAGGTGCCTATCGCGGAACAATCGTCGTCGGCCGCCCCTGTTATCAGGCCGAGGCCGAGCGCTCGTCCTATGCCGCCTTTGCCCTCCTTCGGTGGGATGGAATGATCGGAACCGGCCTGCCTCATTGCGACCGGACCGGGTTGCGAACGAAAGACGCGGCCTGCCATGCAATAATGGTAAGGATCGGTCGCGGCGCTGGTCTCATTTTGCTTCCTTCCACAACTTGCCCAAACCCGGCGTGCCATGACTTGTTCCGCGACGACCGGACAGGGGTTTTGGCTCAGGCAAAAAAGTTCGGGTTGACCGCTTCCGAACGCGAAGCGACTATCCGTTCGAGGCGAAGATCGCAGGAGGAAATGCAATGGACGAGCCCGGTCAGTGGCGCCACATGTCGAGCGCGCCAAGGGACGGCAGCAGAATCCTTGTCACGGTTCGGCCGTCCGAACAGGGTCCGGCCGAGGTCGACATGGCTTACTGGGCCCGCGCCGATCAGTTCGGCAGCGAAGGCTGGCGCGCCTCCGACTCGTCTCCAGGACGCATCGTCGAATATGCCGAACCCGAGCTGAAGTGCTGGATGCCGCTGCCGTCGGCCAATCTCAGCAAGGGATCGATGCCGAGCCCCTGGGAGGGCGAAGATGTGCCGCTGGTGGATGGCTCCGGGATATGAGCTAGCGGGGAGGTAGTTTTGATCGCTGGCGGGACAGCGCCTCCCTCTGTCCTGCCGGACATCTCCCCCCAAAGGGGGAGATAGGCAGCTTCACTGTCGGCCCTCAGAACAGGAATGCAGCTGTAGCGGGGTTCGGGCCGGTGCGGCCGTCGGGCGAATCCATGCCCCGGATAAGCTCGAGGTCCTTCGCTTGCAGCTCGAAATCGAAGACATCGAAATTGGCGGCGATGCGGTCCTGGTGGATCGACTTTGGAATGACGATCAGCCCTTCCTGAAGGTGCCACCTGACGATCGTCTGCGCCACCGACTTGCCGTGTTTCCTGGCGATGCTTTCAAGCGTCGGATCGCTCAACAGCCGGCCGCTGCCCAGCGGGCTCCAGCTCTCGATGCGGATGTTGTGCCTGTCGTGGAATTCACGTTTGTCACGCTGCTGGAAGCGGGGGTGGAGCTCGATCTGGTTGACGGTCGGCGTGACGCCGGTCTCGCCGATGATCCGTTCGAGTGTCCTGGTTGAAGTTCGAAACGCCGATCGACTTGATCCGGCCTGATTGCCTGAGTTCGATCAGCGTCTTCCAGGCCTCGACATATCTGTCTTGGCTGGGCACCGGCCAGTGGATCAGGAACAGGTCGATCTGTTCGATGCCGAGCTTGCTCATCGTCTCGTCGAAGGCGCGCAAGGCGGCGTCGTGCTGATGTGCGCCGTTGCGCAGTTTCGAGGTGATGAACAACTCGCTTCTCGGCACGCCGGCCGAGCGGATCGCCTGCCCGACACCTTCCTCGTTCTGATAGCCTTCGGCGGTGTCGATCAGCCTGTAGCCGGCCTCGATCCCCCAGCGCACCACCTTGGCCGTGATGGCTGGATCGACCTGCCACACGCCGAGGCCGATTTGCGGAATGGCGGAGCCGTCGTTCAATCTGATCTGTTCAGGTCTATTCAGGGTAATCTGTTCAGGCATGTTCAGGTCCTTCTGCATCGTTCCGCCCGGCGCACGCTCTATCTAGTCCGGATGGCCGCCAAAGCCAGTCGATATCAGGAGAATGTGAGGAGACGGACGTGAAGCGCTGATCCTCCGCTTCGGGCCGACAGCTCTCTGTGACCCACGGACTCCAGGGAACTCTATACAGGACGACCCCACTATCGCGGATTCTGTGGTATTCTGTGGACTATCCGAGGAGGCGACTGCGTTGACCAACAGCTTGGAAGCCGAAGGGGCAAGAGACTGGTCGCCCCTGCTGGTCGCGGCAGAACAAGGCGATGCGGAGGCGGTTCGATCGGGATTGGCGGCTGGCGCCGACATCAATCAGTCGGACGACGGCGGCTGGTCTGCACTTCACCTTTCAGCCCTCAATGACCGCACAGCTGTGGTGGAGGCGCTGATCGAAGACCCGGAAATCGACGTGAATTCGAGAAACAAGTGGAAGAGCACGCCCTTGAGCCTTGCGTCGGCCAAGGGACATTACGAGTGTATCTCAGTCCTCGTGAGACACCCCCAAATAGAGATCAACGCGCGAGCTGACTACTACGGCAGAACGGCTCTTATCGAGGCGGCGAAGAACGGGCATCTCGAAGTCGTCAAGTTGCTCGTGGAGAATGGCGCGGAAATAAATTTGACCGACAAGACGGGGAGAAACAACGCGCTCATCGAGGCTATCAAGGGGCGGCACTACGAGATCGCGGAATACCTGTTGGATTCTGGGAAAGTGAGCTTTATCAACAAAGAGATGAGGCTAAACGCCCTGATCTGGGCTGGCAGCTGCCACAACCCTCAGCTTATCGAAAAGCTGGAAGCCGCGATCCACAGTTTCTTCAACGGCAAATAGGGGCCTCGCCCTTACTGTCGCGGGGCGCGTCCGTATCTCCCGTCACGTCGACACGCTCGATGGCGCAAACGGCCCCGCGGCGCTTCACATAAATTATTCAACCAAACGGTTTACTATCTCAAAGCGTGCGTCTATATTCAACTACATGGTTGAATTAGAGACACCCAAGATGGATGCGGTTTTTCACGCCCTTGGCGACGCCACCCGGCGGCACATGCTTCGCGATCTCGCTGATGGCGAGAAAACGGTAAGCCAGCTGGCGGAACCCTTCGCGATGTCGCTCGCGGCGGCCTCCAAGCACATCAAGGCGCTGGAGAACGCAGGGCTTATTCGTCGAGAGGTGAGGGGCCGCACGCATCTGTGCCGACTAGCCCCTGGACCGCTGGCCAGCGCCCATCAGTGGCTCAGCTTCTACGAGCGCTTCTGGACCGGTCGTCTCGATGTTCTCGAACGCCTTCTTCGCGAAGAGGACGCACGCAAAGCCCAGGATGAGTCCAGGAAATCGCCCAACCCGAAAGAAGGAGACGAGCAATGAACCAGATGAGAAGCATCGACGCCTATGGCGCGCTGAGCGAGGCCGCCACGTTCACCATCCAGCGCCTCTTGCCCGGCCCCATCGAGCGCGTCTGGGCCTATCTCACCGAGAGTGACCTGCGCCGGCAATGGATGGCCGCGGGCCAGATGGAAATGAAGGCCGGCAGCTCGTTCGAATTGGTCTGGCGTAACGACGAGCTGACGGACCCGCCTGGCCAGCGCCCCGCGGGCTTTCCCGAAGAGCATCGGATGGAGGGCCGGATCACCGAACTCGATCCGCCGCGCAAGCTTTCCATCACCTGGGGAAACACTGGCGGCGTCTCCTTCTTGCTGGAGGCGAAGGGTAGCGATGTGCTGCTCACCGTCGTTCATCGCCGCCTGCCGGAACGTGCAATCCAGCTCAACATCACGGCCGGCTGGCACATACACCTCGACCTGCTGGCCGCCCGCCTGGCGGACAAGACGCCGACCTCGTTCTGGGACGGCTGGAGCCGCCTGCGGGAAGAATACGACCGCCGCCTGCCGGCCTGATGTAACTCGCGGCGGCCATCCCTGAGGTCGCCGCCAGCAACACGAAGCAACGATGAACCGATGAAACGTGCTTGCATCCCGCAAGCCTGGTGGAGGAAGTTATGCGCAAATTGATCGCTGGAATGAAAATTTCCGTCGACGGCAAGATGGAGGGACCCGAGGGTTACGCCGATTGGGTCGATGCGTGGTCGGACGAATACGGCCTGACGCCGCAAATCGATGCCTGCCTGCTTGGCAGCGTCATGTATGCCGGCTACGAGCGCTACTGGAGCGCCATCCAGGACGAGCCCGACAAGCCGCTGCCGATGACCGGCAAATTGCCGAAGCCGGCCGAGCTCGAATGGGCCCGCTTCGCCGCGCAGACCCCGCATTATGTGCTGTCGAACACAATGACTTCGGCGGCCTGGCCAAAGACGCGCTTCGTGCGGAATTTCGAGGATATCGCTGCGCTGAAACAGCAGCCCGGCAAGGACATCTACCTTATGGGCGGCGCCCGAATTACCGCGAGCCTTATCGATGCTGGGCTGGTCGATGAACTCAGGCTGATCGTCTATCCGCTGCTCGCCGGTGACGGAAAGGCGCTGTTTGGAACGGCGAAGAATCGTCGTGGGCTCGAACTGCGCAAGGTCGAGCAGCTTTCGGACGGCCGCGTCGGGCTGGTCTACGGGATCGGCTAAAGCGCGTCGCGTTCGATCGGCCTCATGCGACGCGCTTTTTGCGCGGCATGCATTAGCGCCAAGGTCAGGCAACGACGCCGCGGCAGGCCCAGGCGACATTGGCAAAGGACCTCGGGCCGTCGGGCCGGCCGGCCTCATAGGCGTCGCGCATGGCGGCGTCGGTGCGCGCCCGCTCTTCCGGGTCGAGCGCGGCCACATACTTGCCGAGCGGCCCTTCGCCGGCGGCAATCGGCGCCCAGTAATCATCGAAATTTTGGTAGTCCATGCGGATCATCAACTGGGTTTCCGTAACGTCGCGGAGACCCTGTTCGACAAAGGTCCGTTTCATTTCACCCGGCTGCATCATCGGCTGCGTGCAATAGCGGGCACGCAGCTGGCGTCCGCCTTCACTGAGCACCGCCACCGTGTCGATCATCATGCGCATCCCCGGCATGCCGCCGAGATGGTCCCATACCGTCGCCGCGACGACGCCGCCCGGCCGCACGACGCGGCGCATCTCGGCGACTGCCTTGCCGGCTTCGGGAACGAAATGGAGCACGAGCAGGGCTAGGGCACGGTCGAACGCGCCATCCTCAAAGGGCAGGGCGCAGGCATCCGCCTGACGGATTTTTATCCGCGGATCGGTGTTGCGTCGGATTGCCTCCTCGACGAAAACGGCCGAAAAGTCGATCGCCGCGACCTCGCCGAGGTCAGCGGCCTTGACGAGCGCGAAGGTCAGGCTGCCGGTGCCGCATCCGACGTCAAGGATCTTTTCGCCGTCCTTGAGGCCCGCGAAGCCGATGAACAGCGGCGCGAGCTTTTGGCTCCAGCGGCCCATGAGCTGCTCATAGCCGGCAGCATGGTGAACGTTGAAACTTGAAGTCATCGAACCCTCCCTTAGCATAAGCTAAACCTCGACACAGCGATTGCCAAGGCGGGCGAGCATTCGTCCCACCTTGGGGCGGCCGTTGACGAAAGCTAACTTACGGATGCCGGGTTGCTTCGTGGATTGATGTCCCCGCGTCGGCCTCGATTAGCCTCAGCTAGTTATTCGGCCGGCAGCCCGCGACGTTTCAATTCGCTGCGCGGCACCGGATCTCCGACACGGAAGCCGAAGGAAATGACTTTCGTCGCGTCCGGATCGACCTCGCAACGAAAGCTCAGGTCGTACCACTGCCCGTTGACGGGAAAGGGTGCACTGGCGACGTCAAGGACCGTGCCCTCCTTCAACCGATACTTGGGAATGCTGTCAAAAAAATAGGGGGGCGAGGCGTGGAGCAACTGCCCGCCGAGTTCCGTGGCGCAGAGCTGCCCGACCCGTTCGCCGCGCGGCAAAGCAGCCATTGCGATTGTCGCTATCGGATCACCGGTTGCTGCTTCCGAGAACAACGTCTTGGCTTGCTGAAGCTTCAAGGGTTTTTGCTCCTTGGCGACGTTCGCTGGCTTGGGCTTAGGCGGCGCGGATGCGCCAGGCGGTGGAGCCGAGTCTTTGCCGTCTACCGCAGTCACGGCAGGTGGCTGCGCAAGATCCTGTTTATTGGGATCTTGCGGCGCCGTCGGTTGTTCCGAACCATCCTCCGCACTGTTGCCGTCCAGAGACTTGCGAGGACCGGCGTCCTTCTCACCGAATTGGAAGACAGGTCTCTGCGCGGCGACCTCACGGCTCGCCGGGGTCTCGACCTTGGCTTCCGGCTGCTTTTCCGGCTTGGGCGGTTCAGCGGGGGACGGAGGTTTGGTTTTTTCCGGCGGTTTAGGCGGCGGCACCAGATCTACCCCGATGGCCTGCTCCTTCTGCGGCTGCGGGGGCGACAGCGGCAGTGCGGACAAAAGAAGCGCGGCGGCGAGCAAATGCACGACCGCGGAGGCAGGCAAGGCCCACCCGAATACCCGGCGCTGATCCCGTATGTCGTCTCTCATTGTGACCGGTGTGTGGAATGAAATATTGGCGGCATCAAGCATCGATGCGGCCAGACGTCGAAATAACCCGTTGCGAATCGAAAGTCGGCGGCTGCAACACGGCGCGGCATCCAATCGTGTGGCGTCGGCGTCCGCGCAGGGGACCGGGCCAGCAGCGCATGCAGCAAGTCGTCATTTCAGGCGGCTAGCAGGCACGCCCTGCCGGCACGGTGTCGCCGGTTGAAATCACAGGGAAACCGATAGCCCGCCGTCAACCGCCAGCACGTGCCCGTTGACGTAAGCGGCAGCGTCGGAGGCGAGAAACACCACGGCTCCGCCGAGCTCCTCAGGCTGGGCCCAGCGGCCCGCGGGGGTTCGTGCCTCGACCCATTTGGTGAAGGCCTCGTCGCGCATAAGTGCGGTGTTGAGCTCGGTGGCGAAATAGCCGGGGGCGATCGCGTTGACGGTGATGCCGTGACGGCCCAGCTCAGCGGCAGTTGAGCGTGTCAGCCCGTGCAGGCCCGCCTTTGCCGCTACATAGGCGTGAATGGTGGGACGGCCAAGGATCGCTGCGACCGATCCGGTGTTTATTATGCGCCCGAACTTGTTTGGCAGCATCAGGCGCACCGCGTCGCGCATCATGCGGAAGCAAGCCGACAGATTGACGGCAACCACATGGTTGAAATCCTCGTCCTGCCATTCGACTAACGGTTTCCGATGCTGGATGCCGGCGTTGTTGACCAGAATGTCGAGGCGGCCGTGGCGTTCGACGATTCCTTCGAGCGACGCCCTTGAGATCGCCGCGTCGGTGACATCGAACGGCAGGGCTTCTGCACCGATCCTTTCGGCGGCCGCGGAAAGGGCGGCCATGTCGCGCGCATTGACGATCACCGTCGCGCCGTTTTCCGCAAGTGCCTTGGCCATGGCAAAACCAAGACCACGCGAGGCACCCGTGACCAATGCGACACGGCCCTTGAGCGAGAACAATTCCGGCATTGAGATCCCCTATGAAAAGGGCGGGAGTTTCCTCCCGCCCAAAAGCACTATTTGGCGACGCAAGTGTCGGCTGTCTCCGGAGTGCAGACATCGAGGCCCGTGTAGGTCGGGTCGGCCGGCGGAGCCTTGCCCTCCTTCATTTCCTTCAGCGCCATCATAGTCTTGTAGCCCATCTCGAATGGCCGCTGGCCGACCTGGCCAAGGGAGAAACCTTCCTTCATCTGGTCGATCTGTACCGGAAGCGTGTCGGCAACGACAAGGGCCAGGGCTTTCGAGGCGATCTTGTCCTTGTACGGTGCGACCGCGGCGCGGTTGGCATCGGGAATGAACTGCGGGAAGCCGCCGGTTGGGACGAATGCGTCGAGGTTCGGGTTTTTCGCCATGATATCCTCGAACTGTTGTACCGAAAGCGGGAAATCATCGTTGGTGTAGAGCGGACAGCCTTCGATTTCGGTCCAGCCGTTCTGGCCCGTCAGCCGATCCCCGGGCGAGGCCGCCGATTTGGTGCCCGAAAGTGTATCGCGAATGCCCTGCATGCGCTCGTTGTGGTTGGCCGCCGCGGCGCCGCCGGACTGGATGCAGATCGTGCCGCCTTTGGGCTTGATCTGCATGACAAGCTTGGCGAGGTTCTCGCCGATCTCGTAATTGTGCGTGCCGATATAGGCAACGCGCAGATCCTTGTTTTCGGGCAGGAGATCGGAGTCCCAGGTGAGGACCGGGATGCCGGCTTCCTTGGCGGCCTGCAGCGCAACCGCCATCGCCGCGGCGTTCGATGGCGACACGGCGATGCCGTCCACCTTCTTGGCCACGAGGTCCTGCACGATCTGCACCTGCTCGTCGCCACCACCATGTTCGCCGGGGCCGATATACATGCACTCCACGGCGCCATTGGATTCGGCCTCGGCTTTCTTGCAGCCGTCGCGTGCCTGGTCGAAGAAAGGATTGTTCATGTTCTTCGGCACCAGGGCGAAGGTGTATTTCGCCTGGGCGCCGGAAACGGCGAGCACCATTGCGCCAAGCGCGACGGCGGCCGTCAGCAGATGTTTTTTCATGTGACGTTCTCCTCCTGGGTGTGATCCCGCAAGCCTCCCGCCGGCGGGTTTCTAGCGGCGTTTTTTGGGCATCAAGACTGCCAGCGACGCGGCGAGAATCGATTTGCCGCCGGTTTGCATGCCCAAAAGAACCGCAAGAACGATGAAGGCGCCGACGAAGGCACCCTGCCAGTTTGAATCGATGCCGGCCATCAGCAGCGCATTCCTGATCACCTCGAGGAAGGCCGAACCGATGATCGCACCGAAGGCCGTGCCGGCGCCGCCCATGAGGCTGGCGCCGCCAATGACTGTCGCGGCGATAACGCGCAGCTCGTAGCCTTGGCCCATGGCATTGATGGCCGAGCCGTTATAGCCGAGGAGCAGGAGCGAGGCGAGCGCGGCGGTGAAAGCCGAGAAGACATAGGCCTGGAATTTAATCCAGTTGACCGGAACGCCGGTGAGCCGTGCCGCCTCCTCATTGCCGCCGATGGCGAAGAGATGCCGGGCCCAGGCTGTGAAGTTGAATACGAAGCCGACAATCAGGGCCAAGATCACCATGGTCCAGAATTGTGACGACAGTTCTGGTATCCAATGCGGTGCCCAGTCGTTCGGACCATGCCGCGGCCATTTCCACTGACCGATTGCCTTCACGATCGGAGCATCGGGCCCGAACTGGTAGAGCATCTGGTTGGCCGAGAATACGACCGCCAGCGAGCGCGCGACGGACAGCATACCGAGGGTGACCACAAAGGACGGCATCCCGACATAGGCGACAAAGAATCCGTTGACCGCGCCACAGGCCAGACCGGAGAAAAGGCCCATGGCGAAGGCGACGTACCAGGGATAATGCCAGGTGAGGAACAGGCCGGCGACGATGACCACGAGACCCATGACGGAGCCGACCGACAGATCGATACCGCCGGTGATGATGACGATCGTCATGCCGAGGGCCATGATGCCGAAAGGTGCGAAATTGCGCGTCACATTGGCGACGTTTTCAGAGGTGCCGAAGCTCGGCTCCATCGCAGTCATCAACATGACGAGCGCGATGAGCGCGATCGTCACCCAGAAGGGCTGACTTGAAATCACACGTTGGAGAACTGTTTTTTCCTTGGTCGGGACGAAATCCGACATGGCCGGCCGGCCATGTTCTTCGACTGAGCCCTGAACGCCAACTGACTCCTGAACACTATTCGCCACGGATGGCCCCCGTTATCAGTCCAGTGATTTCCTCGGGCGATGTTCTGTCGGCTGGCTTGTCGGCAACTTTCGAGCCCCGCCTGAGGACGATAATGCGATCTGCCACGGCGAACACGTCAGGCATTCGGTGACTGATCAGCATGACGCCGACTCCTTGTGCTTTGAGGCGTCGGATCAGTTCGAGTACTTCCGCCACCTGGCGCACGGAGATGGCGGCCGTTGGTTCGTCCATCAGCACCAGCTTAGCATTTGAAAGCCGGGTCCGCGCGATGGCGACCGCCTGGCGCTGCCCACCCGACATCTTCCTGACGAGGTCGCGCGGCCGGGTTTCCGATTTGAGTTCCTTGAACAGCGCTGCCGAGCGATCGATCATCGCCTGCTTGTCAAGAATCCTGATCGGCCAGAAGCCTTTCTTGATCTCGCGCCCCAGAAAGACGTTCTGCGCGGCCGTCAGATTATCGGCGAGCGCCAGGTCCTGATAAACAACTTCGATCCCCTTGGCGCGGGCCTGCACGGGCTGGTGGAAGTGGCACACCTCGCCCTCGACTACAATTTCGCCGTCGCTCGGAGGAAAATTCCCGGCCACAGCCTTGACTATCGTCGACTTGCCGGCCCCGTTATCCCCCATCAGACCAACGACTTCGCCTCGCTCCACCTGGAAGCTGACGTCAGTCAGGGCCTGGATAGCCCCGAAATTCTTGGAGACGTGGCGAACCTCAAGCACCGGCATCGCGGTCCTCCCGGGACAACATTTATCGGTCTTGTCCCTGGTCAATGCACAGCAGCTAATCAGCGAAACGTATTCAACACAATCATTTATTAGGTCAGGCCTCCCGGCCGTAACGCGCCTCGTCCGAGTGTGACTTGTAGCTGCTGCAGAGCACCGAGGCGCTCGGCCGATCCTTACAACAGTCACCAGGCGATCCTCAGGCTTGCGCCGCTTCATATCCGTTTCGGGTGAAATGAGTGGGCATTTTGCGAGCGGTGCCAACGCCTCGGGTATGGAGCGCGGCAGAACATGTCATTCAAACACACGAGGACAGTGGCCAAGCCTGTCCCTAGCGTGCGTCGGCCAGAGCGCACGTCAGGAGATGAACCCGCATTTCGGGGGAGGCGAGGGTCAAGTGTTGAAAGTCCGCTCCTTAACGGCGCTGCACGAGAGGGATATTCGGTCATGAATTTCAAAGGTTTGATCAAGCGTGCCGAGACTGTGGAGAGAGCGTTCAAGGAGCTCGAAACCGATTTGGCGGATGCGTTTAGCGAATGTCTCAACGTGGACGATCAGTCGCCGTTGAACGACGTCACTGTGCCGGATGAGACTGTGTCGGATGAGAATCTCGCGGCAACGGATGACAGCTCGCAGCTCGAGGCCAATGCGGACGCTTTCGAGACCGCACGGCGGCTGACGCCCCATACGCAAACCCGGCTGGCTGCCTTAAGTGCGGTCGATGGGCTCTTTCACGACGCGCAGGAGTATCTGGGGGAGATCAATGCGAAACTGTCGGAGATCGCGACCTCGCATCATCTGACGGGCGAATTTCTAAAACTGCTCCACGGCGACATTCTTCGCGCCAACGAATTGGAGCTGGCAAATACCGGCCTGACCGCGCAGCAAAGGGTGCTGTCCGAACAGCTCCACGATGCAACCAGAAAGCAGCGCGAGCGCGACAGCGCTATCGAGGCCCTGCAGCAGCACGAGGCGAGCCTGGTCGAGGACAAGGAAGCACTTCGCGGCGCGCTGGCTGCAGCAAGGCTGGAACTCGTCGTGGCAGGCAATGCGAGCGCAAAACGCGAGGCCGAGTTCGGCGAGCTTGTCAAAACGCTCTCGGCCAGAGCGGTCGAGGCCAACAGACGCTCGCGCGAGAACGAGATGCTGCGGGAAAAACATGTCAGCCTGTCGATCGACCTCGACAAGGCGCTGAAACGGGAGGCCGAGGCGCGGCACAGGCTGGACGAACTCTCGACTGTCCATGCCAATGACGCCGCGCAGGTTTCGGAACTGCTGGCCGCACTTGGCAAGAGCGAGAAAGAGGAGATGCGGCTGCAGAAATCGCTCGATATGGCGCAGGCAAAGCTATCGGAAATAACGGAAGCGGCCCGCCTCAGGGACGGTGACAGGGAAGCCGAGCTTTCACGCAGTGTCGCGGAGATGACCGGCTTGCGTTCTGAAATCGAGGATCTTCGATCGCGACTGGAGGCCGCCTCCAACCACAACAGCGAAGCCGCCAGCGAGATCGCCAGGCTCAAGGCTCAAGCGAGCGACGCGGTGGCGGAAAAGCAAATTGTCGAGCAAAAATTGTCCGCTCTCATGAAGGAGAGCGAAAACGACAAGATGAACCTTTCCGCAATCAGCGCGAATTTTTCGCAGCTTTCTCTGCAGCAGGCATCCGAACAGATACAGTTCGATGTCCAGAGGCAGGAATGCGAGGATCTGCGAGCCGAAGTCGCGTCGCTTCAAGCCCGGGTCAAGGAACTATTGCCCTATGAGCGGCTCCACAAGGTCACCAACGCCAGACCGCGTGAAGACGGCGTGGTCGAGATCACCGCCGCGGTGGCGGAGAAGGCCCGCGCCAGCAGGCGACGCCTTCGCCTGCGCGCTGCATCCTAGCTCAGGCGCGGCTGTCTGAAGTTCGACTGGTGCGAAGCGAACATCCGTCGATGGAAGCGATCGTTGGGGCTGGCCTCCCCTGCGTCAGGCTGCAATAGTGGACGCCGGTGAGGCGGAGGGGGCTGAGCATGCGGCTATTCACAAACCGGAATCACCTCCGGTGGAGGAGGTTGGCCTTCATCGCCCTCATTACGCTTTCGCCGAAAGTGGCGTCGGCCGACACCATTACGCCCGACCGGATCGCCGCGGCCATTGCGAAGCTCGAATTACTGGCCGAAGGCGTCGTCGCGGATGGTAGCGTGCCCGGTCTGGCCATCGGCGTCGTGCACGGCGACGAGGTGATCTTCCTCAAGGGTTTTGGGCATCGCGAGGCCGGCAAGCCGGAGGCCGTCGACGCCGACACGGTGTTCCAGATCGCCTCGCTCTCCAAGCCTGTCTCCGCCACGGTCGTGGCGGCGCTGGTCAGCGGGGGGATCGCTTCGTGGGATTCGAAGATCGCCGACCTCGATCCGGCTTTCCGGCTCGCCCAGCCCTATCCGACCAGCGAACTCACGGTCCGCGACCTGTTTGCGCACCGCAGCGGGCTTCCCGGCACCGCCGGCGACGACCTCGAGGACATCGGCTATGACCGCGCGGAGATCCTGCGCCGCCTGCGGTTCGTGTCGCCGTCATCGAGCTTTCGTGCGGGCTATTCCTACAGCAATTTCGGACTGACCGAGGGTGCCGTCGCGGCCGCGAAGCCGACAGGCAAATCATGGGAAGAGGTCGCCGAAGAGAAGCTCTACCGTCCGCTTGGAATGGCCTCGACCAGCTCCCGTCATTCGGACTTCATCAAGCACGCCAACCGCGCCGAACTCCACGCCAAAATCGATGGCGCGTGGACCGCGAAGGTCCAGCGCTATCCGGATGCGCAGGCGCCAGCAGGCGGCGTCAGTTCCACCGCACGCGACCTCTCGCAATGGATGCGCCTTATGCTCGGCAATGGTGCCTACGCCGGCAAGAGACTCATTGCCGCCGATGCGCTGGACCAGACACATATTCCCTTGACGGCTCGCGGCAAGAACCCCGTCTCCGGAGGCGAGGCCTTCTACGGCCTCGGCTGGAATATCGAATTCGGCCGGCACGGGCTGATCTGGGGTCATGCGGGCGCCTTCAGCGCCGGCGCACGCAGTCTGGTGATGCTCTTCCCCGAGGAGAAGCTTGGCATCGTCGTTATCGCCAACGCCTTTCCGACAGGCGTGCCGGAGGGGCTGTCCGACAACTTCGCCGATCTCGTCTTCGACGGAACGCTGGGCAAGGATAAGATAAAGGCATGGAATGATATCTATGCGAGCATGTTCGGCCCGGTCATTGCGGCGGCCAAGGCCACCTATGCCGCGCCGCCCTCTCCAGCAAGTCCGGCCGAGCCGGCCAGTGCCTATGCAGGCCGTTACTTCAACGACTTCATCGGCGATGCTATTGTGTCGGGCGAAGGAGACGCCCTTGTCCTCAAGGTCGGGCCCGCCGGTGCGCGGTCCTATCCATTGAAGCATTTCGACCGCGACCTCTTCGTGACCTTCCCTGATGCCGAGATGCCGGACAGGCCCTCGGCCGTCAGCTTTGCCGTCGGCCCCGACGGCAAGGCGTCGGCCATGACCGTCGAATTTCTCGACGATAATCATCTCGGTACGCTGCAGCGCGTGGGGGATTAGCCACCGGCGATCAGGGAGCCTTTGCCGGTTCAGGATGCCGGGCCGAACCGGAGCAATTTGAAGCAATCGCCGCTGCCCGATGTCGCCTGCGTCAGGAAGGGTTTCGACCGGTCGAGCCATTCCTGGTGCGATCTGGCATCGGCTTCGATCTCGTTGACCGGCGCAAGCTTGACGAAGCCGCGCCCGTTGCTGAAAAGCCAGCACGCGCGGCCGAGAAACCGCCTGCTGCGCTGGCGCAGGAGGTCGGCATCATAAAAGATGTCGAGCACCTCCTGCTTGATCTTCCGCTCCTTTTCGGGATTGGCGATCGCAACCTCGATCGGCTCGCCGCCGATCGCATCCTGCAGGTCCTTGTAATCCAGGGCGATCTGGGTAGTGGCATATTTGATGTCGCTCTCGTCCCGGACGATGTTGAACCATAGCATTGGGTTGAGCTCGTTGACGACGAACGATGCTTCGAAATCGCGTGACAGATTGAGAATATCGAACCCCTGAACATCGACGTCGCGCTCGACCAGAAGGATCTGCGAAACCTGCTTGGCGAGCGCCGTTCCGTCGGCGCTGACGGCGGCATTGTTTCCGCCGAGTTCCGGACTGACATAGGCGCCGCCATCATCCAGCAGCTCATCGAATTCGCCGAGGGCCTCCACGACAGCGCTGTCGCGGGCAACACGCGCCGCCAGTTTGGCGAGAACCTGCTGGAGCTCCGTTTCGCGTTTGCGCTGGTCCTGATAATTCTGCTGGAAAAAGAAGATGAACAGGGACACGCCAATCCCGATCAGGATCACGCCCAGCTGCGAAAAGATATTGCGATAATATTCCAGCAGCTTTTCACGATGGCGTACGTCGTCACGCACACTGTGCGCCACGCGAAGATTGACGATCAGCGAAACGACCAGGAGCCCGGCGCCGACCAGGATCAGGCCGCCGATCAGCAGGTAGCCATGGCGTGAGTTGAAGTCCATTCCTTTGCCGCGCTCCCGAAACCCCAGACAGCGCAGACTAATACCATTCCGCTTCAACACCTACGTTTTCATAGGAGCGCCGGCGACAGATCCCCGCTGGTCGGCCACTGTTCTTACAGCCAGGACTATGCTCGCCATCCGCCTCGTTTCGTGGCGGTCTTCTTGCGGCCGGAATTCAGGCCGCGTGCTTGGAACCAATGACGGGCGAGACTGTTCAGCTATGACTTTGATATGACGCCGACGTGCCCGGCCGGCTGGGCATGCGGCGATCTTGAGGAGTTCTCATCATGAAGATTTCGTCCAGATTTCGTTCAGTCGCAGTTGCCGTCATCGCTGCGGCGGCAGTTAGCTTTGCCAGCGTCGCGCATGCCGACAGCGGTACGATCCGCTTCGCCATCTACAAGGCGGCCTTTTTCATCGGCGGCTCCGGAGGCGAGGGCACACTGACCTTCCATGGTCGCCGATATCCCATCTCGGTCGGCGGCATCTCGGGCGGCCTCGCCTTCGGCGCCTCCAAGACCTATTTCAAAGGTACCGTGCGCCACATACGCCGTGCCCGGGATGTGACGGGGGTGTACGGTGCAGCGGGCGGTGGCGGCGCGCTCGGCAAAGGAGCCCAGGTGATCGTCATGACCAATGACAAGGGTGCCCAACTCGAACTCACGGGCAGGCAGGTAGGCCTGCAAGTCAATGCCGATCTCAGCGGTATGAGCATCTCGCTGAAATAAGGACAGTCACTGCATTCGTTATTCCTTGGATGGGCCGGATTTGGCCGCTCCAAACCGCAGCCCGTCCATCAGCAGCGACACCAATCGGCGCGAGCGGTCGCGCCAGTCCTTGGTGTCCGGGGCCGAATAGATGCCGCCCAGCGCATGCAGCACGTCGGAGGCATCGATATCGCCGCGGATCGAGCCGTCGGCGACCGCGGCATCGATCAGCCGCCGCAAGGCGAGCGTCACCCTGCCGGAAACGTCGGAGAACAGGGTTGAGTTGGTCGTGAGCAGGATGCGCAGGCTTGTCGACAGCCCGCGCTTGGTGGCGATGTAGTCGACGAAGCGCTGCATCCATTGTTCGAGCGCCATGTCGGGCGCATGATCGCGGGCGAGTTCGTCGGCCGCCTGGCACAGTCCTTCCACTTCGCGCCGATAAACCACCTCGACCAGGTGCTCGCGGGTTGGGAAATGCCGGTAGAGCGTGCCGATGCCGACGCCGGCCTGGCGCGCAATCTCCTCCAGCGAGGCATCGACGCCTTGCGCGGCAAAGGCTTTTGCCGCGACCTCGACCAGCGCATCGCGGTTGCGCTGCGCGTCGGCGCGCAGCGGTTTTGCAACGGCGGCTTCGGTTTTGTCTCCAGAAATGACGGGCGGCTCCGCGGCCAATTTTTTCTCCAGTGCTGATCCGAAGCATAACCGAACAGGCAGGCCCCGTTTCAAGAACGCAGACGCTTCCACCTTCGTTACGTCTCCGACAAATATAATCGCAAGTAAATATAATCACAGGATCGAGTCTGGGCCGGCGTTCCGGCAGGCGAGGCATCTTGCCCGCCTCCGGTGCACGGCCGGTGGATGACGACGGAGGATATTTCCTCGCGGCCGGCACTCGTCATCTGTTCGGCCGATGCCGTGGGGCAAAAATGAGCCCACGTTGAGCACGATCCCCTCAGGATCATTGGACTGTCCTGCCCCTACAGACAGTTCAGAGAGCACCACCGGCTTGGGCCGGTGGTGCTTTTTTGTCTCCAGGCATGACGGCCGGCTGCCCTGCCAATTTTCTCCAATTTTGATCATTTTCGATCCTGGGCTTGAACAGGGCGGAGCAGGCCCTTAGGTAATAAGCGGAGGTGCCTCCGATTGTGGAGCGCCTTTCTCATGTAATCACGGGATCGGGTATGTCACGTCTTTCGACCTCCCAAGCCGCAGCCCTCCCGGAGCTCGCGCCAAGTCGAACCGACCCCCTCTGCCCTGCCGGGCATCTCCCCCGCAAGGGGGGAGATTAGCTCACCTAGCCATAAGCTGATCTTGCCGCTCGCCGGCCGGGCACCAGATCATCCCCTCCCGCGTCAAGCAACCGGAGCCAGACGCCCCATGACAAGCAAAACCCGAACTTCAATCCAACTTCGAATCAACCGACATCGACATGAGCTGGAGGTCGAACCGCGCGTTACCCTGCTCGACGCCTTGCGCGACCATCTCGGCCTGACCGGCACCAAGAAGGGCTGCGACCAGGGCCAGTGCGGCGCCTGCACCGTTCATATCGACGGCCAGCGCGTGCTGGCCTGCCTGACGCTTGCCACTCAGGCTGAAAGCAGGGACATCACCACCATCGAAGGGCTTGCCGGGGAGGATGGCACGCTGCATGCGGTGCAGGCCGCCTTCCTCGAACAGGATGCCTTTCAGTGCGGCTATTGCACGCCGGGCCAGATCATGTCGGCGGTCGCCTGCATTCGCGAAGGCCATGCCGGCTCGGATGAGGAGATCCGCGAATACATGGCCGGCAATCTCTGCCGCTGCGGCGCCTATCCGCATATTGTCGCCGCCGTGCGGCAGGCGGCCATGGAGGCCGCGTCATGAGGGACTTTTCGTATCTCCGCGCCGGCTCCGTCGATGCAGCCCGTGAGGCAGCAGCACTTCCCGGCGCCATGCTTCTGGCCGGCGGCACGACGCTTGTCGATCTCGCGAAATGCGGCGTTGCCGAACCCGAGACCGTGGTCGACATCACCCATCTCAAGGGACTGGACACGATTGCCGTTGATGACCGGGGCGCCACGATCGGCGCGCTGGCCAGGATGAGCCGCGTCGCCGACCATGCCGATATCAAGAGTCGGTTCCCCGCAGTCTCGGAAGCATTGTGGCAGGCGGCGTCGGCTCAGCTGCGCAACATGGCGACGATCGGCGGCAATCTGATGCAGCGTACGCGCTGCCCCTATTTCCGCGATCCGGCGAATTTCCCCGCCTGCAACAAGCGCTCGCCCGGCAGCGGCTGCTCGGCGATCGGCGGCGTCACCCGCGGCCATGCCGTGCTCGGCACCAGCGAGGCCTGCATCGCCACCTATCCCGGCGACCTGGCGGTTGCACTCGTCGCCTTCGACGCGATCGTCCATCTCGGCGACCGTCAGGTCGCCGTCGATGATTTTTTCCTGTTGCCTGGCAGCACGCCCGAAAGGGAACATGCGATCGAGCCCGGCGAGATGATCACCGCGATCGGCATTCCCGCTTCGGCCGCCGCCCGCCGCTCGACCTATCTCAAGGTCCGCGACCGCCAGTCCTATGAATTCGCCGCCGCAAGTGCTGCGGTCGGCATTGAATTCGAGGCCGACGGAAGGACAATTCGCGATCTGCGCGTCGCGCTTGGCGGCGTTGCCACCAAGCCATGGCGCGCCCTTGCCGTCGAAGAGGCGCTGAAAGGCAAAGTGCTCGAGCCGGAGGTCGTCAGGCAAGCCAGCCTGCTCGCCGTCGAGGGCGCCGTCGACCATGGCGCCAACCACTACAAGATCGAACTGGCGCCGCGCGTCGTCGCCCGCGCCATCCTCAAAATGGGAGAAACGGCATGACCGTTCACGAGTTGAGAACAAGACCCGGCGATGCCAAACGCGGCGACGCTTCGGACGGTGCCGTCCTCCCCGATCAGGTCGGCGGCCGGCTGTCGCGCGTCGACGGCCCGGCCAAGATCACCGGTGCCGCCAAATACGCCGTCGAGCAGCAGCTCGAGGGGCTTACCCATGCGGTGCTGGTCGAGAGCACCATTGCCGCCGGCCGGGTGCGTTCGATCGACACGGCCGCGGCCAAGGCGTCGCCCGGCGTGCTGCTGGTGCTGACGCCCGACAATATCCTGCCGCTGAGAACCGCAACGGACTGGCTGGGTACGCCGCCGCCGGACGTCGCCTATTGCCCGCTGGCGCGCGACATCACCTTCAGCGGCCAGCATGTCGCGGCGGTGGTGGCCGAGAGTTTCGAGCAGGCGGTCGCGGCCGCAGCGCTGGTCAAGATTGCCTATGACGAGGCGCCGGCGATCGTCGACCTCAGCGATCCAAAGGCCGGCGACGGCATCCCCGTCGATGCGATGACCAAGGAATGGGGCGAGGCGGAGACAGCGTTCGCCTCGGCTCCGGTCAGGATCTGCAACGCCTACAACACGCCGCGCGAATACCAGGCGCCGATGGAGCCGCATGGCCTGATCGCAAAGTGGCAGGGCGACCAGCTGACGGTCTGGGAGCCGAGCCAATGGCTCGACGGCATGGCGCGGACCTATGCCGAATGGTTCGGCGTGCCGTTCGAGAATGTACGACTGGTCTCGCCCTATATTGGTGGCGGCTTCGGCTCCAAGGCGTTTGCCTATGGCTACGGCGCTGTAGCGGCAGTCGCCGCGAAAATGCTGGGACGGCCGGTGAAGCTGGCGGTCACCAGGCCGCAGACCTTCACCGCCTATGGCGGACGGGCGGCGACGCGCCAGACCGTGGCGCTCGGCGCCAACGCGGAGGGCCAGATCCAGTCGATCGTGCATCGCGGCGTCAACGAGACCTCGGTCGACGGCATGTGGGTCGAGCCGCTCGGCTCGGTCACCTCGGTCATGTACGCGACGCCGAATTTCTCGTCGCGGCAGAACGTCGTGCGGGTCAACACGGTGGTGCCGGGGGCATTGCGCGCGCCGGGCGAGAACCCGAGCGCCTTCGGCATCGAAAGCGCCATCGACGAGCTCGCCTATGAGGTCGGTATCGATCCGCTGGAAATCCGGCTCAGGAACTATGCCGAGCAGGATCCGCATGCGAAGAAGCCGTGGTCGACACGGCAGCTGCGTGAGGCCTTCGCGGCCGGCGCCGAAGCCTTTGGCTGGTCGAAGCGGAACCCCCGGCCGCGTTCGATGCGCGACGGCAACCAGCTGATCGGCTGGGGTGTCGCGGCAGGCACCTACCCGGTGCGGCGCGCCTATGGCGAGGCGGTCGTGCGCATTCTCGCCGACGGCTCGGTCGAGGTCGAAAGCTCATCGATCGACATGGGGCAGGGCACCTACACGATCCTGGCGCAGACCGCCGCCGAGGTGGTGGGCGTGCCGGCGGAAAACGTCGTCGTCAAGCTTGGCGATTCCCGCTATGCCCGTGCCGGCGTCACCGGCGGTTCGCGGCTGGCCGGGGTGATGACCGGCGCCGTCCACAAGGCGGCGAGTGCCGCGCTCGACCAACTGATCGGGCTCGCCATCAGCGATCCGGCTTCGCCGTTCCATGCACTGCAGGCCAACACGCTCGTCGTCGCCAATGGTCGCCTCGCCTCGCCGCGCGGCAACGGCCCTGAAGTTTCCATCGCCGAACTGCTCAGCAGCGTCGGGCGCGAGCATATCGAGGCGAAGGGCGACACCATGCCGGCCAATTCGACGGTCGAGGACCGCTACAAGAACTACACCACCATAGCCATGGCGCTGCCGCACACCGAGGGCGACTATTCCCGCCACAGCTGGTGCGCGCATTTCATCGAAGTGCGCGTCGACGAGGACTTTGGCACGGTTCGCGTCTCCCGCGTGGTGGCGGCGCTGGATTCGGGCCGGCTCTACAATCCCAAGCTCGCCGAAAGCCAATGGAAGGGCGGCATCATCATGGGCATCGGCCAGGCGCTGCTCGAGGAGGGCATCGTCGACCGCCGGCATGGGCGCATCGTCAACAACAATCTCGCCGACTATCTCATCGCCACCAATGCCGACATTCCCGACATCGAGGTGATCTCGGTCGGTATTCCCGATCCGCATTCCTCGGCACTTGGCGGCAAGGGGGTCGGCGAGCTGGGCATTGTCGGCGTGGCGCCGGCGATCGCCAACGCGGTATTCCACGCCACCGGGAAAAGGGTGCGGGACCTGCCGATCACGCTGGAGAAGCTGATTTAGGCGGAGGTTGGGACTGTCGGCGCGTTGGCGATTGGCGAAAGCCGAGGTGACGACCGATCTCCCCACGAGAGGGGAGATCGGCAGCTTCAACGCTCTGCCTTTTTCAGGCTCACCACGACAGACTGAATGCAAGCTTGCCGAAATGCCGGCCGCCTGCCGCCATATGGGCGTAGGCCTCGGTCGCTTGGTGCTGGCTGTAGACCGTGTCGATGACCGGATCGATATGGGCGGCGCCGATGGCGCGCGCCGCGTCGCGCAGGTCGGATACTGAACCGGTGTTGTTGCCCACCACCTTGAGTGCCTTGATGATGATCGGCAGCAGGTTCGTGGTGGCCTCGGCGCCGGTGACGAAGCCGATGGCGAACACCGTGCCGCCGGGCGCCGCGGCATTGATGGAGCGGGCGAAGGTGGCCGCGCCGCCGGTTTCGACGATCAGATCGGCGCCGAGCCCGTCGGTCAACTCAAGCACCTTGGCGTCCCAGTCCGGCGTCTCACGATAATTAATGAGATGATCCGCACCCAAGGCCTTGGCGCGCGCCAGCTTTTCGTCAGACGACGAGGTGATGATGACCGTGGCGCCGGCTGCCTTGGCCAGCTGCAGGGTCAGGATCGAGACACCGCCGGTACCGAGCAGGACGACGACCGACCCCGGCCCGGCATCGGCGGCGCGAAGCGCATTCCACGCGGTGGTGCCGGCGATCGGCAGCGTCGCGGCCGCTTCGAAGGACAAATGCGCAGGCATCGGCACGACGGCATTGGCCGGCAGCGCGACATACTCGGCGAGCGAGCCGGGGAGCGTCAGGCCGCGCATCTCTCTGGTCTCGTAAGGCCGCGGACGGCCGCCGATCCAGCGCGGTTTTGCATGGGCGATGACGCGGTCGTTGATGGCGAGCTTCGACACGCCCTCGCCGATGCCGACGATCTCGCCGGCGCCGTCGACGACGGGAATGAGCGGAAAGCTCGGACCTGGATAGTTGCCGCTCGCTATCGCGACATCGACAAAATTGAGGCTTGCGGCGCGCAGGCGGATCAGCACTTCGCCGCGCTGCGGTTCAGGCGTGGGAACGGTGGCCGCGCGAAACGCGTCCAGTCTCGGGGCAGTCAGTTCGATCGCTTTCATGTCTCACTCCGGTTGATGGCCGATTGACGGGCCGGGATTGAGTGAAACTAGCTGCTGCGTTATTGGTATATAATCCTTGGCTTTTACATTTGAGCTCTGCGCCTGATGCAGCAATCGCACGAACCGGCAGCATTGGTCGAAATGACCGCCTTCGCGGCAATCGCCGAAGCACGCTCCTTCACCAAGGCGGCTGCTCGCATCGGCCGCGACGCGACGATCCTGTCGCGGCGCCTTGCCTCGCTGGAAGAGCGGTTGGGCGTGCGCCTGCTGCACCGGACGACGCGAAGCGTGTCGCTGACCGAGGCGGGTTCGGAATTTCTCATCCGGGTCCGCGCCATCCTGGCTGCGGTCGACGAGGCCGAGGCTGCCGCGTCGGCGCATGCCGGCGGCGGACCGCGCGGCGTGCTGCGGCTGGCGCTGCCCGGCTCGTTCGGGCGCATGTGGATCGGCCCGCTGCTGCCGCAGTTTCTCGCCGAATTTCCCGACGTTCGTATCGAGGCCGAGTTCTCCAACCACTTCGTCGATCTCGTCGCCGAGAATTTCGATGTCGCCGTGCGTCTCGGCGCGCTGGAGGATTCGCGGCTGGTGGCGCGCAAGGTCGCGACACGGCGGCGGCTGCTGTGCGCCGCGCCGTCCTACCTCGCCCGCCGGGGCACGCCGACTGCGCCGGAGGCGCTGCTGGAACACAGCTGCCTGGGCTTCTCGGGTTTCCAGACCTTTCCGGCCTGGGAGATGACCGACAGCACGGGTCGCCGCGTCAGTATCGAGGTCTCCGGGCCGCTGGTCACTGACGACGCCGAGGTACTGGTCGAAGCCGCCGTGCAAGGCGTCGGACTGATGATGAGCACGGATTGGCTGGTCGGACGCGAGCTCGCCGACGGCCGTCTGGTGCCAGTGCTGGAGGACTGGACGCTCGCCGATGAAGGCGCGGTCTATGTCGTCATGCCTTCGGCCAAGGGGCAAGCCGCCAAGACACGTGCCTTCGCCGACTGGATCAGCAAACGCTTTGCGCCGGTCCCGCCGTGGCGGAGGTGAGGGTGCTGATCTCCCCCCCTTGAGGGCAGGGCTATCGCATATGAGTGATGGCATTGATGAGATAGTCGTCGTTCCAGGCGCATTTCTTGATGCGATGGCTGATGGGAACTTTGGCAGCATCGGCG
>NZ_JAMYVA010000055.1:0-32430 GCF_040323505.1 Mesorhizobium sp. M0040
GGGTCAAGCGCGAGGAGCCGGATGCCGTCTGCTTTCGCCTCCTCGTCCCAAATCGCCGTCAGATGGGCAAGAGCGGCCTTGCTCGCGCCGTATGCTCCCCAGCTGGGATAGGCGTTCACCGCGGCGTCGCTGGAAATGTTGATGACCAGCGCGCCGCGGCCCTCGCGTGCGGACGCGGCAAGCGCACCGAACAGGGCTTTCGTCAGCCGGAAGGCGCCGACGAGATTGACCGCGAGCGCCATTTCCAGCTCCTCGCACTCGGTATCGGCGAGGAGCGCCAGAGGGACAGGGCCGAGGCTCGACGCATTGTTGATCAGGACATCGAGCCCGCCGAGGCTGGCAGTAACCTGCAACGCGATCGGGTAGATGTCCGCCTTCTTGCCGACGTCGCCGACAATGCCGTGCGCGCCCGTCTCATCGGCGATGCGTTCGACATTCGCGGCGGTCCGGGCGACGAAGGCGACGCACGCACCCTGTGCGGCAAGCTGCCGCACAAGCGCCAGTCCGAGGCCGGACGTGCCGCCCGTGACTGCCACGCGAAGTCCCTGAAGTTCGATATTCGTCTGCATTGCCAGTGCTCCTTTAATCCGCATGCCTCTTGCTACAAGTTCAAGTTAACTTGAAGTCAAGCGGGAATTGTGCTTTCGTTCATGCATGGATTCCATGCTGACCATCACCGACGTGTCACGGCGCAGCGGCGTCGCCTCATCGGCCCTGCGCTTCTACGAGGAGCGCGGGCTGATCGGGTCCGAGCGGGCCGGCTCGGGACACCGACGCTATCCGCGATCCGTGCTGCGCCGGATCGCCTTCATCGTCTTCGCGCAGCGAATTGGGCTGACGCTCGAGGAGATCGGCGCCGAGCTGGCCAAGTTGCCAGCCGATCGCGTGCCGTCGCGTCGGGATTGGTCGCGGTTGTCAAGCCAGTGGACCAAGCGCATCGACCAGCGCATCGCCGAGTTGCAGCGCCTGAGGTCGGGGCTTACCGAGTGCATCGGTTGCGGCTGCCTGTCGATCGACCGGTGTAGCCTTGCGAACCCTGCCGATATGGCAGGACGCAAGGGGCCGGGGCCGAGGTATTGGCTGGGGTGAGTTGGCAGCCAAGTGCGAGACGCTGCGGACCGGTAACGTTCAGCGGCGGTATCGTTTGTCGCTGACTTTCTCGATCCACTCGACGGCGTTGCCATCAATTGCTTGCGCCGTCCTGCCAGACGGTTCGTTCCTTCTAAAGATGCGGCTGCATTTCAGCGGGCCAAGCGAAATAAGGAAATACGTCGAACTGCTCCGGGTGCGGCAGTCATCAACCTCTTCAGCCCCCCGAAACGCTGAGCATTGGAGCCGTTGCGCGTTGCCACAGGCTGATCGGATTGATCCGGCGGTTGGCGATACCTTTCTTGCGGCAACGAAGGACGAAAACGGTGTGTAGGCCATCGGTAATGGTAGCCTGTTCAAAATTTCGCCAATCGTTGGCTGATCGCCCGCACGGTACTGCATTCGGACAGCATGACCCAAGACTTTACATTAAGTATTCGAATTTGTTCGCTTTCGGCGCAGTTGGTCCCGCCCATCATTGAACCGACACGAATCTCATGACCGATTTCCTGCCAAGCGATCGCCGTGTGAAGCTTGTCAAACTCACCCCAAAGGTGCCGCAATATCGAGGAATGCTAATGATAAGATAATCATAAGCGACCTCCCGAGATACTCGCGCTCCCACGCACTGATCCGGATCAGCTGATTGCCTCTCCTCAGGTAATTATAGCCCACCAAATCCGGCATTGCCTGCGTCCTCCGATCGGTTTGGTCGGATCGGATGAGGCATTCCGGCCCGCCGACAGCCTGCGGATCGATTCGGTCTCGTGTCCGGTTCAAGGGCATCGACCCGTCTGAGTCCGCTCAGCAATTCATGTGGCCGGATGTGGCTAGCTGCATCTGACAGTGCAGAGTTGCCGCAAGCGTGTTTTCCGATTTCTACGTCGAAGTATCGCCGCTGCACGATGCGGGAGGCAAACCGCTTTTCTCACCTGCGCCTGCTGCCATTATCTCGTCTGTGTCATCGCCGAACAGGAAACAGACGGGACAGACAATGACCTGTGTTCTGCCACAGGTAAGCACTGTTCCTGAGCCCGTGACCTTAGACAGAATTGACCGCGCTCTGGATACGCTCGCCCTAGCTATCCACAAGGCTGGCAACAAAGGACGAGCGTATCTCCCGATTTACGAGCGTCTTGAACGGGAGAAGAAGAAATTGATTGCAGAGATGGGCGCAATGCTGCGCGTCCAGGAACGGCTCAAACGATCTCGGGATCGAAAGGCAAAGCAATTTTTTTGAGTTCGTCTCGTCGCCATTGCAACGATCCGCCCGTACCATACTCTACACGCTCTATCGTATGGCCCATCAAGATTTTGCGAAGCTCGCTGTCGATACCTGCCTCCTTCATACGATCCTCGAAACTGTGCCGGAGCGAATAAATCTTGTGCTTCGGTGTCGGGAAAAGTTTGTGTGTTTTAAAGAATTTATTGAGGTTTGCAGAAAGCGCCTCTTCACGATTGCGGTAGCGCGGAAAGCCCTGCGGATTTTTCTTAAAAACTTCCAGCGCGACGCCTACCAGCGGTACATCTCGCACTGACCATTCGGTCTTGATCTCGCGCGGATCATCGGCGTCCTCTCGTGGGGTAATGCGAACATACGGAACCGGCGTGTCAAGGAAGATCACGGTCTCATCAAGATTGCATATCTCGCTTGGGCGTGTGCCTGTCTCGATCAGCGCCAGAACGCAGCGACGCGCTTGAGCATCCAGGGATGCTAAAGCGCCCGGCCTCATGATCTGATCGGTTATCCATTTGGGTTCGAATGACGGCCGTTTACGACGGCGCTTGCCACGCTCCGAAAAGCGGAGGTCATCGAATGGGGTGCCTTTTTGTTCCTCGCCCAAATGAGCGAAATAACGCCTGTAGAGATCCCGCATGTTGCCGAGGTCTCGATTGCCGGCAGACGCCGAATGTGTCGCGGCTCCGATGTCTGGCGGCGGCGCGATGCGCTTGAGCCAGAACCGGTAGAAGGTCAGTCCGTCTTCACGCGTGACGTCGCCGATCGGCTTGTCACCAACCAGGGCAACGAAATTGTTTACGGCTCTCTGCTTTACCTTCTTCCACATTCGGCGCTGCGACTGGCTCTTACCCGCGACTTCATGGGCCATGATCTCATCGGCGTAGAGATCAAAAGCTTTGGAGACTTTGACCGGCGGCACCTGCACCCCGCCGAGGAGAGCGTCGGCGACCGCGGGGGCCGCTTGAACGCGCTCCAGCGCCTCGACACGCTTTAAAATTGAATCGACATTCTGAAAGCCTGCCACCTGTCCATTTGAAAGGTAGGAAACGCCCATGGCTTCAGCCCGGCGAACGGCGTCGCGATACTGATCGAGTGCTGACCTTGTCTCGCCGCCGCAAAGAAGCACCGCCCACAGGGTCTTGTCCGCGTCTTCGAGCTTGTCGCGCATGGCACGTGCGAGGCGGCGTTCGTCCGTTCCCAGGGACTTGCGAATGAACCTGCCGCGATCGTCGATGCCGACCATCTTGGCGGGCATTCGCCGATGATAATAGAAAATTCCGTCGCGCTGGACGAGGTAGCGATCCGGGTCTCTGGCGGGCTCTGCGACGGCCTCTTTTCGCATGGGCCAAACTCGCGATGTATCTCAGTTTGTATCCCAAATTGTATCGCATTTCGGCAAGAACGCCAAGCGCCCTCATCAACGGGTGCTCTGCCGGACTGGAGTTTCAATGGCTTAGAGGGCCAAGTTCACGAATTTGATGGTGCGGTCGAGAAGACTCGAACTTCCACGGGTTGCCCCACAGCGACCTCAACGCTGCGCGTCTACCAATTCCGCCACGACCGCACGTGGTAGGAGCCGGAACCAACCGGCCCGCGGCGTGTAGCAAATCGTTTCCGGTGAAACAAGTGCGCGGCCAGCAATAATCGGCCGGACATCGGCATAACTCTTCAAGGGCCGAACGTGCCGGAACTGGACGTTTGTACCGATTGCCGCCATATGAGTGGCGAGACGAGATATCATGACAGAACGCAGCCAGATCGCCACGTCGTTCCTGCCCTTGCCCGGCTCGGCGCCGGTCGAATGGCGCATCGAGCCCGGGCTCACCGCCTATCCCGATGCGCTCGCCGTGATGGAGGCGCGCGCCGAGGCAATCCGCAGCGGCGCCGCCGGCGAGATGGTCTGGCTGGTCGAGCACCCGCCGCTCTACACCGCCGGCACCAGCGCCCGCATCGAGGACCTGATCGAGCCGGACCGTTTCCCGGTCTTTGCCGCCGGGCGTGGCGGCGAATACACCTATCATGGGCCGGGCCAGCGAGTCGCCTACGTCATGCTCGACCTGAAGCGGCGGCGCGAGGATGTCCGCGCCTTCGTCGCCGCACTCGAACAATGGATCATCGGCTCGCTGGCCGCCTTCAACGTACGCGGCGAACGCCGCGAGGACCGCGTCGGCGTCTGGGTGGTTCGGCCGGACCGCCCCGCTTTGCCCGACGGCTCGGCGGCCGAGGACAAGATCGCCGCCATCGGCATCAGGCTGAGGCGCTGGGTGAGCTTTCACGGCATCGCCATCAATGTCGAGCCGGACCTTAGCCATTTCAGCGGCATCGTGCCGTGCGGCGTCCAGGATCACGGCGTCACCAGCCTTGTCGACCTCGGCCTTCCCGTGACCATGGCCGACCTCGACCTGGCGCTGAAATCCGCTTTCGAGGACGTGTTCGGGCCCGCCGCGGTGTCGCCTGTCGAAGTGTCCCGCAAGGCCGGCTGAAACACTCGCCCAATGCCTGCGCCAATATGCGAAGGCGGCCCTCGCTCATCAGCATCGAGCCCGCCCTTGAGCTCAATCCTCACATCGCGCCGATCCAGATTGCCATGGAAATGAGGAACGTGCTCATGCACACCAGCGAGACGACATCCTGAACAAGATCGGTCATAACTCTCTCCTGTTGTTAGTATGTTCGTATTTTGTTCTAATTTTGTTCGAATGTCAACGATCGCAGTCCGGGCGTCACCCGAATTGCGCTCGGTCATTTCGACAGGGTTAAGAAAGGGTTGAGAAGGAGATGCCGAGCGTTTCGGGGCCGACAGGCGCGCGAAAGCGGCGGGACGGCGCACGGCAGCTCGCGGGCCGTCATCGCCTCAATTGCAGCGCACCCTAAAGCGGCACAACCTTGCCGTCGGACAGCGTCACGCGGCGGTCCATGCGCGAGGCGAGCTCGTGATTGTGGGTGGCGATGAGCGCCGCCAGGCCCGATTGCCGGACCAGTGCTGCCAGCGCCTCGAACACATAGGAAGCGGTCACCGGGTCGAGATTGCCGGTCGGCTCGTCGGCCAAAAGCACCAGCGGCGCATTGGCGACGGCACGCGCAATGGCGACCCGCTGCTGCTCGCCGCCGGAGAGCTCGGAGGGGCGATGCTGTGCCCGCTTGCCGATCTGCATATAGTCGAGCAATTGCGCCGCCCGCTCGGCCGCCTCCTTGCGCGGCAGCCCTTTTATCAGCTGCGGCATCATGATGTTTTCCAGCGCAGAAAACTCAGGCAACAAATGATGGAACTGGTAGACGAAGCCGACATCGTTGCGGCGGATCGCCGTGCGCTCGTCGTCGGAAAGCCGGCCGCAGGCGCGCCCCGCCAGGATCACGTCGCCGGCGTCCGGTCGCTCCAGCAGCCCGGCCGTGTGGAGCAGCGTCGACTTGCCGGTGCCCGACGGCGCCACAAGCGCCACCATCTCGCCACGCTTCAGCGAAAAATCGGCGCCGTTCAGGATGGTCAGCTTGCGCGGCCCCTGTACATAATGGCGTTCGACGCTCTTCAGCTCGATAATGGCCTCGGCCATCATTCGTACCTCAGCGCTTCGACCGGATCGAGCCTGGCAGCGCGCCACGCCGGAAACAGTGTCGCCAGGAACGACAGCGCCAAAGCCATGAGAACAACCGAGATCGTCTCGCTGGCATCCATGCGCGCCGGCAGCTGGCTCAGGAAATAAAGCTCGGGATTGAACAGCCGCTCGTTGGCCAGCCAGGAGAAGAACTGGCGGATGCGCTCGACGTTGAGGCAGATCACGATGCCGAGCAGCACGCCGGCGATGGTGCCGACAACGCCGATCGCAGCCCCGGTCATCAGGAAGATGCGCAGGATCGCGCCGCGCGTGGCGCCCATGGTGCGCAGGATGGCGATGTCGTGGCCCTTGTCCTTCACCAGCATGATCAGGCCCGAAATGATGTTGAGCGCCGCCACCAGCACGATCAGCGTCAGGATCATGAACATGACGTTGCGCTCGACCTGCAGCGCGTCGAAAAACGTCTTGTTACGCTCCCGCCAATCGACGAGGGTGATCGGCCGTTGCGCCGCCTCTTCGACCTTCGGCTTCAGCGCGTCGATATTGTCGGGATTGTCGGCGTAGATCTCGATCGTCTGCGCCCTGCCGTCCATGTTGAAATAAAGCTGCGCTTCCGAAAACGGCATGTAGACGATGGAGCTGTCATATTCCGACATGCCGACCTCGAAGATCGCGGTTATCGGATAGCCTTTCATGCGCGGCGTCGTGCCGAGCGGCGTGACGTCGCCCTCGGGCGAGATCAGCGTGATGGTATCGCCGAGCACAAGGCCGAGATTCTCGGCCATGCGGCTGCCGATGGCGACGCCCTCGCCGGTGTCGAAGCCGACGATCGAGCCCGCCTTGATGTTGTTGGCGACGATCGTGATCTTGCCGAGATCCTCGCCGCGTATGCCGCGCACCAGCGCGCCGGTGCCGCCGCCGACATTGCCTTGCGCCAGCACCTGCCCGTCGATCAGCGGAATGGCGTATTTAACGCCGGGCACGCCGTTGATGCGGCCGGCGACCTGGTCATAGTCCTCCAGCGGCATGTCGAGCGGCTGCACGATCAGGTGCCCGTTGACGCCAAGGATGCGCGTCAGCAGTTCGGCGCGAAAGCCGTTCATGACCGCCATGACGACGATCAGCGTGGCAACGCCCAGCATGATGCCGAGGAAGGAGATCGAGGCGATCACCGAGATCACCGTCTCCTTGCGGCGCGAGCGCAGATAGCGCCACGCCACCATGCGCTCGAAGCCGGAAAAGGGTCCTGCCGCCGAAGGTTTGGCTGCTGCCGCTTCACTCATACGGCGGCACCGAAACGCTTTTTCACGTCGCCGATCGGCAGCGTCTCGCGCTCGCCGGTCCTGCGGTTCTTGATTTCGACCTCGCCGGCGGCGACACCACGCGGCCCGACGATCACCTGCCACGGGAGCCCGATCAGGTCGGCGGTGGCGAACTTGCCGCCCGGCCGCTGGTCGGTGTCGTCGTAGAGCACCTCCTTGCCGGCGGCGGCAAAGGCGGCATTCAGCTCGCCGCAGACGCGGTCGCATTCGGCATCGCCAGCCTTCATGTTGATCAGGCCGATGTCGAACGGCGCCACCGCTTCCGGCCAGATGATGCCGTTATCGTCATGGCTGGCCTCGATGATCGCCGCTACCAGCCGCGACGGGCCGATGCCGTAGGAACCGCCAGAGACAAAATGATCCTTGCCGTCCGGGCCGGTCACCTTGGCGCCCATCGGCTTGGAATATTTGTCGCCGAAATGGAAGATATGGCCGACCTCGATGCCGCGCGCCGAGACCTTGTCGCCTTCGGAGAGCTTTTCCCATGCCGCCTCGTCATGCATTTCGTCGGTGGCGGCATAGGGCGTCGTCCACGTCTTGACGATGCCGCCGATCTCGGCGTCGTTCGAAAAATCGGTGTTCGCCCCGGGCACTGCCAGCGAAAGATAGTCGCGATGGCAAAACACCTGGCTCTCGCCGGTGTCGGCCAGGATGATGAACTCATGGCTGAGGTCGCCGCCTATCGGCCCAGTGTCGGCGCGCATCGGGATCGCCTGCAGACCCATGCGCGTAAACGTCCTGAGATAGGACACGAACATGCGGTTGTAGGCGGCCTTGGCGCCTTCATAATCGAGGTCGAAGGAGTAGGCGTCCTTCATCAGGAATTCGCGCGAACGCATGACGCCGAAGCGCGGGCGCACCTCGTCGCGAAACTTCCACTGGATGTGATAGAGATTGAGCGGCAGGTCCTTGTAGGACTTGACGTAGGAGCGGAAGATCTCGGTGACCATCTCCTCGTTGGTCGGCCCGTAGAGCATATCGCGGTCTTGCCGGTCCTTGATGCGCAGCATCTCCTTGCCGTAATCTTCATAGCGGCCACTTTCGCGCCACAGCTCGGCCGATTGGATGGTCGGCATCAGGATTTCGAGCGCGCCGGCGCGATTCTGCTCCTCGCGAATGATCCGGCAGACCTTGTCCAGCACCCGCTTGCCGAGCGGCAGCCAGGAAAAGCTGCCCTGCCCCTGCTGGCGGATCATGCCGGCGCGCAGCATCAGCCGATGCGAGACGATCTCGGCCTCGCGCGGATTTTCTTTGAGAATGGGCAGGAAATAGCGCGACAAACGCATGGACTGGTCCGTGAGAGAGGATGGCGGCGCCGGAATCGGCGCAGCGCTGGCTTGCTTGCCCCGGCTTCATAGCCATTTCATGGCGGAATGGAAACCCGGCCCAGGCGCTGCATAGACGCCGCAATTGCCGCACACGGCTTGCTGGGCGTTTCGCAAGCAACGCCTGCCGTACTATTGTGCACTGCAGCACGAGATTGCCTGTTTCCGAGCAAAATTCTTCGTGACATTTTCACCCGCCTTAGGCTAGTGTGCCCCCATAACCGAGAGGGCGGAGAAAAATCTGCCCTCCTACGCGGTCAAAGTCTTGGGAGGATGCGATCTAGGCGCGGTAACTCGCTGCCGCCGGACACCGGAAACAGATCGGACGCGTTTAAATTGCAAGGCCTCGCGCCTTGCATTTTTTTTGTGCAATCATCTGATTAGCACGACAGATTACCAAACTACATGACGTTGCGTCAGCCCAAACCCGCCCCGGCCTTTACTTTGGGTTGACCTTGCTGGCTCAGCTTGATTTCAGAGCCTCGGCTAGGCTGGGATAGTCGGACACGGTAGGTAGCCGGCTAATGCACTGGGCTCTGGTTGAAATCCGGCACGATGTGCGGGATGTCGTCGATACCGAGGCCAAGCCCTCTCGTGATGCCGTAGAAGATACCCATGAGGACCAGCGTGGCGATCGTCGTGCGCAGCGCCGCGCGCAGCATGTGCGGTCCGCGCGGTGCGCTCGGAACCGTGCCAAGCGTCACGTCCCGATCCTCGTCCTGCGTCCGCATGCTGAACGGCAGGACGGCGAACAACACCACCCACCATGTGGCGAAGAACAGGGCGACAAACGAAACCCAACTCATGCTTGCTCCAGTTCGACCAGCGTGCCGAAGAAATCCTTGGGGTGCAGAAACAATACCGGCTTGCCATGTGCGCCGATCTTCGGATTGCCGTCGCCCAGCACGCGCGCGCCGCTGGCCTTGAGACGGTCGCGCGCCGCAACAATGTCGTCCACCTCATAGCAGACATGGTGCATGCCGCCGGACGGATTCTTCGCGAGGAATGCGGCGATCGGCGAGGCTTCGCCGAGCGGCTCGAGCAACTCGATCCTGGTGTTGCCGACGTCGACGAACACCACCGTAACGCCATGCTCCGGCAGCGCCTGCGGCGCGGTCACGCGCGCGCCAAGCGTATCGCGATAGACCGCCGCAGCCGCGGCCAGATCCGGCACCGCAAGCGCGACATGGTTGAGGCGTCCGAGCATAGCGTACTCCCGGGTTAGGGGAGTAGGGGAGTAAGGCAGTAGGGGAGTAGGGAAAAAAGGATCTAGAAGTGCATCTGTTTGCGCTCCTACCTCCTACTTCCCTACTCCCTTACTGCCCTACTCCCCTACTCCCTTGTTCGTCACCTCGTGACGAACACCGTCACCAGCGGCTTCTTGCCCCAGGCTTCGTTGGCCGCGCCGCGCACCGCGCGCCGCACCGCCTCCTGGACCAGGTCGAGGTCTTTTCGGCGCTGGCGGGGGATGGAGTCCACGGCGCCGATTGCCGCATCGATCATCAGGTCTTCCAGGCTCTCGCCGCTGCCGTCGGCCTCGGCGACGCCGATGGCGACGAGGTCGGGATCGCCGGCAAGCTCGTATTTGTCGTCGAGCACGACATTGACGGCGACATGGCCGGCAAAGGACAGCTTGCGGCGGTCGCGAATGCCCATCGCCTGGTCGGTGCCGATCAGCCTTCCGTCCTTGTAGATGCGGCCGAACGGCACCTGGTCGATGATGGCGGCGGCACCCGGATACAGCCTGAGCATGTCGCCGTCGCGCACCTGCGCGACCTGGCCGATGCCGGACGTCGACATCAGCGAGCCCTGCGCCACCAGATGCGCCGCTTCGCCATGCACGGGAACGCCGATCTGCGGCCGCACCCATTCATACATCTTGCGCAATTCGCTGCGGCGTGGATGGCCGGAGACATGCACCAGCGCATCGCCGTCCTCGATGATCTTGATGCCGAGATCGATCAGGCGGTTCTTGATTTCGAGGATCGCCTTCTCGTTGCCGGGAATGGTGCGCGAGGAAAACACCACCGTGTCGCCGGCCGTCAGCGCCACCGACTTCATCTCGTCGCGCGACAGCTTGGCAAGTGCGGCAAGCGGCTCGCCCTGGCTGCCGGTGCAGATGATGACGAGGTTTTCGCGCGGGATGAATCCGTAATCCTCCTCGGCGATGAATTCCGGCAACCCGTCCATATAGCCGAGTTCATCAGCCACATCGATGACGCGCTTCATCGAGCGGCCAATCACCAGGCACTGGCGGCCGGCATCCCGCGCCGCCTTGGCGATGGAGACGATACGCCCGACATTGGAGGAGAAGCTGGTGACGGCGACCCGGCCCTTGGCGTTCTGGATGACGCTCTTGAGGCCCTCGCCCACCGCCACTTCGGACGGCGATTCCCCTTCCCGCATCGCATTGGTGGAATCGCAGACCAGCGCCAGCACGCCCTTGTCGCCATAGGCTCGGAAGCGCGCCTCGTCGGTCATCGGCCCGACCGTCGGCGCCGGATCGATCTTCCAGTCGCCGGTATGGATGACGACGCCGGCCGGCGTCGTGATCGCCAGCGACATCGGTTCGGGAATGGAGTGCGCAACAGGGATGGCCTCGATCTCGAACGGGCCGACGGTGAATTTCTCGCCGGCCCGGTAGATCGTCACCGGGATCTTCGGCGCCCCTTGCTCGCCCTGCCGCTTGGCTTCCAGCAGGCCGGCGCTGAACGGCGTCATCCACACCGGCGCCTTGAGCTTCGGCCAGATGTCGTGGAGCGCGCCGTAATGGTCCTCATGCGCATGGGTGATGACGATGCCGCACAGATTGGCGACATTCTCCTCGATGAAACGCGTGTCGGGCAGAACCAGGTCGACGCCGGGCAGGGTTGCATCGGGAAAAGTGACGCCGACGTCGACCACGATCCATTCGCGCGCATTGGCCGGCCCATAGCCGTAGAGGGCGAAGTTCATGCCGATCTCGCCGACACCGCCGAGCGGCACGAAGACAAGTTCGGCGTTTTCCGCTGTCGCCATGGTCTTTCCTTCCTTGCCGGTCAAAATTGTGGGCCGGTCAAAATTGTCGGCCGGTCAAATTCAAGCTGGTCAAATACCTGGCCAGTCAAACGTATTGGCCAGTCAAACGCCGACCGAGGCAACCGCGCCGAAATGCACGTCGCCGGCGGCGATCGTCAGAACCGAACCTTGATCGTCGCGGATCACGAAACGGCAGTCCTCGTCAATGGTCTCGAAGGTGCCACGCACCACATTACCGTCAATTCTGACAGCAACCTGCCCGCCAAGCCCCGCCGCACGCGCCAGCCACCGCCGCCTGACGGCGGCAAGCCCACGCCCTTCGTTCCACAGCCGCGCATTCTCGCTCCATGTATCCGACAGCGCCAGGAACAGCGTCTCGGCATCGCAAGCAGACCCCAGCGCGCTGAGCGACGTCGCTGGATAAGGCAAATCCTCAGGGTATGCCACCACGTTGACGCCGACACCGACAGCCACCGCGGAACGGCCACCATCCAGCATCGCCGATTCCAGCAGGATGCCGGCGAGCTTGGCGCCCGAGGCAAGCACATCGTTCGGCCATTTCAGTTCGAAACGGTTCTTGCCTTGGCTCGCACCATCGAGGCCGATCGCGATCCTGCCCTTCGGCACGACGGCGTCGAGCGCGTCGGCAAGCGCCAGTCCGGCAACGAAGCCGAGCGTAGCAGCGAGACGAAGCTCGGCATCGGTGATCACCAGCAGCGTCGCCGCCAGATTGCCTTCGGGCGTCGCCCAGGCGCGGCCGCGGCGGCCACGCCCGGCTTCCTGCTTTTTTGAAACGACCCAGAGTTTGCCCGGATCGCCGGCCCGTGCGTGCTCCAGCGCCAGCGCGTTGGTGGAGTCGACCGTATCGTGCGCCTCGAGCCGGAACCCGTCCGAAGCCGCGGTTGGGGCCAGCCTGAACGTCATTCCGTCAGAAGAAGGTCTTGGCCGCGGCTGCCGCGTAGGTTCCGATCGGGCCGCCGATCAGCACGTAGAACAGCACGAAGGCGCCACAGACACCGAGCACGACGCGCAGTTCGGACGCCATCGGCACGAAGCCGCCGACCGGTTCGTCGAACCACATGATCTTGATGATACGCAGATAATAGTAGGCGCCCACCACAGAGGCGAGCACGCCGATGATCGCCAGCGCGTAGAGGTTGGCATTGATGGCGGCGAGGAACACGTACCATTTCCCCCAGAAGCCGGCGAGCGGCGGGATGCCGGCCAGCGAGAACATCAGGATGGTGAGGATCGTCGCCATGATCGGATTGGTCGCCGACAGGCCGGCGAGATCGCTGATCTGCTCGACATTGCCCTCCTTGCGCCGCATGGCGAGGATGAAGGCGAAGGTGCCGAGCGTCACCACCAGATAGATCAGCATGTAGATGGCGACGCCGCGCACGCCGTCCTGGCTGTTCGCGGCAAGGCCGACCAGCGCATAACCCATATGACCGATGGAGGAATAGGCCATCAGCCGTTTGATGTTGGTCTGGCCGATGGCCGCAAAGGCACCAAGCGCCATCGAGGCGATCGAGATGAAGACGATGATCTGCTGCCAGTCGGCGGCGATCGGCTTGAAGGCGCCCATGGTGACGCGCACCATCAGCGCCATCGCCGCCATCTTCGGTGCCGCCGCCAGAAAAGCCGTCACCGGCGTCGGCGCGCCTTCATAGACGTCGGGCGTCCACATATGGAACGGCACCGCCGAGATCTTGAAGGCAAGGCCGGCCAGCACGAAAACCAGGCCGAAGACGAGCCCAAGCTGGCGCTCACCGCCGCTCAGCGCCGTGGCGATCTCCTGGAAGCCGGTGTTGCCGGTGTAGCCGTAGACCAGCGAGATACCGTAAAGCAGCATGCCCGACGACAGCGCGCCAAGGACGAAATACTTCAGCCCGGCCTCGGTCGAGCGCAGACTGTCCCGGTTGATCGCCGCCAGGACGTAGATCGCCAGCGATTGCAGCTCGAGGCCGAGATAGAGCCCGATCATGCCGTTGGCCGAGATCATCAGCATCATGCCGAGCGTGCAGAGCAGGATCAGCACCGGATATTCGAACTTGTCGAAACGCTCCGCCTGGGCAAAGCGGACCGACATGACCAGCGTCACCGCCGAGCCGACCAGCGCCAGCACTTTCATGAAGCGGGCGAACGGATCCTGGATGAAGGCTTCGCCATAGGCGTTGCCCTGTCCCGGCGAAAAGACCAGCCAGGCGCCGGCGATCACCAGCACGGCGACGGCAAGGCCGCTCACCGTGACAGTGGTGTTGGCGCGCGAATAGGCGCCGAGCATCAACAGCGCCAAGGCGCCGATGGCGAGGATCAGCTCTGGCGTCGAGAGCGACAGGCTTGAGAGAAGGTCCGGCGTCATGGTTCGCAAAACCCCCAGTCAGTTCGCCGCCGCGGTCTGCGCGGCGCCGATGGATGCGGTGACATTGGTAACGAGCGCCTTGACCGATTCGGCGGTCGCGTCGAAGATCGGCGCCGGATAGACGCCGAAGAAGATGACCAGCGCGACCAGCGGATAGATGATCACCTTCTCGCGCGTCGACAGGTCGAGCAGGCCTTTCAGGCTTTCCTTGGTCAGCGCGCCGAAGATCACCTTGCGGTAGAGCCAGAGCGCATAGGCCGCCGAAAGGATGACGCCGGTGGCGGCGAAGAACGCTACCCAGGTGTTGACCCGGAACACGCCGAGCATGGTCAGGAACTCGCCGACGAAGCCGCTGGTGCCGGGCAGGCCGACATTGGCCATGGTGAAGATCATGAACACGGTTGCATATTTCGGCATGTTGTTGACCAACCCGCCATAGGCGTCGATGTCACGCGTATGCATGCGGTCGTAGACGACGCCGACGCAGAGGAACAGCGCGCCGGAGACCAGGCCGTGCGACAGCATCTGAAAGATCGAACCCTGGACGCCTTCCTGGTTCATCGCGAAGATGCCCATGGTAACGAAGCCCATGTGAGCGACCGACGAATAGGCGATCAGCTTCTTCATGTCCTCCTGCATCAGCGCCACCAGCGAGGTGTAGATGATGGCTCCGACGGATCGCGGGAAGCTCAGCGGCGCGAACATTTCGGATGCGATCGGAAACATCGGCAGCGAAAAGCGCAGGAAGCCGTACCCGCCCATCTTGAGCAGGATGGCGGCCAGGATCACCGAGCCGGCCGTCGGCGCCTCGACATGCGCGTCCGGCAGCCAGGTGTGCACCGGCCACATCGGCATCTTCACCGCGAAGGACGCGAAGAAGGCAAGCCATAGCCAAGTCTGCATATTGGCCGGGAAGTTGTGGGTCAGAAGCGTCGGGATGTCGGTGGTGCCGGACTGGAAGAACATCGCCATGATGGCGAGCAGCATCAGCACCGAGCCGGCCAGCGTATAGAGGAAGAACTTGAACGAGGCATAGACGCGCCGCTTGCCGCCCCACACGCCGATGATGATGAACATCGGGATCAGCCCGGCTTCGAAGAAGACATAGAACAAGACGATGTCGAGCGCGCAGAACACGCCGATCATCAGCGTCTCGAGCAGCAGGAAGGCAATCATATAGGCCTTGACGCGCTTCTCGATCGATTCCCACGAGGCGAGAATGCAGAGCGGCATCAGGAAGGTGGTCAGGATGACGAACAGCATGGAGATGCCGTCTACGCCCATATGGTAGGAGATGCCGGAATCCAGCCAGGCAAACTTCTCGACGAACTGGAAGCCGGGCTGCGAATTGTCGAAGCCGGTCCAGATGAACAGCGAAATCACAAACGTGAACGCGGTCGTGAACAGTGCTATGGCGCGGATGTTGCGGCGCGCGTTCTCGCTGTCGTCACGCACGAAAAGGATGAGCAGCACACCAACCAGCGGCAGGAAGGTGACCAGCGATAGGATCGGCCAGGCGGTCATCAGAGCATCATCCAGGTGACGAGTGCGGCAACGCCGATCAGCATGGCGAAGGCATAGTGGTAAAGATAGCCGGTCTGCAGCTTGACGACCCGGTTGGTGACGTCGACGACGCGCGCCGAAATGCCGTCCGGCCCGAGCCCGTCGATGACGGTGCCGTCGCCGGTCTTCCACAGGAAGCTGCCGAGGCGCTTTGCCGGCCGCACGAACAGGAAGTCGTAGAGCTCGTCGAAATACCATTTGTTGAGCAGGAAGGCGTAGAGCAGGCGATGATTGGCGGCGACGCTCCGAGGCATTTCCGGCGCGCGAATATAGAACTGCCAGGCAATCGCAAAGCCGATCAGCATGGCGATGAACGGTGACAGCTCGACCCACAACGGCACTTCGTGGATTTCGTGCAGGATGTGGTTGTCCGGCAGCGTGAACAGCGACGCCTTCCAGAATTCGGCATAGCCCTCGCCGATGAAGGCGCCGTGGAAGATCACGCCGGCAAACAGCGCGCCCGCCGCCAGGATGAACAGCGGCACCAGCATGACCGGCGGCGATTCATGGACGTGGTGCATGACCTCGTGGCTGGCCCGCGGCTCGCCGTGGAAGGTCATGAAGATCAGTCGCCACGAGTAGAAGGAGGTGAAGCAGGCAGCAATGACCAGCAATATGAAGGCAAACGCGGCGACCGCATTGTGGCCGGCGAAGGCCGCTTCGATGATGGCGTCCTTGGAGAAGAAGCCGGCCGTGCCGATGATCGTTACCGGGATGCCGACACCGGTCAGCGCCAGCGTGCCGATCACCATCATCCAGTACGTTTTCGGAATGAGCGTCCTCAGGCCGCCCATCTTGCGCATGTCCTGCTCGTCGGAGACGGCGTGGATGACCGAGCCCGAGCCGAGGAACAGCAGCGCCTTGAAGAAGGCGTGCGTGAACAGATGGAAGATCGCCGCGCCATAGGCGCCGACGCCGAGCGCCACGAACATGTAGCCGAGCTGCGAACAGGTCGAATAGGCGATGACGCGCTTGATGTCGTTCTGGACGAGACCGACTGTCGCCGCGAAGAAGGCGGTGAAGGCGCCGATGAAGGTGACCACCGTCAGTGCCGAATGCGACAGCTCGAACAGCGGCGACAACCGCGCCAGCATGAACACGCCTGCCGTCACCATGGTGGCGGCATGGATCAGTGCCGAGACCGGCGTCGGGCCTTCCATGGCATCCGGCAGCCAGGTGTGCAGCGGCACCTGCGCCGACTTGCCCATGGCGCCCATGAACAGGAGCAGGCAGACGACCGTCATCGCGGCCTGCTTGTCGAGCGCATAGCCGAGGAAGGTCAGCACGGCCGCACCTTGCGGCGCGCCTTCCGCCGGAATGAACGTCGCCGCATTGGCGAAGATGGTGCCGAGATTGACCGAGCCGAACAGCACGAACACGCCGAATATGCCGAGCGCAAAGCCGAAATCGCCGATGCGGTTGACGATGAAGGCCTTGATTGCAGCCGCATTGGCCGACGGCTTCTTGTACCAGAAGCCGATCAGCAGATAGGAGGCAAGGCCGACGCCTTCCCAGCCGAAGAACATCTGCACGAGGTTGTCGGCCGTCACCAGCATCAGCATGGCGAAGGTAAACAGCGACAGATAGGCGAAGAAGCGCGGCCGGTCCGGATCGTGATGCATGTAGCCGATCGAGTAGATATGGACCAGCGACGACACCGTGTTGACGACGACCAGCATCACCACCGTCAGCGTGTCGATCCTGAGCGCCCAGGACGCCTCCAGCCCGCCCGACTGGATCCAGCGCATCACCGGCACGGTGAACACCTCTCCGCCGCCGAAGCCGACCGAGAAGAAGGCGACCCACGACAGCACAGCCGCAATCACCAGGAAACCGGAAGTGATGTATTCTGAAGCTTTGGCGCCGAGCGAAGTGCCGAACAGGCCGACGATCAAGAAGCCGAGCAGCGGAAGGAAGACGATGGCCTGATACATGGTGGTTCCGTCAACCCTTCATCATGTTCACGTCTTCGACCGCGATCGAGCCGCGGTTGCGGAAGAAGACGACGAGAATGGCAAGGCCGATCGCCGCTTCGGCCGCCGCGACCGTCAGCACGAACAGTGCGAACACCTGGCCGACCAGATCGCCGAGCGCCGCCGAGAAGGCGACGAAATTGATGTTGACCGCAAGCAGGATCAGCTCGATCGACATCAGGATGACGATGACGTTCCTGCGGTTCAGGAAGATGCCGAACACGCCGAGCGTAAACAGGATCGCCGATACGGTCAGGTAGTGCGCGATGCCGACGACCATCTCAGACTCCTTCGCCCGTCTTGACCTTGCGGATTTCCACTCCGGTTGCCGCCGTGCGGCCGACCTGGGCGGCGATCGACTGCCGCTTGACGCCCGGCTTGTGGCGCAGCGTCAGCACGATGGCGCCGATCATGGCGACCAGCAGCACCAGCCCCGCCACCTGGAAGTAATAGAGGTAATCCGTATAGAGGATGTCGCCGAGCGCTGCCGTGTTCGAGCGCGCGGCCAGGTCCGGAATGGGTTTCGCGACCGTCGCCGCCAGTTTCGGCGCGAATGTATAGCCGCCGAGCACGATGATCAGCTCCGCCGCCAGGATCAGCCCGACCAGCGCGCCGATCGGTGCATATTGCAGGGCGCCTTCCTTCATTTCGGCGAAGTCGACGTCGAGCATCATGACGACAAACAGAAACAGCACCAGCACCGCGCCGACATAGACGACGAGCAGGATCATCGCCAGGAACTCGGCGCCGGTCAGCATGAACAGGCCGGCGGCGTTGAAGAAGGTCAGGATCAGGAACAGCACCGAATGCACGGGATTGCGCGCCGATATGACCATGAACGCCGATGCCACCGCGACAAAGGCGAAGAGGTAGAAAAAGGCCGCCTCTAGTCCACTCAGCATGGGTTCCCCCGGGTTTCCTGTCAGAACAGGACGTTCGTCCTGTTTTTTGCCACCGCCTCCGGTCGGCAAGTTGCGTGTTCCTTAAACGAGGCCCCTCGCCCCGTCCATGCGTCAAATATCAGCGGTAAGGCGCATCCAGCGAGATGTTGCGCGCCAGCTCACGCTCCCAGCGGTCGCCATTGGCCAGCAGCCTGTCCTTGTCGTAATAAAGCTCCTCGCGCGTTTCCGTCGCGAATTCGAAATTCGGGCCCTCGACAATGGCGTCGACCGGGCAGGCTTCCTGGCAGAAGCCGCAGTAAATGCATTTCACCATATCGATGTCGTAGCGCACGGTGCGCCGTGTGCCGTCGTTGCGGCGTGGGCCGGCTTCGATGGTGATGGCCTGTGCCGGGCAGATCGCCTCGCACAATTTGCAGGCGATGCAGCGTTCCTCGCCGTTCGGATAACGGCGCAGCGCATGTTCGCCACGGAAGCGCGGGCTGACCGGCCCCTTTTCATGCGGATAGTTGATCGTCTCCTTCGGCGCGAAGAACTGGCGCATCGACAGGAAGAAAGCGCTGACGAAATCCTGCAAAAGCAGTGACTTGGCGGCCTGGGATAATGCTGACATCAGGCAAACCCGGTGAGTTTGAGGAAAGCGGCGGTAGCGACCACCATGAACAGCGAGATCGGCAGGAAGACCTTCCAGCCGAGCCGCATCAGCTGGTCGTAGCGGTAGCGCGGCACGAACGCCTTCACCATGGAGAACATGAAGAACACCAGGCAGACCTTGAGTACGAACCAGATCAGCCCCGGCACCCAGGTGAACGGCGCGAAGTTGAAGGGCGGCAGCCAGCCGCCAAGGAACAGGATGGTGGCCAGCGCGCACATCAGGACGACGGCGACATATTCGCCGAGGAAGAACAACAGGAACGGCGTCGAGGAATATTCGACCATATGGCCGGCGACGAGTTCCGATTCGGCTTCCACAAGGTCGAAGGGCGGCCGGTTGGTCTCGGCCAACGCCGAGATGAAGAAGACGATGAACATCGGGAACAGCGACAGCCAATGCCAGTCGAGGAAGGTGTTGGGCAGGCCGAGCCGCGTGCCCAGCCCGTCCTGCTGCGACAAGACGATGTCGGACAGGTTGAGCGAGCCGACGCAAAGCAGCACGGTGACGATGACGAAACCGATCGAGACTTCGTAGGACACCATCTGCGCCGCCGAGCGCAGTGCGCCGAGGAAGGGGTATTTCGAATTGGAGGCCCAGCCGCCCATGATCACGCCATAGACCTCGAGCGAGGAGATGGCGAAGACATAGAGGATGCCGACATTGACGTTGGCGATCGCCCAGCCTTCATTGACCGGGATCACCGCCCAGGCAGAGATCGCCAGCACCGCCGACACCAAGGGCGCCAGCAGGAAAACGCCCTTGTTGGCGCCGGACGGGATCACCGGTTCCTTGAAGACGAATTTCAGCAGATCGGCGAAGGCCTGCAGCGTGCCCCATGGGCCAACGACATTCGGGCCTCGGCGCAATTGCACCGCCGCCCAGATCTTGCGGTCGGCGTAAAGCACATAGGCGACGAAGATCAACAGAACGACGATCAGCACGACCGACTTCAAAAGGATCAGCAGCGCCGGCAGCACGTAGAAGGAGAAGAAGGTGTCCATGTCTACTCCGCCGCCTGCCTGAAGCCGTTCTTCGCCAAAGCCGAGCACTCGGCCATCACCGCGGAAGCCCGCGCGATCGGGTTGGTCAGGTAGAAATCCTTGACCGGCGAGGTGAAGGTGCCCTTGTTCAGCCGCCCGCCGAGCTTGGCAACCCTGGCGATGTCGGCCGGGTCGCCGGCCGCGACATGGTCGATGCGGGCAAGATGCGGGTATTCCGCATAGAGCTTAGCGCGCAGCTGCGGCAGCGAATCGAACGGCAGCTTCTTGCCGAGCACATCCGACAGTGCCCGAAGGATCGCCCAGTCCTCGCGCGCCTCGCCGGGCGCGAAGCCGGCCCGGTTGGTCTGCTGCACGCGCCCCTCGGTGTTGACGAAGGTGCCCGACTTCTCGGTATAGGCGGCACCCGGCAGGATGACGTTGGCGCGATGCGCGCCCTTGTCGCCATGCGTGCCGATATAGACGACGAAAGCGCCGCCGGTCTTGGCCATGTCGATTTCGTCGGCACCGAGCAGGAACAGCACATCGGTCTCGCCCAGCATGCCGGCGACATTCCTGCCGCCCTCGCCCGGCACGAACCCGACATCGAGGCCGCCGACGCGTGCCGCGGCGGTGTGCAGCACGGCAAAACCGTTCCAGTCGGCCCTTGCGGCATTGACGGCGACGGCGAGCTTCGCCGCCTGGCCAAGCACGGCCGCGCCGTCCGGACGCGCCAGCGCACCCTGGCCGACGATGATCAGCGGATGGGTCGCCTTCTTCAGCAGCTGGAAGAACTTGCCGTTGCCGTCGGCCAGATCCTTCAGCGATTCCGGCCCGGCGCCGAGCTGCTCGTAATCATAGCGCGTATCGCCGACATCGCCGATGACGCCGACCGGCAGATTGCCGGCCCGCCAGCGCTTGCGGATGCGGGCGTTGAGCAAGGATGCCTCGAAGCGCGGATTGGCGCCGATAATCAGCACCGCATCGGCCTGTTCGATGCCTTCGATGGTCGGGTTGAACACATAGCTCGCCCGGCCGAGCGACGGATCGAGTGCGGCGCCGTCCTGGCGGCAGTCGGTGTTCTTCGAGCCGAGCGAAGCCATCAGAAGCTTCAGCGCGTAGATCTCCTCGACGGCTGCGAGATCGCCGGCAATGCCACCGATCTTTTCGGGTGCCGCATTCGACACCGCTTCCTTGATCGCGGCAAAAGCCTCGGCCCAGCTTGCCGGGGCCAGTCTGCCGTCCTTGCGCACATAGGGGCGGTCGAGGCGCTGCGTGCGCAAGCCGTCCCAGATGAAGCGGGTCTTGTCGGAAATCCATTCCTCGTTCACCGCCTCGTTGGTACGCGGCAGGATGCGCATCACTTCGCGGCCTCGGCTATCGATGCGGATCGCCGAGCCGACGGCGTCCATCACGTCGATGGATTCGGTCTTGGTCAGTTCCCAAGGCCGTGCCTGGAAGGCATAGGGTTTGGAGGTCAGCGCGCCGACCGGGCAAAGGTCGATGACATTGCCCTGCAGTTCCGAAGTCATCGCGCTTTCGAGATAGGTGGTGATCTCGGCATCCTCGCCGCGGCCGATCAGGCCGAGCTCGGATATGCCGGCAATCTCGGTGGTGAAGCGGACGCAGCGCGTGCAATGGATGCAGCGGTTCATGATCGTCTTGACCAGCGGCCCGATATACTTGTCTTCGACCGCCCGCTTGTTCTCATGGTAGCGCGAGGAATCGACTCCGAACGCCATCGCCTGGTCCTGCAGGTCGCACTCGCCGCCCTGGTCGCAGATCGGGCAGTCCAGCGGATGGTTGATCAGCAGGAATTCCATCACGCCTTCGCGCGCCTTCTTGACCATCGGCGTGTTGGTGAAGATTTCCGGCGGCTCGCCGTTCGGGCCGGGGCGCAGGTCGCGCACGCCCATGGCGCAGGACGCCTGCGGCTTGGGCGGGCCGCCTTTCACCTCAATTAGGCACATGCGGCAATTGCCGGCGATCGACAGCCGCTCGTGGAAGCAGAAGCGCGGCACTTCCGCGCCGGCGTCCTCGGCCGCCTGCAGCAGCGTGTAATGGTCGGGTACAGTGATCTCTTTCCCGTCGACCTTGAGCTTTGCCATTTCGCCTCAAACCCCTGCGGACGTTCCGCAATCTTTCCTTCCGGGCGCAGCCGAGACCGCGCACGATGTTGAATTCACTTTTTGGCCCCGGCCAACGCGGCCGCCTGACCGATCCAGCCGTCACGGCCGATGCGGCCCTTCAACGACAGGTAATCTTCGACCCAGGCGATCTCTTGCGGCGTCCACGCGGCGATCTGGGCGTATGTCCAGATGCCAAGGCCGTTCAGCACCTTTTCCAGTTTCGGCCCGATGCCCGATATCGCCTTGAGGTCAGCCGGCTCGGCTGGCCGATCCATCGGCTTGGGCTGCTTGAAATCCTCCGGCATCAGCCCGGCCGACGCATCCGCTGCAACGGTGCTGGCATTCGCCAAGCTCCGCGCAGCGGTGCTCGTCGCAATGTCGGTCACATCGTTGGCGAAGGACTGCGCCTCGGCAATCAGGGTTTTGGTCGCTGCGCGCGCCTTTGTCGAGGAGCTTTTGCCGGTCGCGGAAAAGCGTTCCGTCCGGGCCTCGAAATCCTCGGCGACCGGCTGCCAAAGCCGCTGCGAGGTCTCGGCCGCGCCCGAAAGCACGCCCATCCAGATGCCAAAGGCGTGGTTGGCAAGACCGATGCCGAGTGCCGTCATCGCCGCCGCGCCCGCGACAGGATGCGCCAGGAGATTGACGGCGTTGGCCATCTCCTTCGGCATCATCCTGGTCAGATCCTGGTTCATCTTCAACAACGGGTCCATATCGGGCGTAAAATCGTCGGGTGTCGAAAACAGCGACATAGGTGGTCTCCTGGTCGTTTCCGTCTGCCCCGCGCTCGTTTCCTCGTTTCGGGCATTCGCCCGCATTTTTGAATTCTTCTATTCCGCCGCCGCCAGCACCGGTTCGGCGCGGTGCGCGTTGCGCGAAAACTCGTCGATGCGCCGCTCCACCTCGCCGCGGAAATGCCGCATCAGGCCCTGGATCGGCCATGCTGCCGCATCGCCCAGCGCACAGATCGTGTGGCCCTCGACCTGCTTCGTCACGTCGAGCAGCATGTCGATCTCGCGCTTCTGCGCCTCGCCGCGCACCAGCCGTTCCATCACCCGCCACATCCAGCCGGTGCCCTCACGGCAGGGCGTGCACTGGCCGCAGCTCTCGTGCTTGTAGAAATAGGACAGCCGCGCGATCGCTTTCACGATATCGGTCGATTTGTCCATGACGATGACAGCCGCCGTGCCGAGGCCCGATTTCAGGTCGCGCAGCGCGTCGAAATCCATCGGCGCGTCGATGATCTGCTCGGCCGGCACCAGCGGCACCGAGGCGCCGCCCGGAATGACCGCCAGCAGATTGTCCCAGCCGCCGCGGATGCCGCCGCAATGCGTCTCGATCAGTTCGCGGAACGGGATCGACATCGCCTCTTCGACGGTGCACGGATTGTTGACGTGGCCGGAGATGCAGAACAGCTTGGTGCCGACATTGTTGGGCCGGCCGAAGGACGAGAACCAGGCCGCACCGCGGCGCAGGATGGTTGGCGCGACAGCGATGGACTCGACATTGTTGACCGTCGTCGGGCAGCCATAGAGGCCGACATTGGCCGGAAACGGCGGCTTCAGCCGCGGCTGGCCCTTCTTGCCCTCGAGGCTTTCGAGCAGCGCCGTTTCCTCGCCGCAGATATAGGCGCCGGCGCCATGGTGCATGTAGATGTCGAAATCGTAGCCGGAGGTATTGTTCTTGCCGATCAGCTTGGCCGCATAGGCCTCGTCTATGGCGCGTTGCAGCGCCTCGCGCTCGCGGATGAACTCGCCGCGCACATAGATGTAGGCGGCGACCGCGCCCATGGCGAAGCCCGCAAGCAGGCAGCCTTCGACCAGCGTGTGCGGGTCATGGCGCAGTATGTCGCGGTCCTTGCAGGTACCGGGCTCGGACTCGTCGGCATTGACGACGAGATAGCTCGGCCGGCCGTCGCTTTGTTTGGGCATGAACGACCATTTCAGCCCGGTCGGGAAACCGGCACCGCCGCGGCCGCGCAGGCCCGATGCCTTCATCTCGTTGACGATCCACTCGCGCCCCTTGGCAACGATGCCGGGCGTGTTGTCCCAGGCGCCGCGCGCCATGGCGCCGGCCAGCGACTTGTCGAAGCGGCCGTAGATGTTGTTGAAGATGCGGTCTCTGTCCTGAAGCATTGCTCGTTCCTCAGACCGGCTTCTTGCCGGTCGGCCGGCTCCTGTTTCCGGGCGACGGCTTGGCCGCCTTCGCCGGTTTAACCTTGGCCTCCGGCGCCTTGAAGGCAGACGCCGGCTCGGCCTTGTTCTTGGGGCCCTTGCGCTGTTTCGAGACGTCCTCGACCTGCGGCTCGGCCTTGTTGGCATTGGCGGCCGAATGCAGAGGCGCTGCAACACTCGCCGCCTTTTCCGCCGCGGGCGCGACTTTCGTCGCCGACGGCGATTTCAGCGCCGGGTTGGTCTCGACCGCGTCGGTCTTCGGCTTGCTGGCATTCGAGGGCGCAACCGGCGCCGGCGCGGCAGGAGCAGCTGGCGGAACTGATGCTGCGGCGGCGGCAGCCGGCCCTGCATCCTTGGCGGCCTTGGTTGCCGCCCTGGTTTCCCGGTCGCGGGTCGCCTTGAGGATCGCCTTTTCGCTCTTGAGGGTCGTCAGGCCGTTGGCCGGCTCGGAAGTGATGCGGCCGTTTTGCGGTCCCGGTTTCACCGTAGCACCCTTGCCGGCGTCATAAAGGTCGATGATCTCGGCAAGCCGCTCCGGCGTCAAATCCTCAAAAGTATCCCTAAAGATCATCAGCATCGGTGCGTTGACGCAGGCGCCGAGGCATTCGACCTCTTCCCACGACAGCGTGCCCTTGTCGTTGGTGTGGAATTGGTCGTGATGGATCTTCGAGCGGCAGACATCCATCAGCGCTTCCGAGCCGCGCAGCATGCAGGGCGTGGTGCCGCAGACCTGGATATGAGCGCGGGTGCCGACCGGATTGAGCTGGTATTGCGTATAGAAGGTGGCGACTTCCAGCCCACGGATATAGGGCATGTCGAGCATGTCGGAGATCGTCTCGATCGCCGCCTTGGTCACCCAGCCTTCCTGTTCCTGCGCCAGCATCAGCAAGGGAATGATCGCGGACTGTTCGCGCCCCTTCGGATATTTCTTGATCCACTGCTTCGCCGCCGCCGCATTCGCCCGGTTGAAGGCGAAGGAGGCTGGCTGGAGGCTGGCTTCTGCGAGACGGCGGACTGACATTACGATTTCGCTTCTATGTTTCTACTGGTTAGAGCTGTAGGCGCGATAGCAATCCTCGGATCGCCCCAAAACGCATACGAACTCTTCATTTCCACGCTTCAGGCGGATGTATCCGTCATAGCGGCTATACACCCAAGCTATTGGCTTGCAACGATATTCTTCGGGGATCAATGACGCTACGAGGTTGTCATGAACCGCGCAGTTGGACGATGTCGACGGCCGGCCATGGACAAGAATGCCCTCATCCATTGCTGGGGTCTGGGTGCTCAAGCCACGGACTGTAAGCAGATCGCCTTCTGCAATAAGCTTGAACCCCTCTTTGAGAAGATCGGTTGACGAGAGACCCTCACCGGACCCAGCAAGCGACACTTCAGCGGAAGCCGCAAGGCATGCCGCGGCCAGAAACGCCTTTGACGGTCGAGCCATTCCCATCATCACCGATCGACCTCACCAAACACGATGTCGAGTGAACCCAACACGGCGGTGACGTCGGCCAACATGTGGCCGCGACACAAAAAGTCCATGGCCTGGAGATGCGCGAAGCCGGGCGCGCGCAGCTTGCAGCGATAGGGCTTGTTGGTGCCGTCGGAGACGAGATAGACGCCGAACTCGCCCTTCGGTGCCTCGACGGCGGCATAGACCTCGCCGGCCGGCACGCGGTAGCCTTCGGTGTAGAGCTTGAAATGATGGATCAGCGCTTCCATCGAGCGCTTCATCGCCGCGCGCTTCGGCGGCACCACCTTGCCGTCGAGGTTGGATACCGGCCCGCTGCCCTCCTTACCGAGCAACAGGTCGACGCACTGGCGCATGATCTTGGCCGACTGGCGCATCTCTTCCATGCGTACCAGATAACGGTCGAAACAGTCACCGTTCTTGCCAATCGGAATGTCGAAATCCATCTCAGCGTAACATTCATAGGGCTGTGATTTGCGCAGGTCCCAGGGTGCACCCGAGCCGCGCACCATGACGCCCGAAAAACCCCAGGCCCAGGCGTCGGCCAGAGACACCGTCGCGATGTCGACATTGCGCTGCTTGAAGATGCGGTTGCCGGTCAAGAGCGAGTCGAGGTCGTCGAGCGATTTCAGGAACGGGTCGATCCACTTGCCGATGTCCTCGATCAGCTTCTGCGGCAGATCCTGATGCACGCCGCCGGGGCGGAAATAGGCGGCATGCATGCGCGAGCCGCTGGCACGCTCATAGAACACCATCAGCTTTTCGCGTTCGACGAAGCCCCACAGCGGCGGCGTCAGCGCGCCGACATCCATCGCCTGCGTCGTCACGTTGAGGATGTGCGACATGATGCGGCCGATTTCCGAATAGAGCACTCGGATCAACTGGCCGCGCTTCGGCACCTCGATGCCGAGCAGCCGCTCGGCGGCGAGCGCAAAGGCGTGCTCCTGGTTCATCGGCGCGCAATAATCGAGCCGGTCGAGATAGGGCACGGCCTGCAGATAAGTCTTGGCCTCGATCAGCTTTTCCGTGCCGCGGTGCAACAGCCCGATATGCGGATCGACGCGATCGACGACTTCGCCGTCAAGCTCCAGCACGAGGCGCAAAACGCCATGCGCCGCAGGGTGTTGCGGGCCAAAATTGATGTTGAAGTTGCGAACGGAGGTTTCAGCCATTTACTGCTTTGCCTTTTCATCCCCCGGAAGGACGTAATCCGTCCCCTCCCAAGGGCTGAGAAAATCGAAATTGCGGAATTCCTGCTTGAGCTCCACCGGCTCGTAGATGACGCGCTTGGCTTCGTCGTCGTAACGCACCTCGACGAAGCCGGTCAGCGGAAAGTCCTTGCGCAGTGGATGGCCTTCAAAGCCGTAATCGGTCAGAATCCGGCGCAGATCCGGATGGCCTGAAAACAGCACGCCGTAGAGATCGTAGGTCTCGCGCTCGAACCAGTCGGCGCCGGGATAAATTCCGGTGATCGACGGCACCAGCGTCTCTTCGTCGGCCTGGACCTTGATGCGGACGCGGATATTCTGTCTCGGCGACAGCAAATGATAGACCACGTCGAAGCGCTTTGCGCGCGATGGATAATCGGCGCCGCAAACGTCGATGATCGAAATGAACTGGCATTTCGGGTCGTCGCGCAGGAAGGTCACCACCTCGATCAGGTCGCGCGGCTCGACCGAGATGGTGAGTTCGCCATAGGCGAGCACCGCCACGCCGATCCGGCCGATCAGCTTCTCGCCGAGATAGGTCGAGAGGTCATTCAACGCCTGGGTCATGCCGCTCACCGCTCGATCGTGCCGGTGCGGCGGATCTTCTTCTGCAGCAGAAGGATGCCGTAAAGCAGCGCTTCAGCGCTCGGCGGGCAGCCGGGCACGTAGATGTCGACCGGCACGATGCGGTCGCAGCCGCGCACCACCGAATAGGAATAATGATAATAGCCGCCGCCATTGGCGCAGGAGCCCATCGAGATGACGTAGCGCGGCTCCGGCATCTGATCGTAGACCTTGCGCAGCGCCGGCGCCATCTTGTTGGTCAGCGTGCCGGCAACGATCATGATGTCGGACTGACGCGGAGACGCGCGCGGCGCGACACCGAACCTCTCCGAGTCATAGCGCGGCATCGACGTATGGATCATCTCGACCGCGCAGCAGGCGAGACCGAAGGTCATGAACATCAACGAGCCGCTGCGCGCCCAGGTGATCAGCGCCTCGGTCGAGGTGACGAGAAAGCCCTTGTCGGCGAGCTCGTTGTTGATCTCCAGGAAGAATGGATCGTCAGACCCTACCGGCCTGCCGGTGTTGGGGTCGATGAGGCCCTTGGGCTTCGGCGCGACGAGCGTGCCGGAACTGTCGTTCAATCCCATTCCAGCGCTCCTTTTTTCCATTCATAGGCAAAGCCGATGGTCAGCACCGCCAAAAACACCATCATCGACCAGAAACCGAGCATGCCGATCTGACTGAACGACACCGCCCAAGGAAACAGGAAGGCCACCTCCAGATCGAAGATGATGAACAGGATCGATACCAGGTAGAAGCGGATATCGAACTTCATGCGGGCGTCGTCGAACGAGTTGAAGCCGCACTCATAGGCCGAAAGCTTTTCCGGATCGGGGTTGCGGTAGGCCACCAGGAAGGGTGCGGCGAGCAGCGCCAGCCCGACGATCAGCGCCACGCCGATGAACAGGACGATGGGCAGGTACGAACCTAAAAGTGCGTTCATGCTGCAGTTTCCGTTGGCGGCCAATCCACTCTGATTACAGCACCGGACCCACTTGCGGAAGCGTGACAGTTTAACCACTGAACCGTTTTAAGGGGGCTCTATGCTGCAACGCGGCGAGGGTTAGCGCAGCGCTTTCGGCGAAGCAAGTCAAACCTTGTTCAAATCGCGGTGCTGGACGGGCATATCCGGGAAAACTGGTCCGATCCGCTCCTGTTTGATTTCCTGCACTTTTTACTCCACTTTTCTCTCCTGACATGGATGCCGCCAAAACCCTGCTAGCATGGCACGGAATCGTAGGTCATTTTCTCTGTCTAAAATTGTCCGGATGCCGCCTTCATGAAGGAAAAAATCTCGCTTGCCACGGCCCGCCGCATCGCGCTGGCGGCACAGGGATTCAATGACCCCCGACCCGCCGGTACACCCGACCGCCGGCATCTGGCCCGCGTGCTTGCCCGTACCGGCCTGCTGCAGATCGATTCCGTCAGCGCCGTGGTGCGCGCCCACTATATGCCGCTCTATTCGCGGCTTGGCCCCTACAAGCTGGCGCTGCTCGACGACGCCGCCGTAACGCGCAAGCGCATGGTCTTCGAGTATTGGGCGCATGAAGCCTCGTTCTTGCCGGTCGAGACCTATCCGCTGATGCGCTGGCGCATGCAGCGGGCCGAACGCGGCGACGAAATGTACAGCGGACTGGCCAAATGGGGCCGCGAGCACGCCGCCTATATCGAAGACATCTATCGCGAGGTCGCCGAACGAGGCCCGATCGCGGCGTCGGCTTTCGAAGGGCAGAAGGGTTCGGGCGGCTGGTGGGGCTGGAGCCATGCAAAGCACGCCTTCGAATGGCTGTTCTGGGCCGGCCGCATCACCACGGCGCATCGCCGCGGCTTCGAACGGTTCTACGATCTGCCGGAGCGCGTGCTGCCGCCAACAATACTGAGTCTGCCAACGCCCTCCCCCGAAGACGCTCACCGCGAATTGCTGCGCATCTCGGCCCGTGCCCACGGCATCGCCACGGCAGGCGACCTGCGCGACTATTTCCGCCTCTCGCCCGCCGACATCAAGGGCCGCATCGAGGAGCTGGTCGAGGCCGGCGAGCTGTTGCCGGTGAGCGTCGACGGCTGGAACAAAACAGCCTATCTCCACAAGGACGCCCGTTTGCCGCGCAAGATCGAGGCGCGCGCCTTGCTCGCGCCGTTCGATCCCGTCGTCTTCGAACGATCGCGCACCGAGCGGTTGTTCGATTTCCACTACCGCATCGAGATCTACACGCCGGCCGAAAAGCGCCGGTATGGCTATTATGTGCTGCCATTCCTGCTCGGCGACAGCATCGTCGGGCGTGTCGACCTCAGGGCCGACCGCCCGGCCGGCGTATTGCGCGTCCATGCCGCCTATGCGGAGCCCGGCGCCCCGCCACAAACCGCTGCCGAACTCTTCGAGGAATTGAAGCAGATGCAGGGCTGGCTCGGGCTTGAGCGCATCGAGGTGACAGCTGCCGGCGACCTTGGCCAGCCGCTAGCGGATATCGCCGCGTCATAGACGTGCGTTGACACGACTGCCTCCACAAGCCTAAATCCGTTCCAGACGGTCCCCTGCCCGCAACGGCAGGGGCCAAGAGGGAATGCGGTGCGAAATCTCGATTTCAAATCCGCGGCTGTCCCCGCAACTGTAAGCGACGAGCCTCGGCCGAAAACCACTGGGATATTCCCGGGAAGGCGGCACCCAGGCGATGACCCGCGAGCCAGGAGACCTGCCGTCTAGGACATAAGAATCCGATCGCCTGGCGGGTTTTCCGGGCAAGGAGCCTGATTTGGAACGCGACAGCAGTTTTCCGGCTGAGACAGCGGATTTATTGTCCGGCCATGGTGATTCCCCGGCCGGCGTTACCGTCATCGTCTGCTCGTCCTGCCGTGACGAGACCGGTTCGGACGCTCATCCGCGCGCCGGCGAACTGCTCGCAGAGGACACGCGCCGCGCCGCTTCCAGCGAAAACATCAAAATCCGTACCGTCGAATGCCTCGGCAATTGCAAGCGCCGGCTCAGCGCGGCCATGCTGCGCGACGGCTGCTGGAGTTACGTCTTCGGTGATCTGACCACGACCAGCGGCGCCGATCTCGTCACCGGGGCAAAGCTGTTCGCCACCTCGACGGATGGGCTCATTCCATGGCGCGGCCGTCCCGATTGCCTGAAGCGCGGCCTGGTTGCCCGCATCCCTCCCCTTGACCTTTTGAAGGACCTGACATGACCGCTGCCTCCCTTTCGCGCGTTCCCTGCACCGTGGTCACCGGCTTTCTCGGCGCCGGCAAGACGACGTTGATCCGCCATTTGCTCGAAAACGCCAAAGGCAAGCGCCTGGCCATCATCGTCAACGAGTTCGGCGACATCGGCATCGACGGCGAGATCCTGAAGGGCTGCGCCATCGACACCTGCCCCGAGGAAAACATCGTCGAGCTGGCCAATGGTTGCATCTGCTGCACCGTCGCCGATGATTTCGTCCCGGCGCTGGACCAGATCCTGTCGCTGACGCCGAGGGTCGACCACATCCTGATCGAGACATCCGGCCTCGCTTTGCCCAAGCCGCTGGTCCAGGCCTTCCAGTGGCCGTCGGTGAAAAGCCGCGTGACGGTGGACGGCGTCATTGCCGTGGTCGACGGACCGGCGCTGGCTGATGGCCGCGTAGCCAACGACATGGACGCCCTGCAGGCCCAGCGCGCGCAGGACGAGACGCTCGACCATGACGATCCGGTCGAGGAAGTGTTCGAAGACCAGCTCGCCTGCGCCGACCTGATCATCCTGTCGAAGAGCGACCTGATGGACGCAGCCGGCTCGGTCCGTGCCAATGCCGTCATCGGCAAGCACGTTGCTCGGGCGGTGAAGATCGTGCCGACTTCGCAAGGCAAGGTCGACCCGTCGGTGCTGCTCGGCCTCGGCCTCGCCGTCGAGGACGACATCGAGAACCGCAAGACCCACCACGACGACGAGCTCGACCACGAACATGACGATTTTGACTCGTTCGTCATCGACATCACGTCTGTGTCCAACCCGGACGAGCTCGCACAACGGGTCGCCACGGCGGCGGAGGAAGAAAACGTGTTGCGCGTCAAGGGTTTCGTCGAAGTCGGCGGCAAGCCGATGCGGCTCCTGCTGCAGGCCGTCGGTCCGCGCGTCAACCACTATTACGACCGCGCCTGGACCGCCGAAGACGACCGCCGCTCGCGCCTGGTCGTCATCGGCCTGAAAGGGCTGAACCGCCCGGCCATCGAGCGTATCCTCGCCGGCTGACCCGGGTACGAGCCGCGATGCACATCCTCACCACCACATCCGCCTCGCTCGACGATCTCGCCGAGCCTGTCGATCTCAGGCAAACGCCTGCGGATGTCGTGGCGCTGTCCTTCACCGACAGCGACCTGGCCGGGCTGGCGGCGGCGTGGAAGGCAGATGCGCACCGCCTGCCGTCGATGCGGCTCGCCGCCTTGCGCGACCTGCGCCATCCGATGTCCGTCGACCTGTGGATCGACAGTGTCGCCCGCCACGCCAAGGTCATTCTGGTCCGCATCCTCGGCGGCTACGAGTGGTGGCGCTATGGCTGCGACCAGCTCGCCGTTATCGCGCGAAATCGCGGTATCAAGCTGGCGCTGCTGCCCGGCGAGAGCCACGACGAGGATTTGCGGCTGATCGAAGGCTCGACGCTGCCGCGCGAGGAGTTGGACGGCCTGCTTGGCTATTTCCGCGAGGGCGGACCGGCGAATATGACGGCGCTGGTGCAGAGGCTGGCAAGTCTCGCTGGATCGGGTGCGGCGGTAGCCGAACCTGTTAGCGTGCCAAAGGCGGGATTTTACGAGCCGGGACTGGGGGTCGTAGAACGCGGCGTCCCCCTCCCCCTCGAGAGGAGGGTCCGGCCGCCGGCCGGGGGGGGGGGGCGCTCCCAAGCGCCCCGACAACAAAACACCCCCATAGCCCG
>NZ_JAMYVA010000056.1:0-31577 GCF_040323505.1 Mesorhizobium sp. M0040
CCTCCGATCAAACCGGAGGCATCTTGATGACCCCATCGTTAAGGGGTCCCGTTTGGACGAAAATCACCCCTTAAACAGGGTCCTCATTCCACGAAAAATCACAGCCCTTGCTGTTTCGTGCCGCAAATGCCGTGTGGGCTCGACTGCGCTGACCAACCTCTTCGGCATCGCGGGATTTCCGTCCTCCAGCCGGTCAAGACTGTCATGCGGTTCGAGGCGCTTGGTCAACCTGGCGCGCCCTGGATCGTGCGCCGATCACCGGAAATGTCGAATGCGAATGCCTGCCTGATGGTATCTTCGATTCTGTCCGAGCCTGTACCGGCGCGGCAGTCGGCCGAAGAACAACTGAGCTACTGACAATCGAAAGGTAGCAGGTTCAAAATTCTGCCCAGAAACCGGATATTGCGCACAAACCGGCGTTCACGATCGCGATGGTGCACAAGCTTCCAACCAGACCCGCGCAGCGACAGCCCGTCGCCTGAAGTCGGCGAGGGCCGCCAAATCGCTGGCAAGGCGTATCCTCCGTCACATGCACGCCGTCTTCGCCGACAATGCAGACGCTTGTCTCGTCGAGAGATAAGTCCAGCCAGGGTGCTCCTTCAGGATTGCGTGTTTGCTCGGGTACGGAGCCGCCCCTCAGTTCCCAATCGAGGAGCGATCTTACAATTCACATCGCTCGCTAGGTTACCCGGTCTGTGAACCCTGCAAGCCGAAAATTCAGATGCCGCCCATGCAGAGATATTTCATTTCGAGGTAGTCCTCGAGGCCATGGCGGGATCCCTCCCGCCCGATGCCGGACTGTTTTATCCCACCGAACGGCGCCGCTTCTGAAGACATCCGGCCGGTATTTACCCCGACCATTCCATATTCCAAGGCCTCGGCCACACGCCAGACACGCTTCAGGTTGGAGGCATAAAAGTAGGCCGCGAGGCCGTAGATCGTGTCGTTGGCCTCACGCACGACCTGATCCGCATCTTTGAAGCGAATAATCGGTGCCAGCGGCCCGAATGTCTCTTCTTGCGCGACGGTCATCTCGCTGGAAACACCGGTCAGGACTGTCGGTTGGAAAAACGTGCCATTCGTGCCGATGCGTTTGGCCCCGCATCGAATTGCGCCGCCTTTGGCGACGGCATCGGCAATATGGGATTCGATCTTGGCCAAAGCGTGCTTGTCGATGAGGGGTCCGATGTCCACTCCGGGAGCGAAACCGTCACCAACTTGAAGTTGGCGAGCCCGTTGCACGAATTTCTCGACGAACTCGTCGTGAACGCCCGACTGGACGTAAAGGCGGTTCGCCGAAACGCAGGTCTGGCCGGCATTGCGGAACTTCGCCTGGATCGCACCGTCAACCGCGGCATCGATATCGGCATCATCGAAGACGATGAAAGGTGCATTGCCGCCGAGCTCAAGGCTGACTTTTTTGATCTGGTCCGAGCACTGGCGCATGAGAAGGCGCCCGATCTCAGTCGACCCGGTGAAGCTGATCTTGCGGACCTTGGGATTGGTGCAAAGTTCGCGGCCGACCGCGTCACCTTCGGACGCATAGATCAGGTTGACGACGCCTTCGGGAAAGCCAGCCTGATGGGCGAGGGCGAACATTGCTCCCGCCACGAGCGGCGTCTGTTCAGCGGGCTTGAGGACGATCGTGCAGCCCGCCGCCAAGGCTGGCGAGATTTTGCGCGCCACCATCGAGGCCGGGAAATTCCATGGCGTTATCGTGCCAACAACTCCGATGGGCTGCTTGATTACCAGCATTCGGCGGTCCATCGATGGTGCGGAGATCGTCTCGCCATAGACGCGATTGGCCTCCTCGGCGTACCATTGCAGATACGCCGCAGCATGCGATATCTCCGACTTGGCTTCGGCAAGCGGCTTGCCCATCTCCGCGGTGAGAATCGCGGCGAGATCGTCGGCGTGGTCGATGATCAACTGATGCCATCGCCATAGAACGTCGCTGCGCTCACGTGCGGTCAGCCCTGCCCATCCAGTCTGCGCGACATAGGCCTTGTCAATCGCAGCGCATGTCTCCTCGACACCCATGTCGGGTAGTTCTGCCAGCACTTCGCCAGTCGACGGGTTGAGGACCTCGAATGTCCGCTCGCTAATCCGCGTGCCAAGTGCCGGCAGGCGATCAATGGGTCCAAACAGGTCGGGGGATCTCAGGTGACGGATCATCGGCAGGCACAGGGGCAATACCGGATTCCTCCTCAACGCAGCAGGTATGTATAGCAGGTGCGGTGTGTACTCCGCGACGTCCGGGTTCCTTATAGGGCCTCGGCCAGACAGCTGGTAGACCACGGTACCCGACTGGAAAGGGAGAATACCTGAATACGCTAGAAGATGCCTCGCGGTTCTAGTAGTCGAACGATTGAACAACGGACATCGGCTTCGCCAGCCGCGCGGAGTGGATGCTGGTGGCCTGCGCCTACAATCTGCGGACCACGAATCGGCGACTCTATCCACTCGAAGAGAGGCTGGCCTGAGGAGGAGCGCACCCCAATAATGACGCCTGAACCGGCAAATGCCTGGCAAGGCCCGCCAAAACCGCTCCTCGCGGCTTTGAACAGATCCCGTTTACCCGGCGAGCGCCCGCAAGATGAGAAAGAGGATGGAGAGGAACAGGGTGGCGAAGGCGCGCCGAGGGAAGACCGGCCGGCGCATTTGCATGGGGATGGAGCTCATGATCAATTCCCCGCCTGTTGCTGCGGCAAAAGATAGCCTGTGGTCGAATGGTCGAGCACCAGATAACGCGCGGCGACCGCCTTGACCTCGTCGGTGGTGACCTGGCGGACGCGGTCCGGCCTCTCGAGCACGTCCTTCACATTGCCACCGGTGGTGAGCGTCTTGCCATAAATGTTGGCGATGTGGTCCAGCTCGTCGTGCGCAAAAATCACCGAGCGGATATAGCGGTCTTTGGCCTTGTCCAGCTCGTCGCTGGTGACGCCATCCTTGGCGATCCGGGCGACTTCGGCAACGGCCGCCGCTTCGAGATCGACGATCTTTGCATCGCCGCGCGGCGAGCCGTAGACGGTGAAATTGGTGTCGTCTAGCATGGTGCCCTGGAAGGAGGCGCCGGCCGCCGAGGCTATGCCTTGCTTGACGACAAGCTCCTGATATAGCCGGCTGCGGTTACCGCCGCCGAGGATCTCGGCCAGCAGGTCGAGCGCCTCGGCCTCGCCGGGCTCTGCCGTATGATAGGACGGCACCACCCATTGAGTGGAAAAGCTCGGCACCGAAACGCGCGCATCGGTCAGCGTCACTGTGCGCCTGGTGTTCTGCTCCGGCTCGACCGGACGGTTGCGCGGGGGCAGGTCCGGCCCGCGCACAACCTTGCCATAGGTCTTCTCGGCCAGCGCCTTCACCGTCTCAGGCTCTACGTCGCCGGCCACTACCAGCACGGCGTTGTTCGGTCGGTAGTATTTGTTGTAGATGGTGAATGCGTCGGTGCCGTTCAGCTTCTCCATCTCCTGCATCCAGCCGATGACCGGAATGCGGTAGGGCTGGTTCTGCCGCAACGTCGCGTTGACCTCCTCGTCCAGCAGAGCATGCGGGTTCGTCTCTCTGCGCCAACGGCGCTCCTCCAGGATCACGTCGCGCTCGGCCTTGATATCATCGTCGTTGAGGATGAGGTTGAACATGCGATCGGCCTCGAAGCCCATCATCTCACCCAACGCCGAGGGCGCCACCGTCTCGAGGAAGGTGGTGTAGTCATAGGCGGTGAAGGCGTTATTGTAGCCGCCGATGGCTGAGACGGCTCGGTCGAACTCGCCGGCGGCGTGGTTGGTCGTCGCCTTGAACATCAGATGCTTGAGGAAATGGGCAAGGCCGGATTTGCCGGGTGGTTCGTCGGCACTGCCGATCTTGTACCAGACCATATGAGTGACGATCGGGGCGCGGTGATCGGGGATAACGACCACTTCCATGCCGTTGTCGAGCAGGAAATCCGTCACCTTGCCGCCGTCGGTGGCGGCCAGAGCCGGAGTGGTCGTCACCAGGGCCAGCGCGGTGGCAATGAACGCCTTGCGCAGCCAGGGGGACGATCGATGGCTCCGGTTGTGGTGGCTGGTCGAAAGGCAAGGTTCGAGGCAAAGTGATTTGTTCCTCATTTTGAGGAAGGCGCTGCGTCCCAGTCTCCCCCCGTGGGAGGATCGGCGGGCAGCGCCGAGCCAGATGAATAAGCTCTTCATGGGGCCAGGCCTTACTCGAGCCTCATCTTTGGATGGACCCAGGAGACCTGCGTTGGTATTTCTTGGTGAGGTGATCATGGGACGGATTCTCCTTGGTCCGCGACGCCTTGCGGATGACCAAGCATGCACCGTGCCAGATCAGAAAACCGTTCGAGGCATGTGGACAGGGCTCTGCCATGTTGCGCACCCGACATTGTCGGACATCGGACAGGGCCGAACGCGACGCGCGCGCGGTTGAGGATATCTTCTTCGTTCGGAAGACGATTGGGCGCGCTGCCGGGGGAGACTATAGGGTGCGCTTCGAATGGCCGCTGCACTGACGGTGAGAATGGAGATGTTGGTCGCCCCAGCGGAACCCTGTTCTCGACAGCCAGACCGGGTCGATGCTGAAGGGCAGAGGCATGGGCAGCCCAGCCAACTCGAGCGCGGGGCCTGCTCGCGCGCCAAGACGGATCTGATCAAGATCGGCGAGTTGGGCGATATCCGCGCGGCGCTGGAAAACGAAGATCGTACGACTCGGGCGGGAAAGAAGGATGCGGTGGCGCGCTTCTGGCGTAACTGCCGCGAGACCGTTGAGCCTGATGAGTTGCTGCGGGAAAGGGGAGTGTTTGCGCGGGACCTTGGTCAAACGTAAGAGACAACCGTCGAGCTTGCCGTGGATGGGGTCATGCAGGCACGTTTGTCGCTGGAGGACAGCTGCACGGAGCCAGTCCGCGCTTGCCGTCGTCGCTGGGTACCAAACAGGAGAATTTCGCGGTCGCGATTGAATTCATCTGCGTAAATGCCGCCTGGCTGTGCTCGGTTTGCCGAACGCATCCCTGGCGGCGTGGTCCCTAAGGTCAAGAGCATCGGGTGAGTAACAGCCTGATCCTGCTCAATCTGATGCGCGCCAACCGCCTCGCCGGATTGTGGAACCGCTCGCGGGTAGCTTCTACCACAAACAGCAAGGTCATGAAATCAAGTAGGAAGTCGTCGATCGCTTGGGCGATTGTTTCTGACTTGCCCTTGAACTGGTCCAGCAAAACGCGCGCGTTATCGATCGCTTCCACGCTGGTGGCATCGATTAACCCCTCGACCCTCTTGAAACAATCCAATTCGAAACTCCTTCAAGCGCTTGCCAAGCCGTTATGCACGAAGGTAGCTCCGTGAACTACCCGGCCTTTGACCTGGCGGCACGAGCAGCGGTCGGCCTTACGTCCCGTGCCTCCAAGCACCAGCCATACACGTGGCGCTGAGGAGCGTTGGAAGGATCGGGCGCTTCCGGCCATGCTCGAGCGGTAGTGTAGGACACTGCTTGCTGGCGACTACGGTCAAAATGGAGTGCGCCAGCTGATCGGGACTTAACAATTTTTCGCTTTTTGCTGTGCCCAAGTCTCGGCTATGAGTCGGGGCAGGCCTAATGGCCTGACTAGGTTGCAATTGTTAAGGAGGAACACGTAGATGCCTACTGGAACGGTAAAGTGGTTCAACAGCACCAAGGGGTTTGGATTTATCCAGCCCGACAATGGCGGTCCGGATGTTTTCGTCCACATTTCCGCTGTCGAACGCGCGGGCCTCTCGACCCTCGCTGACGGCCAGAAGATCAACTATGAGATCGAGCAGGATCGCCGCACCGGCAAGTCCTCCGCTGGCAGCCTCAGCAAAGCTGGTTGAAATTTTCTCCTGGGTCCTGGCAAGAGTGGGCGCGTAGGTCCGGAGGTCCTCACGGCCGCTCGATAGGACCGAGCAAAAACTGAGGGCAGCAGATTGCTGCAGGCGTCGCGAATTCCTCATGAAACAAAGTTGTTTGAAAGGAAGGCGGGGTTGGCCCCGCCTTTTTATATGACGCGCAGATTAAGCTGATGGCTGCAACGCTCCAGAACGAATCTCCATTGCCGAAATCAAGCCGCGACCTTCTTGCGGGTTCGCTTCGGCGCCGGCTCCGGCGCTTCCGGCGCTTTCGGTTTGCGGCCGAGCCCCATTGTCTTGGCCAATGACGAGCGCGCCGCGGCGTAGTTCGGCGCGACCATGGGATAATCCGCCGGTAGGCCCCATTTGGCCCGATATCCATCCGGCGTCAGCCCATAGTGGGTCGACAGATGGCGCTTTAGCGATTTGAATTTCTTCCCGTCTTCAAGGGAGATGATGTAGTCCGGTGTCACCGACTTCCTGATCGGGACTGCAGGCGTAAGGGCAACCGGCTCTTTTGCAGAGACACCTTCCGCCGTCCCTTTCAGAGCCGCGTGCACTTGGCCGATGAGGGCAGGGAGATCCCCCACCGGGATCGGATTGTTGGAGACATAGGCTGAGACGACATCGGCCGTGAGCTCGATGAGGGTGTCGATGTTTTTTTCGGCTTCTTCTGTCATGAAACTCTCCAGGCGGCGTGAAACACAGTCGGCGAAGCGTCGCTTCATAGTGGCGGTCTCCGCTGAAAGCAACCAAGGTCTCGACAGGATTATTGCGATGCTCGTCCAGCAGCGAGATCTATAGCGCAGTATCGCGCCGTCATGACCGTTGATGCGTTCCGTTGTTGGCGACCTGCCGCGGTGCTTGCGCATTTTCAGGCGCGTCTCGGCCGTAAGCTTTGCGCCAAAATGACCAGTAATCTCGAAACGAACCGGGCTATTCCTGTTTCGCCATCCTCTCTTTGGCTGTGAAATCGGTGGCAGAGCAGTGGCCGCTTCCTGGTGGCGCGTGGAGGAACTATCAAGCGTTGATTCGCAATGGTCGAAACGATGTGCGGTGAGCCGCTCTCGCAGCAGGGATGTTTAGGGATTGGACCGCTGGTAAACCGAGGACATCACGCCGCTGCTTTGCTATTGAACCGCTATCGCTGTGACAACACATTCCGCAATGGTGGGCGGGCGTAGAGAAGGCGCCTTACGCAAACTAGCGGTTCAGCAGGTCGGAAGGAACGAATGAGCTCAGGGACTTTCAGCAGCCCACTTTTCGTAAGGCGTGCAGCGTACATCGTGCAAGAGATTGCCAGTCCTGCGGATGCTATCGATTTTCTCAACGAACGGCCAGAAGATCGCAGAGACCGGATCTACGAAGCCGCCCTCAGGGCGTGCTTTGATGCATACAAAAGACGAATACCGCCGAGCGCAGCGCGCTATACATTTTTCCGCTTTGGGGAACAGGTGGCCATATTGGAAGATGCAACCTGCGCGATGCAATGGCTCGCTGCCTGCATGTCGGGCGGTGGAAAGCGCAAGTATAGGCGTCGCAGTCGTATGTGAGGCTGGAGCGGGTACGCCGACGAGGGTATTGTATCGAGATTTCGCCGGCATCTGGAGCGTACTATAGAGAACAAACAATATTTTGCGCCCTACGGCGATGTTAATCATCTTGTTGTATTTTAAATCAGCTTATCGTGACAGGACTGCAACGCTTCCGATGTGAAAATCACTGCGTGGGACTTTGTTCTCTCAAATTCATGATGGTAAATTGCCGTGTAGTTATTGCAAAGCAGTTGTCCAATTGAAGCAAAATGATAACGAAGCCAAAATTGTGTTCCATCGTCTGCCAATATTCGCTCGACGGAGGCTATAGGCCTCACAATCTAATCAAAACAGCTACTTGGGCGCCCATTGAAATTAGTTTAATTTCGCTCACCCCAAACGGCCCTCCACAGTCGAAAATAAGATTGTCCCGCAAAGGGTGCTACAAGACGCGACCGCGGATCGTTTGGGCCAATGTCGATCTGGCGAAGGCCCGGAAATCGAGCAGGACCTGCAGCGGAACAGATAACCGGCCCCCACCCGAAATCTCCGACAGCGGCGGACCCGATTTCTTCATGGTAGAAGGCGCAGAGAGAACCGGAGCACGGCTCCGGCGCTGCCGCTTGCCGAGCAGCGATCCTCCGCCTCCCTGAAATCCAATCGAGAAGAGCGTTCAATTCCGGGACGGTCCAAGCTCTGCCGCGAAAACAGGTGTCAGACCACCCAGTCCTCTCCCGCAACTGATCTAGCGCAGGGCGTTCATGAGCCGCATATCCCAGAGTGGCTGCGTGCACGACGCAGCGAGATCATTTATGAAAATCCTATTCAGTACGATGGCTGTCCCCTTGCTGACAGCCACCGCTTTTGCTGCGGATTCGATCCCCGCAGACCTCAGAGAAACGGCACTGGCCACTTTCAAGGCTTTGCCACCCACCACGCGGGCAGTCGCCAATAACCCGATCACCCCGGAGAAGATCGCTCTCGGCAAGGCACTGTTCTTCGATCCACGCGTCTCGGCGTCAGGCGTCTTGTCGTGCAACTCGTGCCACAACTTGGCCACCGGCGGCGACGACAATCATGAAACCTCGATCGGCCATGGTTGGCAGAAGGGACAGCGCAACGCGCCGACTGTACTGAACGCTGTCTTCAACATCGCCCAGTTCTGGGATGGTCGTGCCGCAGACCTGAAGGCTCAGGCGAAGGGACCGGTCCAAGCCGGCATCGAAATGGCCAATACACCGGGCCAAGTCATCGCCACGCTCAAGTCCATGCCGCAATATGTCGAGTGGTTCGATGCAGCTTTTCCGGCTGAAGCCGATCGGGTCACCTTCGACAACTTCGCCAAAGCAATCGAAGCCTTCGAGGCGACACTGGTCACGCCGGCCCCCTTCGACAGTTTCCTGAATGGTGATGAGCTTGCCATGACTTCCGAACAGAAACAGGGCCTGGCGCTTTTCATGGACAAAGGCTGCTCGTCCTGCCATGCCGGCATCAACGTTGGTGGGGAAGCCTATTACCCATTCGGCCTCGTGGAACAGCCCAGCGCCGAGGTCCTGCCGGAAAAAGACAAGGGCCGATTTGCGGTCACCAATGCAGCCGACGATTCCTATGTTTTCCGCGTGGCGCCGCTGCGCAATGTTGCACTCACCGCGCCATACTTTCATTCGGGCAAGGTTTGGGATCTGAAACAGGCCGTTGCCATCATGGGAACCACCCAGCTTGGCGTGGTACTGGCGGACGAAGAAGTCGACCTGCTTGTTGCCTTCCTCAACTCGCTGACCGGAAAGGCACCCGAGGTCGCCTATCCCATCTTACCCGCCGAAACGGCGACAACACCCCGGCCTATAACGCAGATCTTAGGAAAATAAACGGCCAGCTGACTGCGGAACATCGCAATTGACAATGATTGCGACTTTTACTGGACGAGACGAGTCGCGACGTCCATGAGAACGCAAATGGCTCGTTTCCATAGTGCAGACACTGCTTCCGTCACCAGCTCGTTGCGATGGAATCATGTTTGGGATCTGGCGTGCGACATGCCAAGGAAGGCGTCTGACGCATGAGGCTCGCGCGCTGTCGATACCGCGCGGCGGCCGGCCATCGCGCTGGCGGCCGAATTGCCGCGCGCCGAAGTGATCGGCCCCCTTAGAGCGAAGGGGCAGCCACTCCGTCCTCCATGTCCAGCGATTCTTCGACTGCTTCCGGATTCCGGGCGATGGTCCAAAGGAGAGTATTGGCCGCTGCATCCGGTTTCGAGCGACCTTGCTCCCAGTTTCGAAGCGTTGCCAGATCGAGGCCATACCTCACGGAGAATGCCTCCTGAGAGAGCTTCGTGCGATCCCGGACTTCGCGAACACTTATCGGCCGCGGCGCATGAACCTTCGCGATCACGCCTGCGGACGACAGTTCATTCTTCAGTGTCAATAGGTCGTCGACGCAAGGAACCGTCACGAACGCCTTGCCGTGATCGACCATCTCCGTGAGTATCGCGTGGGCCGTCCTGAGCGGCAGCTGTCTCTTAACGAGAATCCGGGCGGCCTCAGGAGTATTCGCGCCGTGAAGAAAACTGAGGCTCAGTCGGACGGGAGAGCCTGACGACACCGGGACGACGTCCCGGGTTCGCACCCGTTGTCCGTACCGCTCCATGAATTTCGATGTAGTCGACATTAAGCTTCTCCGCGATCACTCGACCGAGCTTGCGCAATTTGGACCATCCCCACTGGAGGCATCGCAATAAAAGTACGCCAAACAACGCTAAGGGAGAACAAGCAGTGATCTGATTTCGTTCGACGCTCGTTTTCGAGAGCCGTTCTGGGTCGTTCGCAATCAACTGTGTAGGCCAGCGGAGCGAGCAAGGAGCGCCAGATCCGGACAGGGCTGAGTGGGGTGTTTCTCCGAAAGATGGGGCCATGCCCTAAGGAACACGAGATGTAGTGGACTCGTCGATTCGCGCGGTTTCGATTCGCGCACCCGGGCACAACGCTTGGATAAGTCCCATCAGATGCTCTCCGGTGGCCGTCATCTGTTTAGCTGACATTGGGCCGAGGGCTTCCAGCACGAGCCACATGGCGCGGGTATCGACCGTGACCATGGTGCGCCGCCCCTGCCGCCAGTTCCAGCGGCGGCACGTGACACCGGCATCATCGCACCAGATGACTTCGCCCGGTTCAGGATGCTCGGTTACCATTTCACCTTGCTGGATCGTGTCGAATGGCTCCGCTCCCTTCGCAATTAAAAGTCTCGGGACCCCCTGGTAGAGATCGAGATCCTCCCCGCCAATCGGAACGCCATACAACACGCTGACGGCATTGTAGGCATCAACCAGTGGGGATATCCGCGGGAGAGAGCCATCTTTCCGCACCCGCTTGAGAAGCGCGGCGGCCGAGCACGGCGTTCGATTGGCCTTTGTGCCGAAAGCCTCGTAGGCAACGGCCCACGCCGCAAGATGCGCGTCCCTTTGGGCGTCATCGCGAAGCGCCGCCTGTTCCGCCGCCGCAATCGTGTCGTTCAACGCCTGTGCATCCGGCACGTCGATTTCAGCGTTCCGCACCACAATGCTGATCAGATGAAAATCCGGGTAGCGGGCCTTGATCTCGGGGGCAATCAATGGCGTGAAAGACATGGGATGCTCTTTTCTCATGGGGAGGCTTTGCGCTGCGGGTCGTTCGGGAAATGTTTGAAGAAAGGTGCTTGTCGAGCGTCCAGATCTTCTGGCATCGGCATGGTGCATGCCGCACCATGCGCTGGATAATTCCATCATTCGGCCGTGGACAAGGCCTGGTAGAGATCGTCGATTATCTCTTGCGGGTGCTCGAGCCCGCCTCGGCCGGCAACAAGCTACGCCTCCGCCAGATCCTCCATTTCATAAAAGGCAGCGGGCGCGATATGGATGTGAAGCAGCTTTCCTTGCCGGTTATGCATCGCTCTCGGAAATTCGTCTCGCACGAAAATCTGCCGCCAAACTGGCCTGATCAACAGCACCAGTTGCATAGCGTTTTCCCAGTCCAGTTGACTTTGCAACGAAATGCGGTTCAGCCCAAGGGTCGGTTTCCTCGCCAGCACGCCACGTCCCCGCCGTTTTAGCCACCGTGTCCCGGCAACGCGTCTTGCACCTGCTTGACAACCGCTCGCAGGATCTCAACGCCCTTCTCGATTTGCCGAATGCTCAAGGCGGCATAGCCCATGACAAGCCCCACGCGATCGATGTGGCCTTCGTCCGATTGCCGCTCGTAGAGGGGCGAGATCAGGTGCAGCCCCAGGCCCGCGCCTCGGGCGGCTTCGACCAGGGTCGTTTCCCGCGATCGCGGCAGTTCGTCGAACCAAACGACGACGTGCAGACCGGCCTCTGCTCCCTGGACAGCGATGCGATCTCCGAAGCTGCGCCGCAAGGCGCCCAACAACGCCTCCCGACGCTCGCCGTTCAGCCTGCGCACACGCCGCACATGGCTTTCGTAGCCGCCACTCTCGATCAAAGAGGCCAGAGCCTCCTGTTCAGCGACCGGCGAATGTCGGTCCGCGAATTGTTTGGCGGTAGCGAAGACCTCCTGCAATTCCGTCGGGACGACGAGGTAGCCGATACGCAGCATCGGCGAGAGCGTTTTGGAGATCGTGCCGAGGTAGATGACAGCCCCGTGGTCCTCAAGACTGTGCAGCGGAGGGACCGGATTGATGTCGTAGCGATATTCGCTGTCGTAGTCGTCCTCGATCACATAGGCGTTGTTGTGCCGCGCCCATTCCAGAAGCTGATGGCGGCGCGCGATCGGCATGACGCCGCCCAGCGGAAACTGATGCGATGGCGTGACATAGGCCAGTCGTGCCCCGATCCCCGCCAGCAACTCCGTCTTCATCCCGTCCTCGTCGACGGTGACCGGGACGGGCGAGGCACCCGTACTGGCAAAGACCTGACGCGCCATCCTATAGCACGGGTCCTCGATGACGAAGCGGTCGGCGGGATCGAGAAGCAGGCGAGCGCACAGATCTAGGCCCTGCTGCGAACCGTTGACGATGATGATCTGCTCGAGCTCGCAGCTCAGAGTTCGGGCGCGCCAGAGATAGCCCTGGAGCGCCTGGCGCAGCCCACGCCAGCCGCGAGGATCGTCATAGGCAAGACGCAACGGGCGCTGCCCCATCGCCTCGTTCATCGCACGTTTCCAGACCAATGCGGGGAAGTCTGACGGCGCCAGGTCGCCATAGCGGAAATCGACCTTCAGTCCAGTCGGCAGATAATCCGGCCAGGGCGGCGTAACGCGCAGTCGTTCGCCATAGGCGGACATTTGAACCGGGCCGACTCGTTTCGCGACAGTGCGGCTCGTCTCAGGACCGATCAGCGAGGATGCAACGCGAGGTCGTGCGCCTTGACGGACTTCGATAAAACCTTCCGCGGTCAGTTGGTCATAGGCGACCGTCACCGTCGTTCGCGAAACCCCAAGGTCATTTGCCAGGCCGCGGGAGGACGGCAGCTGACTACCGGTTTCATAGACGCCGCCGAGGATTTGCTCGCGAAGAGCCTCGTAGATCTGGCGTGCACCCATCGCGTGCGAGCGACCTGCAGAACCGGCACTTGAAGACTGGACCATTTCATTCATTGCTAACTGGATATTTCACATTGGCCAGTTTGCCGTCAATCTTTCGGAAACCCAAGAAAGATCTAGAGGCCGAATGACCCGTTCCTATCAATCCGAAACCGATGCTCTCACGCGGTCGCCCAACGACACCGGTCCCGGATTCGCCACTCGGGCGATCCATCATGGCTACGATCCGGCCCGCTTTTCCAATGCCGTTCAGCCGCCAGTCTTCTTGACCTCGACCTATGGATTCGAAAGCGTGGCAGCGAACGAGGCCGCCGCCACCCTTGGCGGAAGGCTCTATGCGCGCGAATACAATCCGACGACGGAGATCCTCGAGCAACGGCTCGCCAATCTGGAAGGAGCCGAGGCAGGTTTGATCGTTGCCTCGGGGATGGCGGCTTTCGGCACACTGATCTTGTCGCTCCTGTCCCAAGGCGATGAACTCATCGTCCACAAGACGCTTTATGCGAACACGCTTGCCATGGTCGAACAGGCGGTCCCCCGCTTCGGCATCAAGGTCGTCGCGGTCGACCTGTCCGATCCTCACAATCTCGATGCCGCGATCACCGAGCGGACCCGGCTTGTTTTCTTCGAGACGCCGGTGAATCCGCTGAGCCGCATCCTCGACATCGCTGCCATTGCCGAGCGCGCCCACGCGCGCGGTGTAAAGGTTGCAGTCGACAGCACCTTCGCCTCGCCCGCGCTCCAGCGGCCGCTCGAACATGGGGCCGACCTCGTGCTCCACTCCCTGACCAAATACATCAATGGGCACGGCGATGCCCTTGGCGGGGCGATTCTCGGCGACGCGCAAACGCTCCGCACGCTGCACGAAACGGGCCTGCGCTACATCACCGGCGCAGCGCTCTCGCCCATGTCAGCCTTCCTGATCCTGCGCGGTCTGAAGACGCTCACGCTGCGCATGGAACGCCACAGCGCCACGGCCCTTGCGGTGGCTCAGGCGCTCGAGGCGCACCCGGCGGTGGCATGGGTGAGTTATCCCTTCCTCGACTCGCACCCTGATCAGGTGACGGCGCGAAAGCAGATGTCCCAAGGGTCGGGCATGTTGGCCTTTGGCCTCCACGCTGGGTTCGAGGGCGCGCGGCGGATGATGGACCGGCTCAACCTGATCACCCGGGCTGTCAGCCTCGGCGATGCCGACAGCCTCATCTATCATCCGGCAAGCCTGACCCGTGCTCGTCAGCCGATCCGCAAGGATGCGCATCTGGCCGATGGAGTCGGCGAGGACCTCATGCGTCTCTCGGTGGGTCTTGAAGACGCCGATGACCTAATCGCCGACCTGCGGCGGGCTCTGGACGCCCTGTGATGACCTGTGGTCCGGCCAGTCCTGCACTCGCGTACAAACCCGGAGCCTTGCCATGGCATTCCTGAGCGGCCTTTCCGCGTTTCCCATCACGCCGACCGATCGGGACGGCCGCGTCGATACCGTTGCTCTGCGCAAGCTGATTGCCAGGCTTTGCGCCGCTCAGGTCGATTCCATCGGTCTTCTCGGCAGCACCGGCACATACATGTATCTGACGCGCGAGGAACGGCGACGGGCGCTCGCCGAGACCTTGGACGAAACCGGGGGACAAATGCCGGTCGTGGTGGGTGTGGGCGCGCTGCGCACCGACGAAGCAGTGAGGCTCGCGCAGGACGCTAAGGCCCTTGGGGCTGCCGCGGGGTTGCTTGCCGCCGCCTCTTACACCCCGCTCACTGATGACGAGGTGTTCGAACATTTCTCCACGGTGGCGCGCGAAAGTGGCCTTCCGATCGTCATCTACGACAATCCAGGAACGACGCATTTCCGTTTCACCCTAGCACTCGTCAGCCGCCTGGCAAAGGTGCGGGGGATCGTCGCTATCAAGAATCCGACAGACAAGGGCGATGCGATCAAGAGCCATCTGGCCGACCAGAGGCGCACTGTGCCGGAAGGGTTCTCGATCGGCTACAGCGGCGACTGGAACGCTGCAGAGGCCATGATCGCTGGCGCTGACACATGGTACAGCGTCCTCGCGGGCATCCTGCCCGAGGTCTGCACAAAGATCGTCACAGCGGCGCAGCAGGGCGATGCGGCCGAAGCGCGACGGATCGATGCCGCGCTTGCGCCGCTCTGGAGCCTCTTCAAGGAGTTCTCGAGCCTTCGCGTCGTCTATGCACTTGCCGAATTGCTCGACATTTGCCGTGCCGACCCCCCGCGTCCCATCCTGCCTCTGCCCTCAGCAGCGAAGCGCCAGATCGCCGCCGCGTTGGAACGCTTGCCATCGGATGTCAACCGGTGAACAGCGAACCCGGCGGCCAGTGAAGGAACCTGTCATGTATGTACCCGCGCATTTCGATGAACCGAGCCGAGAAGTCCTTTACGAACTGATCGAGAACAGCGCACTTGGCATGCTGATAACCCATGGAGGAGCGGTCTCGACGCCAATCACATCCCCTTCGAACTCGACACGTCACAGGGAGAAAACGGTTCCCTTTATTCCTGCGCGATTAGTACACGTGCCGAAGGAAAGTGCACTTTCTCGCTCGAGTGACTTATTTCAAAGGATGTGATCGCGTTTTGGCACATTCACGGCCCACATGCGGCAGCCGCTAACTCACCACATGGTGAGCAACCAGGAAACCTTCCGGCCTACACTTTCTCCCGGAGCGCGCGTGCTGCAGCAACCATGTTCATGAGGGCAGGGCGGACCTCCTCCCACTTGCGGGTTTTGAGGCCACAGTCCGGGTTTACCCACAGTTGGGCATCGGACAGTCGCTCGCGGGCAAGCATGACGAGATCCGAAATCTCGCCGACTTCCGGGACCCGTGGTGAGTGAATGTCGTAGACTCCGGGCCCGATTTCATTCGGATATTTGGAGCTCGTGAAGGCGTCCAGCAGTTCCATTTTCGAGCGCGACGTCTCAATCGAAATGACATCCGCATCCATTTCAGCGATCGCGTCGATGATCTCGTTGAACTCCGAATAGCACATGTGGGTATGGATTTGAGTCGCGTCCTTTACACCCGTTGAAGCGATCCGGAAGCATTCGACAGCCCAGTCGAGATAGTCGTTCCAATCAGACTGGCGCAGTGGCAATCCTTCGCGAAACGCGGCCTCATCGATCTGGATCATCCTTGCGCCGGACCATTCGAGATCCGTCACTTCGTCGCGGATGGCGAGCGCGATCTGGCGGCATGCTTCGGAGCGGGGTACGTCGTCGCGAACAAATGACCAGTTGAGAATGGTCACTGGGCCTGTGAGCATTCCCTTCACAGGGTTTTCCGTAAGCGACTGGGCGAACTGCCACCAGCGCAGCGTCATCGGATTGGGCCTCGATACGTCGCCGAAGATGATGGGGGGGCGCACGTAACGCGACCCATAGCTCTGCACCCAGGCATGCTGGGTGAAGGCGAAGCCGGACAGCTGCTCGCCGAAATGCTGTACCATGTCGTTTCGTTCGAACTCACCGTGCACCAGCACGTCCAGCCCGATCTCTTCCTGCCAGCGAATTGCAGCCTCGATCTCCTTCTTCAGGAAGGTCTCGTAGTCGACATAGCTCAGCTGGTCCTTCGCATGAGCGGCCCGCGCCCTGCGTACCTGCGGCGTCTGCGGGAAGGACCCGATGGTCGTCGTCGGGAACGGCGGCAGCCCGAGCGTGCCGGCCTGGACTCTGGAGCGCTCGGCAAAAGCGCTCTCTCGTCGCTTCATGCTGTCGTCAATGCTGGCGATCCGCCCCTCAACCAGCGGGTCATGGATCTTCGTGGATGTCACGCGAGTGGCGGCAGCCTCGGCAGACGCTTTCAACGCGCCTGCCACCGCATCCCTGCCTTGGGACAGGGCCCGGGCAAGCAACACCAACTCGTCGGTCTTCTGGGCCGCGAAGGCGAGCCACGACCTGATGTCCGCGTCGAGTTCCGTCTCCATGCGGAGGTCGATCGGCACATGCAGCATCGAGCAAGAAGGCGCGATCTCGACGCGGTCCAAGGGCCAGCCGGCGACGATCGGTTTGATGCGGTCGAGAATGGCGGGCAGGTTCGCACGCCAGACGTTGCGGCCATCGATCAAGCCAAGCGAGAGCACCAGATCCTTCGGTGCGAGCCGACCCACCGTTTCCAGCTGCTCGGGAGCGCGCACGAGATCAATATGCAGCCCGGCCAGGGGCAGAGAAACCGCGGTTTCGAGATTGTCTCCCAGCGGCCCGAAATAGGTAGCCAGCATGATCTTCAGCTCGGGCGCGGCTTTCGACAGCTGGCCATAGGCGAATTCGAACGCAGCTCGTTCGTTCGGGTTCAGATCGAGGACAAGCGCTGGCTCATCGATCTGCACCCAGTCGGCTCCAGACAGCTTCAGCCTCTGCAGGAGTTGCTCGTAGACGGGCAGCAGCCGCGGCAGGAGCGCGATGGGATCGAATCCTTCGGCAGGCGATTTCGCCAGCTTGAGGAAGGTGATCGGTCCAAGGATGACTGGGCGTGTGTGAACGCCGAGAGCTTTAGCCTCGATGAAGTAATCGACCGGTTTCGTCGACGAGAGGGCGAACGTCTGATCATCGTTGAGTTCCGGCACAATGTAGTGATAGTTGGTGTCAAACCACTTGGTCATTTCCATCGCGGTTACATCAGACCGATGAGCCGCCTGCTGGTGACCAGCGTGTCGACAATCCTCCGTCTGACCCTGGTTGCCCCGCGCCATTGCGAAGTAGATGTCAAGTGGAACCTCGCCGCTATTCCAGCCGTAACGGGATGGAACGGCGCCGACCATGGCTGCGGTGTCGAGCACATGGTCGTAGAGCGAGAAGTCGTTCGACGGGATTTTCGACACGCCGCGATCGTGCTGCTCCTCCCAGCTAGCGGCACGGAGCGCCTTCGCGGTCGTGAGAAGGTCGGCAGCGGACGATTTTCCGGACCAGTAGCTTTCAAGCGCGAATTTCAGTTCTCGCCGACGACCGAAGCGGGGCACGCCGAGCGTTGCTACAGGAATTTGCTGAGAGACAGTCATGCCAGACCCCGATGGTTGGGGCGTCGGTGACAAGGAAGGCGCTAGCAGGCCGGCACGAACGCCAGGCTGCAGCGGCCACCGAGACACCCCGCCCGTGGACGTAATTCGCCGTGGCAGGTCTCCTGGCTCGCGGGGTCATAGCCTCTACCCGTCTTCCCAAGGCTATTCGCCTCAGTGACATGAGTGGGGTTGGCTCGCCGCTAACAGTTGCGGGGGCAGCGCCGGCATCGCACCGGCTTCCCTCTTAGCTCCGCTGCGGCAGCGCCGTACGGAGAACCACGACGCGGGAGACAATTACAGCAGTTCGCTTCTTTGTCAACGCCGCATAAAGAAATGTTTATGTCGTTATGTTAAATTTCCGTTGGCATGTTCCAAAGGTCGCCTCGAAAGCGAAATGGAAGCCTTGAGCGGCCGGTAAATCAAAGCAATGACGCACGGCGCCGTTGTCCAGGAGGATAGGAGTTCGTCGGCTGCCGGCAGCAAACATACCGGCAAGCGCCGTGGTGCTGCTTAGCGCATCATGCGAACCACCTCGGCGTCGAACTTCGGCTCCGAGGTTCCGACCGCTTCGTTGGTGATCTGCTCGCGACCATATTCGGCTCAATGGCGAGGCTGTTGCCCATGTGGAAGCTGTTGGCCGTGATGCCCTCGGTGATATGACACAACGATTTCGGGGGGAGCACACCGAGGCCAGGCGCAGCGGCGTGTTGCGAAGTGATCGAGGCCAATGTCTCGAACTGCTTGTTCGCAGCCCACCGGCTCAAGGTAACCCGGCTCAAACCACCGGGCCAGCTCAAGTCCTGTCCAAATGAGGCCTGAGCGGCAAATCGTCGTGCACGCGCACGGTTTGGCGTTCGATCTTGTGATGCGTCTTGGGCGGACAATCGCCACGGTGCAGCGCGCAGAAGCGGTCCCCAATTGGGAAACCGAGGGCGGTGAGGGCAAGCCAGCGCCACAGGCGGAAGCGGACTTGGACCTGTTTGCCCTGCTGGACCACAAGTTCGCGACACAGGGCCTCAAGGAGAAGACCAAGAGTGATTATGCGCGGGACCTCGCCAAATTCATCAAAAGCAGCGGGCAGTCAAAGTTCGGCGCCGATTGACATGGAGATAGCCATCGCGGCGGACCGCCCAGGCGGACCGCAAGCCGGAATACAACCGGGTGCAGGCGGCCAACCTCGTCCACAAGATGGCGTCGGGCACACACCGGCGATGGGAGAGCGGACCGTGGAGTGCAGGAACTTCACGCCTATCCACGCTCCCGTGGACGTGTCCTGCGGCACATCGGCAGCGATATTGAGGAGGCAGTTGAGCTTCTGGTCGAGCACTCTTACCTGCCACTACCTACGCTTAACGTCATCTCGTACTGAAAACGCACCACGCAAGGTCGAGATGTAACATGCGCCCTTCGTGGATGGTTCTAAGCTTCCTCGGGCGCGGTCAATCTGTGATAACGGTCGCTTGGAACCTCCATCACCGCGACGCGATCAAGGTTGGCGTATCGCGCTCGGTAGTAACCTTCTTCCTCCACTTCGGCGAAACTACACTGGGGAACGTCAAAGGTCGCAGCTTCCAATCCGAAGAAAGTCGTAGCGGTTTCCTCATCCAAGAAGTTCCACTCATCTTCTCCGTCGTCATATGTGACGCGAACATAGGAGGCCATGCGCACGGCTTCCTGATCACCCATCTCTGCGATGATGGCATCGCATTCTTTCTTCAGCTTTCCTGAAACCTCACCCTTATCCCAGTCATCCAAAGCCCGATAGATTTCTGGATGATAATACTCTGGCATCTCCTCTACATCGTCACCGATAAGCTCAATGGTGCGGACATATTGCGGATTTATCAAGAGTATTTTGTTGTCAAGGCTCCAACAATACAGCCATGGCCTGCTTGTGTTATTTCTACGCAGATTATGAAGTTCCTTCAACTGACGTAAAATCGATTCACGCGCCTTTTCATCGATAGGATATTGGCGGCTGCCAAGAGTCGTCTTGATTCTGAGCGTGCCGTATCGCGTTTCGGCATCGGCAATTGCAAACGGGCTCGTGCGCCACTCCTCGACATCAATCTTCCAGCCCAGCAGCTCCTCGACCGTGCATTTCAACGTGAGACAAAGGTCCTTGATCTGCTCGACGTTCAACTGCGTTTTGCCTGTTTCCCAACGGGCCACAGTCTGTTGCGTCGTTGCCATCTGCTCTGCCAAATCTTTTTGAGTCATGCCCAGTCGAACCCTAAGCTCTTTCATGTTCATAACTCACCTCGCGTGTTCAACACACGCATTGTGGATGAATTAATCTAACACGTCAAGCGTGTTCAAAAATCGCAGCATGTGTTTTTAGGGCGTCTTCGAGGCTCCGGCAGCCGTTCGTGACCACTTGCGCAAGACACAGGGCTGGTACACAGCACGAATGGGCGATCAAAAATTACTGCTGCGATGCTCGTCATCAGCCAAGCTGCCGCCGCACCTTCCACTAGGGTGCCAAGGTTCGAAATGAGTGCAGCCGACCATAGCGAACGGAAGGTCTTGTGCTCAAAAGGAACGAGTGAAGATGTTCTCTTCGCCATTGTGGGAAGCCTCGGGATTGACCGCGGGGCTGGATTTGTTTCGCCTCACTCAACCATGGCCTCGCCGTACAAGCCAAGCTGCCACAGTGCGCGCCTGCTAACCCAGAAAACTTGGCGGCCTTACAGGCATGCGCAGGACGCGCGAAGCCGCTCAAATCTCCCCAGATGGGTCAGCCATCGAAGACCGGCATCACTTGCCCGTTGAGCGGCTATACGATAATGCTCCGCGCTAAGCAGGAAGCGCCAAAAATTCGAGCGGCGACTTCATTCTCCTATTCAGGAAGGAACTATGAGGCGGCAGACGCGACCATTCACCGTGGAAGTCAAACAAAAGCGCAATTATGAAAAATCCGCACGTTCCATCTGGGGCAATTTCGACATCGCCGCGGCGATGGCCGAAACAACAAACGAAGTCGAGCCGTTAAATCGTCAGCTTGTTGACTCTACTGTAGTGGCCCTTGATGCTGAACCTTTGCACAAACCTCGAGTGGAGCATTTCATGGCCAATCCCCTGGAAACCGAGTCAGCAGTAGTTCATAGCGAACCGGCAGACAAAGCGGAAACGCCAAAACCGAAGACGAGAGCGCGGCGGTCGAGGAAGCCAGAAGCTGAGGCGAGCGCGCCTGCCCGCAAGGAGGGCGCCAAGCCGATATCCGCGACCACTGAAGCACCGCCGTCAGCGCGAACAGGCCGAAAGAGCTACTCCGCGAAGGATCGTGCCCAGAAGCTGGCGCAGATCGAGACCTCGATCGGCGGCGGCGCTACTCTCAAGAGCGCGGTGAAGCAAGCCGGCATCTCGGAACAGACATATTATCTTTGGAAGAAGGCGGCGGCGCCGGCGGCGGACAGTGACGGGCTGAAGGATCTCGTCGCGCTCGAGGAAGAAAACAAGCGGCTAAAGAGCCTGCTTGCCGATCGTCTCCGCAAGGAGAATGCGGAACTGAAGAAAAGGCTCGGGCTGGATTAAGGAGGGTGGGCAGCTGGTTCTTGGCTCGCCACCTACAGCAATCCCGCCTGCTCCGCCTCTCTGCGCAAATTCTGGCGTGGCCTTGGGCCGATCTGCTGGATGACCAGCCCGGCTGCCAGCGAGCCGAGATCGCCGCAATCCTTGAGGCTGCGGCCTTGCGTGTAGCCGTAGAGGAAGCCGGCGGCGTAGAGGTCGCCGGCGCCGGTGGTGTCGACCAGCTCGCGGATCCTGGTCGCATTGATGGTCACGGTCTCGTCGCCGCGCACGATCACCGAGCCCTTTTCCGAGCGGGTGACGGCGGCGATCTTGCAATCCTTGCGGATCTGGGCCAGCGCCTCGTCGAACGACGCGGTCTGGTAGAGCGACTTGATCTCGTGGCTGTTGGCAAAGACGATGTCGACGGTGCCGGATCGCATGAGATCGAGGAACTCGTCGCGGTAGCGGTCGACGCAGAACGAGTCCGACAATGTCATCGACACTTCGCGCCCGGCGGCATGGGCGAGCTTCGCCGTCTGCCGGATCGCCTCCTTGGCGCGCGGCGGGTCCCACAGATAGCCCTCGAAATAAGTGACGGCGGCGCCCGACGCCTTGTCGGCCTCGACGTCCTCCGGGCCGAGCTCGACGCAAGCGCCGAGATAGGTGTTCATCGAGCGCTCGCCGTCGGGCGTGACGAAGATCATCGAGCGCGCTGTCGGAGGTTCGCCGTTAAGCGGCCTGGTGTCGAAGGCGACGCCCTGGGCATGGATGTCATGCGCGTAGATTTCGCCGAGCGCGTCGTTGGAGACCTTGCCGAAGAAAGCGGCGCGGCCGCCGAAGGAGGCGACGCCCGCCGCCGTGTTGCCGGCGCTGCCGCCCGAGGCTTCGATGGCCGGGCCCATGCGGCTGTAGAGCAGTTCGGCGCGCCTCGTGTCGATCAAATTCATCGCGCCCTTGATGATGCCGTTCGTCTCCAGGAACGCCTCGTCGCACTGGGCGATGATGTCGACGATGGCATTTCCTATACAAAGCACGTCATAGTCCGGCATCAATTCATGTCTCCGCCAAAAACCCACCGGCTTTCTGGCATGCCGGCCGCGGGCGGGTCTGGCCAGTGGGAATGGGCTTTCCGATTGCCAATCCGTTCGGCGCCGGCCTTCACGGGGCGGCAAGTCCTGCCTCGCGACGCAATTCGTCGGCCCTGTCTGTCTTCTCCCAGGTGAAATCAGGCTCTTCACGGCCGAAATGGCCATAGGTCGCGGTCTTGCGGTATATAGGGCGTAAGAGATCAAGCATCTTGATAATGCCCTTCGGTCTGAGATCGAACAACTCAAGAATGAGGCGCTCGATCCTTCTTTCCTCAACCCTCGCTGTTCCGAACGTGTTGACCATGACAGAAACCGGACTTGCCACGCCGATTGCGTAAGCAAGCTGCACCTCGCAGACGTCCGCAAGTCCGCTAGCGACGATATTCTTGGCGACATACCGGGCCGCATAGGCAGCTGAGCGGTCAACCTTGGACGGGTCCTTGCCCGAAAAGGCGCCGCCGCCGTGACGACCCATCCCACCATAGGAATCGACGATGATCTTGCGTCCAGTGAGACCGCAGTCGCCGCGCGGCCCGCCGACTACGAACCTCCCCGTCGGGTTGACCAGAATTCTGATGCCTTCCGTCTCCAGATGGGTCGGCAGGACAGGCTTTATGATTTCCTCAATGACGCCCTCGCGGACCGTCTCTTGCGAGACCTGCTCGTCATGTTGGGTCGATACGACAATGGTATCCAGGGCGACCGGGCGCAACCCCTCGTAGCGCACTGAGACTTGGGATTTCATGTCAGGACGCAACCAGCCAAGCTGTCCTGCTTTCCGGACATCTGCCTGTCGTTTCGTCAAGCGATGAGCGAGCTGGATCGGCAAAGGCATCAGAGTATCGGTTTCGCGGCATGCGTAGCCGAACATGAGGCCCTGATCTCCCGCTCCCTGTTGGAGGTCCTGCCCTCGTCCCTCGTCAACGCCCTGGCTAATGTCGGGCGATTGCTCGGTGAGTGCATGAATGACGGAGCAACGCCGGCCGTCAAAGCCGACGGCCTCATCGTCGTATCCAATATCGAGAATCGTATCGCGCGCAACTTGGCTATAATCCACCTGCGCATCGCTGGTAATCTCGCCAGCCAGAACGACCATCCCTGATTTTACCAACGCTTCACAGGCGACGCGCGCCTTGGGATCGGTGCGGAGGATGGCATCGAGGATGGCATCCGAGATGTTGTCGGCCAACTTATCCGGGTGTCCCGCGCCAACCGATTCGGAAGAGAACACGAACTGCCTAGCCATGAAATGTCTCGCTTCGGGTGTTGGAGTTGTATGGGGCATTTTGCTTAGCCCACCTTATCTGTCGGCGATGCCCGGGACCTCGAACGCAGCGCACAAGTCGGCAACGTCTCTTCGCACGCAGGCATGGAGATCTTCGTCGTCTGGCTCGCCGGAGGACGGAGTCAATGAAGCCAGCAATTTGCACCGTTTCCACATCGCGCATGCCCATTGATGTCACTGCTGGCGCCCCCAGGCGAATTCCGCTTGTGACCGCAGGATGGCGCGGCTCGCCCGGCACCATATTAAAGTTCGTAACGATGCCTGCCTTCGCTAACCGCTCGGCATAGGCCTTGCCTGATAGTGGTGGATCGCGAAGATCAAGGATCAGCATGTGATTGTCAGTGCCCCGGGTGACCAGGTCATAACCTCGGTCCAGAAGCGCCTGGGCCAGAGCCTTGGCATTTTTGACAATCTGTCGGCCGTAACTGCGGAAGGACGGGTCCGCGGCTTCCCGCAAAGCGACAGCTAACGCCGCGATAACATTCATATGGGGGCCGCCTTGCAGTTGAGGGAAGACAGCGCGATCTATTCGTCTGGCGAGATTGTATTTGCCCTTCGAATGATACAGCGCTTGATAACGATCTTCATTCCTTAACAAAATGAAGCCACCACAAGGACCGCGGATCGACTTGTGAGACGTGCTGCTGACGACGTCGCAATGGGGTACGGGATTCGGATGCGCTCCAGCGACAATCAGGCCACTGATGTGCGCTATGTCGGCCACGAGATAGGAGTTCGCCTCCAGAGCGATTTCTGCAATTGCCGCGTAGTCAAAGACACGCGGATAAGCAGTCCCGCGGACCCAAATGAGCCGCGGCCGTTCCCGCTTGGCTGTCTCGCCCACGCGGTCATAGTCAATTTGCTGCGTCTTTTCGTGCAGCCCATAAGGGAAGCGTTGATAGTCAGTCCCGGAAAAGTTGATGGCCCAACCATGACTCAGATGGCCCCCTTCCGGAAGGGGCAAGCCCATGACCTTGTCACCGGGGCTCAAAAGCGCGCGGTAGACGGCCTGATTGGCCGGCGAGCCGGAATAAGGCTGGACGTTGGCGTGTTCGTTGCCAAATAATGTTTTCAAGCGCTCAATGGCGAGGGTTTCAAGCTCATCGACGATCTCGTTTCCCGCGTAGTAGCGCGCAGCGGCGTACCCCTCGGCGTACTTGTTCGTGAAAATCGAACCGGTCGCTTCCAGCACGGCCGAGGAGGCAAAGTTCTCAGATGCGATCAGTTTGAGCGTCGTCCGCTCCTGCCGCTCCTGTCTTAGAAGCAGTTCGTGAACGCGGCAATCAACCGCCGCCAAGCGAGACCGTCCGTAAGTGTCGGGCGGCGCGATGGCGCCGTCGGCGGAGTTGTCCATGGTGGTTTCGCGCTCCAATTGGACTGATCTATTTCACGGTCAAGCATGCGATCCCCTTCGACGGCGCGTCTTGTTTCGCTTCGAGCCGTTGAAGGTCTCGTTTGTGATAGCCATCGCCGTGGGGCAGGAGATCAACCAACAATTGAACCAGCCCGCCGTCCTTACCTCGTGCTTTGAGATGGTACGAGCACCACGGACGTTGTTCGTTCAGTAAAGAAAGTCGGCTCTGGCGAGCAGCCGGACGTGTCGCACAACCCGCTCGCGACGCACGCCCAGAATCTCCGCTAGCTCGCAGACAGTTAGGTCCGCATGCGCGCAAAGGCCCAGGATTCGAAGGCGATCAAAATGCGCTGCCGTGCGTAGGCGACTGACCAGTGTCATCATGGGTCAGGACCAAGCCACATGGAAAGCCGGGGCACTCGTCCTACTGAATTTGTCATTTCGCGTTCTCCACAGATGTTGCAGCTTTCGAACCAAATTATATGGTTCGTTGTCCAGCGACCGGACAATCTTGGTGGCCGTGAAGATACTGTTTTGAGCCGATATGGCTGTGTCGAACAAACAAGATGGGCGCTCTTCTTGCGATTGGCTTTAGCTTCAGCGGGTCGAAGAATAAGCGGCGCACGGTTTGGACCCCACTGACCTCAGACGTTGCAATAAGCCTACCATTCACAGCGAACCGGAGTTGCTAAGAGTCTATGAATTTCCTTGAAGGATCTGTTGCAACGTTTGCCCAGCCGCTCTTGCTCCCGGCTTGCAGCGGTCAATCTCGAGCACACTGATCGCCGTGATGCAAAGATGACGAAGGAAGATTCCCTTTCAAACCGATCTTCTTCCTGGCCAAGTAGTTCGTAGTCAGTTGTGTGCGTCAAGTTCTGCAAAATGGCGTGGCATTGCGGTGACGTCGGCGTGTCCGCCGCGCAGCTCCCGTGTTTAGCGGAGCGGCGGACACATGACGGTGCTCAGGCGGCCAAGGCCCTCAGGCTCTGCTTCTTGTGCTCGCGCAGATGATCCATGTTGAGGTAGCGGGTCGCCTCGAGCCAGTTCTCGTGGATCTCCACCGCTAATGCCCGAACCAGCCGCAGACAGCTCCGCGGGTTGGGGAAGATGCGAACGACCAGGGTGCGCCGCTTGATCTCCTGGTTCAGCCGCTCCAGCATGTTGGTAACCGGTATGATCATGACGGTGCCATCCGATCCCCGCTGGAGATGAGCGATTTTCGGCGTATGGTGCGACCATCCGGGACAGGGGCACCGGGAGCACGCCAAGTGCAGGCAGGCCGATGTATTCGATGAGCTGCGAGCTCGCGTTAGTAGCTGGCCGCCCCTGCGACCTGCCCGGTTGCGCCGAGAGCGCGGATCCGTAGGTGTCGCGTCGCCCGCTGGCTCCCGATTGTTGAGGAGAGGGAGCCGATGAGACGTGTGATTGGAATGGACATCCACCGCACCTTTGCGGAGGTGGTGGTTTGGGAAGACGGCCGGCTGCGCCATCACGAACGGCTCGACATGACCCGCTCGGGACTGGAAGGGTTCGGCCGCAATTTGCGACGGACGGATGAGGTTGTCGTCGAGGCCACGGGCAACGCCATGGCGGTGGTGCGGGTTCTGTCGCCCTATGTCGGCCGGGTGATTGTCGCCAACCCGATGCAGGTGAAGGCGATCGCCCATGCCAGGATTAAGACCGACAAGATCGATGCCGGCGTTTGGCGCAGCTCCATGCCAGCGGGTATGATCATGACGGTGCCATCCGATCCCCGCTGGAGATGAGCGATTTTCGGCGTATGGTGCGACCATCCGGAACAGGGGCACCGGTAGCACGCCAAGTGCGGGCAGGCCGATGTATTCGATGAGCTGAGAGCTCGCGTTAGTAGCTGGCCGCCCCTGCGACCTGCCCGGTTGTCCCTGACCTCAGCCGCAGTGATCGTGGTGGACCAACCATCTCGTTCATCTGGCGGGCGAATCCGTAGAGTCTGGACAGCTCGGTGGCGAGGTCAATCAGAGACTGCTGTTCTTGCGGCGTCGTCGGGGTGCTCGGGCAGATTGGTCAAGTGAGCGTATCTGCTATGGCAGCAAGGTGCGAACAACCACCACCTCGTTGCCAATAAATGAGTTAGGGTCCAGCGACGGCGACTCCAGAAAACCGGCTGTTCTGAAAATAGCTTCGATCGCTGCCCGATCGGCTCCTGGTGCTATATGCACCTCCGCCAAGTCTAGTTGGCATACCGGGTTTGGTTCTCCGATTGGAATTGGCCAATACCGGAATGCACCGTCACTGCAAGTCAGATCGACACCACCCTGATGACGCTTAACGAGCAAGCGGACCTCGTCTTCGATGACCACAGTGGACTTCAGATAGAAGGCGCCGATCCTGGAGATGGTCCAAGGATTGAACGGCGGCTCTCCGGCCGCCAGGGCGTCGTTGATCTCTCGTAGGACGGTGACCGAGCCGCTTCGTTCATAGTGGATCGGGCGAAGTTCTGCCACACCAGGGTGAATCTGGAACTGCAGACGCGCGCCATTTCCCTTTGCGAACGCGCCCCACATGAGTTGCGGATCTTCGGAGGCACACGGGTCATCGAAACGTGGAGTGCGCCCCTCGGACCGGACAGGATGCCTTGCTTTGTAAGATGCTATGCAGATATCTATTCCGAAATATTGGCGGGAAAGATGAAGAAAATGGCTAGCCGGAAGAAACGCGGGGCAACGAAAAGGCCGCTCGATGAAGAAGTTCTGCTTCGGCATATGCAAAGCATAGTAGACAGCGAATTCGAGAATCTTGTAGGCGAGGCGCTGTCAGAAATCTGTGGGAGACGCTTCTTTTGTTCGCGAAGCGGAAGCCAGTACGGGGGTGACGGAAGTGCACGAGGCCCGTTTGAAACGGTTTTCGAAGCCAAGCTCTATCGAGACACTACTTCTTTAAATCAGCGCAATGTACTCGGTGGCTTCGTTGAAGCGACCCATCGTGAGCCGAAACCTGATCTTTGGGTGCTCGCTGCTAGTCGGCCTGTCCCAGAGCAACTTGAACGAGCACTCCGCCGCGAGGCGGAAGAAAAAGCAATCGGCCTTCTCACGCTCGACGCTCCGCCCACGGGCGGCTCAGACCTTGTCCAACTGATTGCTATGGCGCCAAAGGCCGCTGCCCTACGGCTTCCGGCAGAAGCCCAAGCCGCAATCGACCGCCTTAGACGGGAGCCAAATTTCTCTGGGCGGGCTCTTGAGCTTCGCCAAAAACTCTCGGGACCCGATTTCACGCTTGCGACGTTGCGTGCGGCAGTCGATGCCTGGTGGCGAGAGACGATGTCGGAACCGCAGAAACTGGTCCGTCGCCTCAGGGCTAGACCCGCCCCTGGACGGTTGGGTGACCCGTGGGCCGAATTCGTTCGCCGTGATGTGGTCGATGCTAACAGCGCAAGCATTAAAGCCGCGGCGACAAAGGGAAATCCCTGCTTTTTTGTCGGCGACGAAGGAGTTGGCAAGACTCTCTCCGCTCTTCATTGGCTTTTGGAGAATGCCTCTGAGACCCTCTTGCTTCCGGTTACCAAAGCGGTTTCCGTTTCGAAAGACCCCATAACACTCATGAGTTGCGCGCTCAGCATGATGTTGGGTCGCTCCCCTGCGGAATGGGTCAAGAAAGCCGAGATGTTGCTCAGTTATGACGATATCCAAGCCCCTATCGTGACACTTTTTCTTGACGGTCTCAACGAACGACGAAAGAGCGATTGGACCGAGTTGCTGACGCGACTGCAAGACGAACCCTATCGCCAGCGCGTTCGTGTTCTTGCTACGTGTCGTCCCTATGCGTTCGAGCACGATTTCAATGAGTTTGTTGGACTGAGCCAGAAACCGCAGGTTATCCGTATAGGCCTCTTCGCAGACGCGGAACTCGACCGAGGTCTTAAGAACCACAAAATTCCCCGATCCTCTTTATCCGATGAAATGACGGAATTGCTACGCCGTCCGCGACTTTTCGACCTAGCACTCCGATACCGTGAAGAGCTTGAAAAAGTGGGCGAGTTCACGCCAGCTCGCTTGTATTGGGAGGACTGGAAAGACCGCCTGGCACGAAACCGTGACATCCTTGCGGAACCCGATTTCAAGGAAGCACTCCGGCAAGTTGCAAAGGCAATCGATAAGGCATCGCCGAATCCTTCGCGAATAGCGACGGCTGACCTACATCACGCCGTCCGGAACGCAAACCCTTTTGCGGACAATCCAGAGCGCGTCTTGCAAACACTTACGGAACTGGTTGACGGCGGGCTTGCCGAACGGTCCGGGGAAGATACCCGTCTAACATTGTCATTCGCGGCATTTGCACTTGGCTGGGATCTCTGGCGCCGAGCGCTAGAACTTCCTGCGGATTGGACGATTGGACAGATTGTCAGTGAAGTTCGAAGCTGGATAGAGCCGTGGGGCGGGGCCTCATTCGATTGTGAAGTGCTTCGAGTTGCCAGTTGGGCCGCCGCATTAGCGGACGGTAGGAGAGCAGCCCAAGCCGCGATATTCGCCCTTTGGCTCGATAGGCCAAACCTTTCCGACGAACACGAAGACGACATTCTTGCTATTTCACGGCGCATAAACACAGCTCTTGTGGATGTCGCCGAATACGTCTGGTTCGCAGGCGACGCAGAGGCGTCCGAACGCCTTGCTTATATTATTAGACCCCTCACTGGTGCGAGCGAATTGAGGGTAGCACTGATTGAACGTGCTCGTCATTGGGCCGGCTTGATCGGTCTAATGGAGTGGCCATTCTTGGGGCAAACAGACGACCGGTCTGCTTTGCGTGAAAAGCGACTTGAGCGACTGCGCAAACGCCTCGGCGATCGCTTGGTTTTGAATAAACCGTTCAAGGAGGCCGATGAAACTCTCACCATAGCAGATGGCGAAGAGCCTGATGGATCGCACGCCTTTGGCTACGCCGTTAGCGTTCTTGCTTTTCACAGTCGTGATGACCTGATGCCTTTGATAAGGGTTTGGTCCATAGCCGGGTCTGTTCGGTACGGAGACCATGACGATAAATATATCGCAGCGCTGCTGCGCGGTGCCGAACCCTCCGAGATCGCCCTAGTCGATCAAGCGTTGTCACAAGCGCAATCTTTCACCTTGGGCAATGACATTCTGATGGCGCATGCCGCAGGTTCACTTGGATGGGCAATTGGGACGCCTCAGGCCATGACCGTCGTTGCAGACGCCTTTGACAAATCTGGGCTTAGAGACGAACGACAAGAGTTAATCAAAACAATTTCAGTATGGGAAAGACCGGCAACCGTCGAGGAAGCCATTCAGAAGGTCGCCGACCAAACCGAAAAACCTCATGTTCGCTTGTCATATGCGCGGGACTGGCTACTCCATCCTAAGATGAGACTACCGGAAAGCCTTGTTCGCGAGGTCACGGATTTTGCAAGAAATCTCGACGTTACGGCAATCTATCAATCAAGGGGCCACACTTCCGAATCCCTTGCATTAGAGCATTGGATGCCCGTTTTGGCCCGGGCAGCGCGCGATGATAGAGCAGCCATTACGCGCCGACTTTCGGGTCACGTCGCGGCCGGCCAAGTGTCGCCGGAAAGAGCCATGTTTGTTATCATCATGGAAATGTCGGTACTTGATGCAGCCGACCTTGTGCCGCTTATGTCGATACCTGGAGACGATCCGGATAGCGCGAGTCTGCGGATGGCGGCCCAATTTTTGTTGGCAAAGGACGGCGACGAGCAGATTAGCCTGCTCCTGAGCTTGGAACCGTCGCAAGTTATCTATCGTGATTTGGCGCTGACGTTCAGCATTCCGAGTGCCACTGGGCTCGATGCATTGGCGAAAGCTATTCATGGCGGCCTCGAACGAAATCGATTGCGAAGTGCGCTCTTTTTGGTGGCTGCCACGGGTGTGGATTTGACCAATGCCCTGCGCACTGCATTGCTGGAGCGCCTGAGACAATCATCTCCGCATTGCCGAGCGCCCGAACTGGAGATTTTGGCTAAATCCGATGCGCCTGCGGCGGCTGCCGAGTTGATCGCCTTGGATTGGACTGTCGGGAATGCCCGAGACGATGATGAAGCCTTCTGGGGAAGTTTGGTTCTCGCAAAGGCGTCGCTTTCCCTCAATGAGGTGGTTCGGCGTCTTCATCCTCGCCATCTTGTGCGCGCCGCCGAGAATACAAAGGATGGGCCAGCGGTGATCAGTGCCATTTTGATCGCCAAACTGGAGTGCGCCCCTCGGACCGGACAGGGTCAAGCCGCAGTTTTGACCATCTGCCGGGCGTGTTGGTCCTCGAACTGTTGCGGGCTGAGATAGCCGAGTGCTGAGTGCAACCGGCGGGTGTTGTAAACCTCATCAATGAAGCGGGGAAGGTCCTCAGCGACGTCGGCGAAGGTTTCGTAGGCCATCGGATAGACGGCTTCGACCTTCATCGTCT